>NZ_ASSD01000117.1 GCF_000520715.1 Paenibacillus zanthoxyli JH29
GGACGAATATTTCTACGGGCAGGGAGTTTGTCTGGTGGAATGGAGCAGTATACTTTCGGACCTGATGCCCGAGAGACATCTGCATATCCGCCTGGAGACGACAGGGCCGGAGGAACGCGTGATTACAGTAACCGCAGCTGGAGAGCCTTATGAGAGCGTCTGCCGCGGTCTGATACAGAAGTGGGGTTATAGCAAGCATGACGAATGCAATTGAACAGCCGCGCAAGCGGTTTTTGGCGCTGGATACGGCGACGGCAACGCTCGGCGTGGCAGTGACCGAGGGCGGAAGGGTACTGCATGAAATTAATGCGTCGGGAGAACGCAACCATTCCGTGCATCTTCTGCCGATTATCGGCGAGGCGCTGCAGGCTTCGGGAGGAAGCGAAATGCTGGACGGCATTACCGTCGGCGTTGGGCCGGGTTCCTATACGGGAACCCGGATTGCCATCACGGCAGCCAAGTCGCTAGCGTGGGGCTGGAAGCTGCCCGTCGTCGGCGTGTCCACGCTGCAGGCGCTGGCCTGGGGCGGCTGGAGCGCCGGCGTGGGAAGCCCGGACGAAGCCGCCGCCGGGAAAGAGCCGTCCGCTGACGGCTTTGGACCGGACTGGATTATTCCGCTACTCGATGCGCGGCGCGGTCAGGTGTATACGGCTCTGTTCGCCGCAGAAGGCGGGAGTGCGCCGAAGCGTCTTGCACCGGACCGGATACGCCTGATGGCGGATTGGGTGCAGTCCCTGACGGAGCGCCTGGAGAAAGCGAAGGCGCTAGGGGAGGCCCCCCGCCGGCTCTGGTTTGTCGGCGAGACGGCTGCGCATGGGAGCACGGATTCGCTGAAGCCGCTGGAGGGCGCCGCCGAGCTGCGCGTTTTGCCATATGAGCTGGAAGGCTGCTGGATCGGATTTCTTGGGGAAGCGCGGCATGCATCCGGAGATACCGACGATGTCCACGGCCTAATTCCCAATTATACACAGCTTGCGGAAGCGGAAGCGAATCTGCTCAAAGCCGGCAAAGGAGGCGTGAAATCGAGATGACGGAAGCTGAACCGGCAAAAGGGCGGGAAGAAGGTCTTAGTTTTCGGTTGATGAAAGTGGAAGATATCCCCGATATTCTCGTGATCGAACATGAAGCCTTTACGATGCCCTGGACAGGAGAGGCCTTCCGCAATGAGCTTACGCATAATCATTTTGCCAGGTACATGGTTATGGAGTTTGATGGCCGCATCATCGGCTACGCGGGAATGTGGGCGATTGTAGATGAGGCGCATGTGACAAATATCGCGCTGCTTGAGGCGTACCGGGGGCGAAAATGGGGCGAAAGGCTGCTGGATGAGCTGATGAAGACCGCCGCCTATCTCGGGATGAAATCGATCACACTGGAAGTGCGAGTATCTAACGAAATCGCTCAAAATTTGTACCGCAAAAAAGGCTTCCGGCCCGCCGGTCTGCGCAAAGGATATTATTCCGACAACCGTGAGGATGCGCTGATTATGTGGGCGGATCTGCCGTCTTATCTGGATTACGGGGTTATGGAAGGAAGAGTGTGATTGGAATGAAGGACGAAACGGGCACTCCAAAGCCTGTCTATATATTGGCAATCGAGACAAGCTGCGACGAGACGTCGGCGGCTGTTGTAAAAGAGGGCTATGAGGTGCTGTCGAACATCATCTCCAGCCAGATCGAAACTCACCGCGCTTTCGGCGGTGTGGTGCCTGAAGTGGCCTCCCGCAAGCATGTGGAGGTCATTACGCTTATTGTGGAAGAGGCGCTTGCTCGGGCCGGAGTTACACCGGATATGTTGGACGCGGTCGCGGTAACGCAGGGACCGGGACTAGTCGGAGCTCTGCTGGTCGGCGTTGTGGCTGCCAAAGCTCTCGCGCTGGCCTGGAACAAGCCGCTGATCGGGACGCATCATATCGCCGGACATATTTATGCGGGCCGGCTGGTGCAAGAGCTGAAGTACCCATGCCTGGCGCTGGTAGCTTCCGGGGGACATACGGAGCTGGTCAGCCTGGAAGCGGAAGGGCGCTTCCGGATTATCGGGCGCACGCGGGACGATGCGGTTGGCGAAGCCTACGACAAGGTGGCCCGGGCGCTGGGATTCCCCTATCCAGGCGGTCCGCATGTGGACAAGCTGGCGCATGAAGCGGCGGAAGCGGCGGTGCTGCCGAGGGTGTGGCTGGAGCCGGATTCCTACGATTTCAGCCTCAGCGGCTTGAAGTCGGCAGTGCTGAATCTGGTGAACCAAAGCCGGATGAAAGGGCTGAAGCCTGATGTGGCGGCTATCGCTCGCGGCTTCCAGGAATCGGTCGTCGAGGTGCTGGTGGAAAAAGCCGTCCGGGCCGTCCGCGCCACGGAAGCGCGGCAGCTGCTGCTGTGCGGCGGAGTGGCTGCGAACCGGGGGCTGAGAGAGGCGCTTGCGGCCCGCTGTGAAAGTGAAGGCATAGAGCTGATCATTCCTCCGGCCGTGTACTGCACGGATAACGCCGCGATGATCGGCGCAGCCGCTTATGTGAAATGGAGAAGCGACGGCGGAACGCCGCTGGACATGGTGGCCGATCCCGGCTTTTCCCTGGAAGATTGGTCGGTTAAGGGCTATTGACAGCGGCGATTGTCCGCGCGTATAATCATGACAATCATAATGACAAACGCGATGATCGGAAGCAGTAAGGTTATTCCGGGGTAAAGAGAGCTGCGGGTCGGTGCGACGCAGCCGAAGGAATCCTGAACTCGTCCGGGAGCGGAACGGCGGAAAGAGATGCATGTTAAGCTATGGAGCACATGCGTCAACCGGCAGTGCACGGCTGGTGGATAGTACGCCGTTACGGATCGTCTCCGTGAAAGGATGGTCATTCGGACAGGGAAGAAGCATTTATTCTTTACCGGACCGCATGACAGTTAAGTGGATATGTCGAAGAGACCGCCTATGCGAGTCTGAACGATATATCAACAAGAGTGGTACCGCGAAGGCACAGCCTGTCGTCTCTTGATGAGACGGCGGGCTTTTTTTGTTCACAAGAAAGATAGGATAACGCGATGAACGGGAGCAGTAGAAGGAAGGATGGCAAGGCAGAGAGCTGCGGGTCGGTGCGACGCAGCGGTCATCCCCCTTTGAATCTCGCCCGGGAGCGGATGAGCGGAGACTGCGGCTTGCAGCCGCGCTGAATTTGGAACCGGGGAACGGCCGATCCGGTAACCAGTCAGCGGGCCAAGCGGCGAGGTACGCGGCTTACGGATCGTCCCCGTTACCGGACTTTCCCCGCAAGGTGCGCTTCCTGAAATGGAGCGGCGCTTCGGGGAAGATGAGCTGGACGCTACCGAGGGAAATGAAGATTTCCGCCCATAGCGCGTCAAGAAGAGTGGTATCGCGGAGGGGAAACCCGCCGTCTCTTTGAAGGAGACGGCGGGTTTTTGCGTGCTTAGCCAGCTGTAGACCATACCCAAACCTATAAATCGGGAGGAATTTTACAATGACAGTGCATCCTAGCAGGAAGATAAACATTTTTGATACAACGCTCAGAGACGGGGAACAGGCACCGGGGGCGAGCCTGACGCCGGAGCAAAAAATCGTGCTCGCATGCAAGCTGGCCGAGCTTGGGGTGGATGTGCTGGAGCCGGGCTTCCCAGTCTCCAGTCCCGGAGACTTTGCGGCGGTCCAGACCATTTCCCGCCAAATCCGGAACGTGGAAATCTGCGGCTTCGCCAGGGCCGTCAGAGGCGATATCGATGCCGCCGTCAAGGCGACGCAGGACGCCGAGCGCCGGCGAATCCATCTGTTTATTTCCTCTTCCGACATTCATCTGCGCCATCAGCTGCGCAAGAGCCGGGCCGAGGTCGTGGCGGCTGCCCGGGCAATGACCGCTTATGCCCGTCAGTTCTGCGATACGGTGGAGTTTACGGCAATGGATGCCGCGCGCACGGGTACCGATGATCTGATTGAAATGGTTGAGGCGGTCATTGAGGAGGGGGCGACGATCATTAATCTGCCGGATACCGTCGGCTACGCTCTGCCTCATGAATACGGCGAGATGTTCCGGCGGGTGCGGCAGGGCGCAAGGGGCGGCGACAAGGTCAGCTATAGCGCCCACTGCCATAATGATCTTGGCCTTGCTGTCGCTAACAGCCTTGCCGCAATCGCCGGCGGCGCGACGCAGATTGAAGTGACCGTTAACGGGATCGGCGAGCGGACGGGCAACTGCGCTTTGGAGGAGCTGGCGATGGCGCTGGAAACCCGGGGAGATGCGCTGAATGCCAAGACCGATCTAGCTCTGAACAAGCTGTATGAGACGTCGCGCCTGGTCAGTGAGATGATGCACTTTCCGCTCGCCTACAACAAGCCGGTCATGGGCCGGAACGCGTTCCAGCATGAATCGGGCATCCATCAGGACGGACTGCTCAAAGACCGTAGCACCTATGAAATCATGGACCCGGAGCGTCTTGGCATTCCGCGCAGCATGATTATCCTGGGCAAACACTCCGGTCGGCACGCGCTCAAGGACCGGGCCGCGCAATATGGCATCACTCTGGAGCCTGCCGAGCTGGAGGAGCTGTACGAATCCTTCAAGCGGCTGGCAGACCGTCAAAAATCCGTCAGCGACGATGAACTGCTGCAGATGATAAAGCAATCGCCCAGCCGTCAGGCGTAAGGTATAGGCTGGGAGTGCTTCATGTCCAGACTGGCAGCAGCGCCAAGCCTATCTCTTACGCAGTTTGATAAACCGAAAGCGCATCTTTCCAGCAACTTAAAAGCGAGGGAAGATTCGTTTTTATGCAGGCAAAGCACAGATAGACGGTTTTTGTCAAGTTGTGGACAAGGTTATCCACATATTCTGTTCGATCTGTGTAAAAATCGTGTAAAAGCAGCATTTAAGCCTGCTTTTTTAATGCCCGAAAAAGGGGGCAAGTTTTTCACAGGCGGGTGTAAGAAATGTGGATAATGTGGATAATCTGGTGGATAAAAAAGTCTTGACACAACAAACGGCGGTTTGATGCACAAAAAAAGACCCGTTGGGTCTTTTTTTAATAACAGTTATGCACGAAATCTGGGGACAACCTTGTGGATAATAGAGTGTGACCAAATCCTAAATTGTTAAAAGAATGTGAGACGATTTTCTCCTATTATTCGTCAGCAAGGACTTCCCATTCGCTAAAAAATCCGGCAAGCCGCTGTTTCCTTTCGTTTAAGTCCCGCTCATGCTCCTGAAGCACCATGTAGTCCTGATAGACCTCCGGCATCGTCATCTCCGTTTCGATTAGCGTGATTTCTTCCTCCAGTCCGGCAATGGCTTCTTCCAGTTCGGCCAGCCGCCGCTGGCGGGT
>NZ_ASSD01000118.1 GCF_000520715.1 Paenibacillus zanthoxyli JH29
GCCTTGAATCCGGCTGGGACAGCGCGGTGCTGAAACGCACGTTGAGTCCCCAGTGGGAGCGGACCACTTTCGGCGAACCCGTGAATGCCACCCGGAGAATTACGGAGAGCGACCAAATCGTCTATACACCGGGGGAGACCTCCCGCAGGGTTGACTGGAACGGCATGGAAGCTTCGCTTCGGGCCGGTCTCCCGGGAAGCTTCGACCAGTTGGAGGCGTTGCGGAGCACGGGCATCACCGCTAAGCTTCCGCTTAAAACTGTACAGCCGGATGTGACGGTTGAATCGCTTCGGGAACAGGGAGTGGCGCGCAAGATTGCCGAATTCAGCACCTCGCTGGGCTCAAGCGGACCGGGAAGAAGCTACAACGTGGAATCCGCCGCTAAAGCGGTGAATGATACGCTCCTGCCCCCAGGGGGAATATTCGACTACAGTAAAGCAATCGAAAAAGCGGAGAAAACCACAGGATTCCGCGAAGCGCCGGTCATTGTGAGCGGCAAGCTTCAGCCGGGCGTCGGCGGCGGCATCTGCCAAGTGTCCAGCACGCTGTACAATGCGGCGCTGCGCACGGGACTTGAAATCGTAGAGCGGCGCAACCACTCCCTGCCGGTAAGCTACCTGCCCAAGGGCCAGGATGCGACCTTCTCCCAGGGGTCAATCAATTTCCGCTTCCGCAACAATACCGGCCGCTATTTATTAATCCGATCCGCCGTGCAGGGCCGCACACTGACCGTCAAGCTCTTTGGCACCTTCCCGGAAAATGTATCGTACGAGGTTGAGTCTCGGACCGTGGATATCCTAACTCCCGGCAGCCGGACGGTTTCCGATGCAACCCTGCCGGCCGGGGCTTCGCGCACGCTCCAGAACGGCAAAGCCGGATATGTCGTTGAGACCTACCTCACCCGCAAGGTGGACGGCAAGGCCGTAGACAGAAAAAGACTGTCGCGCGACACCTACCGGCCGCAGCAAGCCCTTGTCGCCGTCGGTTCAGGCGGAGCAAGACCATCCTCCCCGGAGCCCTCCGAGCGTCCGCTGGTGGAGGATGGAATAAGGAAAAATAATTAAAGGGGTTTCTGCGAGATAGCATAGACCGGGCGGCGCTCAAGCAAGCAGGCATGGGGTGCC
This sequence comes from Paenibacillus zanthoxyli JH29, assembly GCF_000520715.1. Lineage (GTDB taxonomy): Bacteria > Bacillota > Bacilli > Paenibacillales > Paenibacillaceae > Paenibacillus_AQ > Paenibacillus_AQ zanthoxyli. The sequence continues at coordinate 1,125 of NZ_ASSD01000118.1, forward strand.
GCCCAACATATTTAATTCTTGCTTTACCTAAGCAGGCCGTCCCCTTTACAATCTGCTGATATACTGATGATATACTCAAGTAATCACTATATTCAGAAAGGGATGACTTATCGTGACAACAACGGCAATATCCACCACTGTTAAGCTGGCCGATATTATGCGACCTGCACCGATCGTTTATGACTACAGCACCTGCCGCCAAGCGCTTCGCCTAATGTTCAATCACCCGGAGTCCAAATGTCTTGTCCTCTGTAGCCCTGCGGACGAGCCGGTGGGGCTGCTCATGAGCGAAAAATTCTTTTTAAAAGTATCCGGCCGGTTCGGAATGGACACATTCTACAAGGAACCCGCAATGAAGTTTGCACAAAAAGACCCGCTGATTGTCGACATCACCACTGAGCCGTCTGCGGTTCTGGCAATGGCGATGGACCGCCATCCCATGCAGCAGAATGACAGCATTATCATCACTGACGGCGGCAAGCTGGCCGGAGCCGTCTATGTCTCCGATTTACTCGCCCGGCAATCATAGTTAGACACGCCTCTCCTTCCCCCTTTTCCGCTCTACTTTATACCTTCGTTCCCCCTCACTTCTGCATTTAGAACAAGTTATCCAAAAGCGCCGATTCCAGCATAATAACACATTCGTATATAGCTTTAGCGTGACTTGTTCTCCTTCAGCATGTGCTGCCGGCCGGTCCCTCCCTCTTGCAGAAAAACTCTATTCATTCTTATAATTTAAGTTGCTATAACTATGATATGATTTGCCCATGAGGAGGAGTCAGTAATATGGCCTTGATCGAATGCCGGTTCTATTCGGAAACGCTGGGTCTAAGCACGTCAATGACGGTGATTCTGCCACAGAAGACGAAGACACAAATCGGAATGAGCAGCAATGCCCGTAACGGCCTGCATCCTACCTTGTTCTTGCTGCATGGATTGTCGGATGATCACTCCATTTGGCTTCGCCGCACGTCGATTGAGCGTTATGCCGCGAACCTGGGAATTGCGGTCGTTATGCCGCAGGTGCATCGCAGTTTTTACACAGACATGGCTTACGGGGGGCGCTACTGGACCTTTATCAGCGAGGAACTGCCGGCGCTGGCGCGCTCGTTCTTTCCGCTGTCGGCGGAGCGTAAGGATAACTTCGCGGCAGGCTTGTCGATGGGAGGCTATGGGGCAATCAAGCTGGGGCTTCGCAAGCCGGAGGCTTTTGCCGCTGCTGCCAGTCTATCCGGAGCACTCGATGTGGCGCATCTTCATATCAACCATGGCAACACTATGTCCAAACAAGAATTTGAAATGATTTTTGGCAATGAGGATATCTCAGGAACGGACGAGGACCTTCTGGCCTTGATCCGAAAGGTAGACGCCTCGAGCGGACCGAAGCCGCTTTTGTACCAATGCTGCGGTACGGAGGATTTTTTGTATGAGGATAATCTGCGTTTTCGCGATGCCGCCCGAGCAACCTCCCTATCCTTAACTTATGAGGAAAGCCCGGGAACCCACGAATGGGGCTATTGGGATGCCAAAATTCAGGATGTGCTGGCCTGGCTGCCGCTGAGAGCATAGAATATGTTCATGAAAAAGAGACCCGCTCTTCTACGCCTAACTGGTACCCTTTTCGGGTACGGACAAAACTGCGTAAATACATTTTCTTCCGCTGATCCTTTGATCGATTGAAAAAGAGCTGCGATCGTGCAGGAATTTCAAGCATTTCTGCAATAACATGAGGTCAAGGAGGGAAAACATGTATCTGTGCAGGAATGGTCCCTCTTGAATTAACATTTGTGGAAAAAGGATGTATCGTCGCAGGTTATCCTTTTTCAAAGTCCAAAACTTTATCTAAAAAGCCGAGAAGACTCCTTCCTCTA
>NZ_ASSD01000119.1 GCF_000520715.1 Paenibacillus zanthoxyli JH29
CAAGGTTTTAGCCGCTTTTTCGCTGCTGCCCAGCCATTCTTTGAGCAGCGTCTCCGCTTTTACAGCGTGCCCGCCGCCGTGCAGGTTGGAGGTCACGCTTTTAGCCGCCCCTACACGGCCCGCTATTCCGGTCAGTTCCCAATTGCCTTCGCTGTTCTTCTGAACGAGCATCCGGTAATCGTGGAACCGGCCGTTCGGAAGACGCAGCGGAATCCCCTGCTGGATCAGGAAACGGCCGCCGATGCACCACTGGCGTACGATGGACTCGAGCCGGGGCAGCGACACCTTGCGCGGCGGGATAATCCGGCGATTTTGGCGGCGGCCCTGGATATCGAACATTCCGCGAGCCTCTTTCAGCCGCTCGATGCGCAGAATGCCTCTTCCGCCGGTGCCGTTTATCGGCTTGATATAAATTACAGGGCTGGCCTTAAGCATTTGATGCAAATCCGAGGATGAATGGTACAGCAGTGTAGTCGGCATATGCGGCCGGAATCGGCCTTTTTGCGAGAATGTCTGATGAATCGTCCATTTGTTGCGCAGCGGACGGTTCAGGAAGGTAAGATGATTGTAACGCGAGCGGAAGCGCAGCAGCTGCTGGAACCGCTCGCTGCGCTGAATGCGGCAGCGGTCATAGATCATGTCGGGAAAGGTCCGCCATTTGCGGCCCCATTTGCCCGTTCCGGGATCGAATACCATTGCATTAATCCGCTGCTTTCCGCTATCGACATCCATCGGCGTGAACACGAAGACATCAAGGCCGATCCGTTTGCCCTGGGTGATCATTTTGCTGTATATGCTTTTCTCTTCGAGCTGCTTGGCGTTGTTCAGGTACAGGGTAAGAATACCTAAGACGGGCTCTGGCACAGGAGTTCACCTCCTTGCATGAAAATGGATGCCCGGCTCGGCTCCGCCGCCTGCATTGCCGCTCCGTCATCTCCGAGCACCGTTCCCATGGGTTGTGGGCAAAGGGCTGACGCGCCTGAGGGTCCGGGAGTAAGCGCCACGCCGGCGGCAAATACGGAGGATATCTGCATCTGGTTTGTCACGTCCTTTACGGGATGATTGCGGTCTGGCGGGCCAGGTGCTGGCTGTAATAGAAGATTCGTTCCAGCGAGAGCTTCCGGATGTCCGGTTCGTCGAATTTCATGGGCCGGGAATTGGCTTCGAAGAACCACAGTCCGCCTTTGTCGTCGGCTCCAAGGTCCATGGACATTTCGCCCAGCGTATAGCCGGAAGCGCGCTCGATCTGCCGTGCGATCAGCAGGGCGGTGGAAGAGAGGTTCTTCAGGATGGATGCGGTCCGTTCAGGTCCGAACGTCGCTTCCAGCATCTTGGACGGGTCTTCGACGCTGCCGCCGCGCGGGACATGGGTCGTAATGCTGCGGGAGCCCGCCAGTCTTGCGCCGACGCCCGTTACCGCCCATCCGCCCCTGCCGTTTTTCTGCAGAAGCACGCGCAGGTCGAACGGTCTCCCCTTACAGGTCGCAAGCTCAATCGCCTGCTGAACAATATAAAGGGAGCCGCCGCGTTCCTTTCCGATGCGGGTCCACAGGCGCTCCATTGACGCCGCCTTATACGTTACGTTCTTTTTCCCGGTTTGGATTTGCAGACGGTACGGCAGCGTACCCTCGGCGTAGTATTTAAGCCGCATGATCCCTTTTCCGGCTTTGCCGCTCTCCGGCTTGAGATACAGGCTGGTGTGGGTCTTCAGCATCGAAGACAGTGTGCGTACGCTTCTTAGGCGCCTCGTAGCCGGCACATGACGGGAAGTGGCGTTCGAGCCTTTCAGCCATTCGAATAGACTCCATTTATTGAAAAAGTACGGATTGTACAGCCGAATGCCCGGGTGTTCCAGACATGCGGCGATTTTGCGGGCGACCGCGGGCTTGGCTTCATCCTCACGGGTTGGGATGCGGTTGTAAATGATCTGCGGGAAAGGCAGCTGGACGGCAGTCCACGCCCTGCCCGGACCCGGAACGTATCCGGTAACAGTGGAGCTCTCCAGCTTCAGTTCGCGAACGGTAACGACATAGGCGAGATAGCCGAGCTCTCTGCCGGTGCGAATGATATCCCGAAAATTTTTATGGTTGCCTCGGAACAGTCTCGTCTTGTCGCTGGTCGTCAGAATGGCGATGACCGGTTTGTCATCTGTCCGAATGTTCACATATCATCCCTCCTGCGGAACTTGCTGAGGTATAGGCAGTGCTCCAGAATATGCTCAATGGAGGCCTTGCCTTCAGCCCGCAGGGACGGATGGCGAAAGATGGACCGTCCGGGTTTGGCATTGGCCTCGAACATCCAGATATCTTCATCCTGGTCGATGCCGAGATCGAAGCCGATCTCGCCAAGCAGATGACGGTGCTGGATTTCCAGTGATTCCGCCAGCCGGATGGCCGTCTGCTTCGCCCGCTGCAGCACCTCATCGGCTTTGGCTCCGAATACGCGGCCGAGGGCCTGCTGCGGCGTAAGAAGGGAGCCGCCGTTCTTCAGATGGGTGGTTACGCTGCCTCGTCCGGCTTTTTTCGCTCCGATCCCGACTACGACCCACTGGTTATTACCGTTCTTGTGCATATGGAACCGGAAGTCGATCGGGCAGCCGTCGATTTCGATCAGCCGGATGCCCTGCTGAACGACGTAGCTGTTCAGGCTGCGCCCAATTCGGGACCGCAGCTGCCGCATCAGGCTGTCGAAGGTGGAGAAGCGCAGCAGCACATTTTTGCCACCCTGGCGGTAACGGGCGAAATAACCGCGTTTGGGCAGATAGGTCAGGCGGTAAATGCCGTGGCCCAGACTGCCGGCTGATGGCTTGTAGTAGACAAAATGATGGCGCTCAAGCATATCCTTAATCAAGTCGGGCTCCGGGCTGCTGTGCGTTTCGGGTACGTGTTGCCTGGCGAAGCTGTCGCCCTCAAGCTGCCGGTAGATATCGGATTTATTGAAAAAGCTCCAGTTGAAAAAAGGGATTTTCTTGCGGGTAAACCGTTCCCGAAGCTGGTTGATCGCCAGGGAGGTTTCCATCCGCCTGCTGGGCAGCCGGTTGTAGACAACATCGGGCAGAGGCACCATCTTGCGTTCGAACTTGCCGCTCTCCGTCAGAAAGTAACCATACACGCGCTCCTGCTGCCAATTAATGTCACGGGGCATGAACGCGAAGATGTAGCACATGTTGCTGCCTTGGCGCAGCAGCTGCTTGATGAAGCCCGTTCGTGAACCGAACGGCTGGCCCGAAACAGCCGGACCGTCAGACAAAACTCCAACGAGCGGGCCGAGCTGAACCTCGTCGTTCTGAAGGTTGCGTAAGTAGACGCTGCCCGATTTAGGCACTTTGATAGCATGTTGGACGCCCGAAGCCAGAAAAAGATGCTTACCGGCGCGATTAATCGGTTTAACTACCGCCGGAATAGCGTCTTTGCCGAGCCGCAGCCGGATATTCTTCTTCCCGGACAGCTTCAGGCTTTTCATCAGCGACCCCGAGACGTATACGACCCTTTGGGGCTGCTTGGTGAAATGGACATTGCATAATGTGAGACCCATTTATGAATCCTCCTTAGGCACCATAGATATCAATTTTCCGGATAATCCGTACCCGCCTGCGGCGGTGCGGAGAGG
>NZ_ASSD01000120.1 GCF_000520715.1 Paenibacillus zanthoxyli JH29
AAGCTTCGCGCCTATCGTTTGGTCTTATATTTATACGAGAAACGGGCGCCCTCCTCCCTGCGAGGACGGCGCAGCCGTTTCTTCTTGATATGGTTTTGAATTTGCTGTACAAATCAATCAGCGGTTTACTTCGCGCTGTCGTAGAGTTTGCCGACGGCTTCCCAGTTTACAACGTTCCAGAACGCTTTGATGTAGTCTGGGCGTTTGTTTTGATATTTCAGGTAGTAGGCATGCTCCCATACGTCAAGTCCGAGCAGCGGAGCCGCGCCTTCCATCAATGGGCTGTCTTGGTTAGGCGTGCTGGTCACGAACAGTTTGCCGTCCTTGAGCGCGAGCCAAGCCCAGCCGCTGCCGAAGCGGGTCGTTGCCGCCGCCGCGAAGTCTTCCTTGAATTTCTCGAAGCCGCCCAACTCGCTGTCGATAGCGCTGGCTAATGCTCCGGTTGGAGCACCGCCGCCGTTTGGTCCGATCGTTTCCCAAAACAGGGAGTGGTTGGCGTGGCCGCCGCCATTGTTGCGGACTGCGGTGCGGATCGCTTCCGGTACAGCATCCAGATTGGCAATCAGTTCTTCCAGACCTTTGCCTTGCAGTTCGGGTGCCTTTTCCAGTGCGGCGTTGAGATTGGTCACATAGGTGTTGTGGTGTCTGTCGTGATGAATCTCCATCGTTGTAGCATCGATGTGCGGTTCGAGAGCGTCATTTGGATAAGGAAGTGCCGGTAATTCAAATGCCATGGAAAAATCCCTCCTGAATTGTAATTGGAATTTGTATAGATAAAAGACTCTGCCGCTTAAGGGGCGCCATAATCTTTTATGTCAATGTCAATTATAGGTCCTGCTTCCAAGCTCATATTCATATTAAACCGTATCTGAAACGAGAATGCAACACTAAACAAACTAAAACGTTTATAAAGTAAAGCAACTGCAATTCCCGACAAAAATAGCCACAATCTATGTAAACGCGATGTTAACTACGTTAATATTTCCTGAAAAAAGCAACCTATACACTAAATTTTTCCTAAAAGATGAACATTTTTCATAAAGTGCTATGTATCCGCTTACTTACAAGCGCTTATGTGATAAAAGTAATGATATCGCTCGAAATATATGCTTTAATAGTAATAAAAGCAGGCATTCCTCGTTAGTTGATGCTTTTTACGTCCTCCGGAATATAAAGGGAACTCCTTCTTTTTGTAAAATCCAAAGCTAAAGAAAAGGGAGACTGTAAAGAATGCACGTTCGTTCCTTTCAATTAAGCGACGTAAGTCCAGTGACTGAACTGCTGCAAGCCGCCTTATCTGAAGAATGTTTCGAGAACACCATCGAGCCCTTATCCAGACAGCTTTCATGGGATTCCAATCTCATTGTTGTTGCGGAAGAAGAAGGGGAAATTGTCGGAGCGCTGATTGGCACGATAGAGAGAAATTATGGTTGTTATTTCCGTATTGCCGTTCATCCCGATTATCGCCGCAGAGGAATCGGCAGAAGTCTTGTATCCGCTATGGAGAGTAGATTTCAAGCACGCAAGGTCAACGGAATATACGTTGTCGGCGACGAGCATAACGAGGCTGCCCTCCCCCTGTACGAAGCGATGGGTTATGGCGAGAACCAGATCTTTAAATCGGTGCGAAAGCTGAGCATTGTCGGGTGAATTAAGGACAGGTTAGCCGACATTGCGAAAGCGGAACCATTAACCATATAAGATCAGCACTACCGGAGCCGGGAAACGGTTCCCTTTTCACTTCAGCATATCACCCCTACGTTGCAAACGGCCGGGAGATATGCTTTTCTATTGTAATGTGGAATGATATTGGCTGTACACGCTGACCTGAGAGGAGGCGGAGGTTATGAACACCCCGGAATACACATCTTATGCGCCGCCGCCCCCAAGGTGGGAGAGCCTGAAGAAAGAAATCAAGGAGGCGGCGCAGACGCTCGGTATTGACGATATCGGGTTTGCAACGGCGGAGCCGTTTCTTTTTTTGAAAAGTCTGCTGCAGGAGCACCGGGACAAGGGCTATGATTCCGGCTTTGAGGAGCCGGATTTGGACAAGCGAACGATTCCCGCGCTGCGGGAAGGAGAGGCGAAGTCAATCATCGCCATCGCGGTGGCCTATCCGTCCAAAATGGACAATCCTCCAAAGTCCGAGCCGGGCGAGCGCAGGGGCATTCTGGCGAGATCGGCCTGGGGCCGGGATTATCATCTCGTGCTGCGTGAGGCGCTGGAACGTCTGGAAGCGTTCATCCGGCAGCGGGTGCCGGATGCGGTGATGGAGAGCATGGTGGATACCGGTGTTCTGGTAGACCGGGCGGTGGCGGAGCGGGCGGGCATCGGCTTCAGCGGCAAAAACTGCGCGGTCATTTCTCCGAAATGGGGCTCGTGGATTTATCTCGGGGAGATGGTTACCAATATCCCATTTCCGCCGGACACGCCCGTAACGGAAGGCTGCGGCACATGCACGAAATGCATTGACGCCTGTCCTACGGGGGCGCTTGTCGGGCCTGGAGAGCTTAATGCCCAGGCTTGTATCTCTTACCTGACGCAGACCAAAGGCTTTCTGGACGAGACGTACATGGCCAAAATCGGCAACCGTCTGTACGGCTGCGATACTTGCCAGATTGTCTGCCCCCACAACAGGGGAAAGAACTGGGATCACCATGAAGAGCTGCTGCCCGATCCCGAGCAGGCAAAGCCGCTGCTGCTGCCGATTCTTGACCTCAGCAACCGCGAGTTCAAGGAGAAATTCGGAAGCAGCGCCGCCGCCTGGAGAGGGAAAAAGCCCATCCAGCGCAACGCCGTCATCGCGCTCGGCAATTTCAAAGACGCGTCCGCCGTGCCGAAGCTGAGCGAAGTGCTGCTCCGTGACCCGCGTCCCGAACTGCGCGGCGCGGCGGCCTGGGCGCTTGGCGCCATCGGCGGCGCGGCGGCGCTTGCGGCCGTGGAGCTTGCGCTGGAAAGTGAGCAGGACGAGGAAGTCGCCGAACGTTTGCGCCGGGCGAAGTCTCGACTGGCAGGCCCAATAGACCCTTAACAGCAGAAGCGGGCTGACAGTTTGGGATTTCCAATTGCTGTCCAGTTCTTGAAATGCTATGATAGATTCGCGCGCGTTAAAGATGCGCGCCACATTACAGCTCAGAGGTGGGTTTTTGGATGAATATTGCACTTCCTATTATTACGCTGGTTGTGGGGCTGATCGGCGGCTTCTTCATTGGTGTATATTATCTGCGCAGGCAAATGACCAACATGCAGAATGATCCGGAGATGCTGCAAAAGGTTGCCAAGCAGATGGGATATAATTTGAACAGTAAGCAAATGCAGCGCGCCCAGCAAATGATGAAGAACCCTAACATGTCGGGACGTGGTCCGTCCGGCGGAAATAAAGGACCCAAAAGAAAGAGCAAGTAACCGGACCGGGCTTCCGCTTGTTAGCGGGGACGGTCTGAAGGAGGAAGTTTCATGGGCGGAGTCAAAAATTATGTGAACGAAACTGTATCAGCCAACCGTGAGAAGATAGAGTATCATGTTCAGAAAATATTGGAGCTGATCGGCGAGGATACCGGAAGGGAAGGGCTGCTGGAGACGCCTGCCCGGGTAACGCGGATGTACGAGGAGATTTTCGCCGGATATTCCGTCGACCCTAGAGAAGTTCTTGGTGTTACCTTCGATGAGTCCCATGAAGAGCTCGTTATTGTCAAGGACATCGTCTATTACAGCCAGTGCGAACACCATATGGCGCCTTTCTTCGGCAAGGTGCATATCGGGTATATTCCGAGCGGACGCATTGCCGGGCTAAGCAAGCTGGCGCGGCTGGTGGAAGCCGTGACGCGCCGCCTGCAGGTA
>NZ_ASSD01000121.1 GCF_000520715.1 Paenibacillus zanthoxyli JH29
GGCTCGGTTGCGGAAGGCTCTCAGAAATTGAGTGACGGCGCCGGAGATTTGAAGGACGGGACGGCCGATCTCAAGACCGGTTCGTCGGAGCTTGCGGGCAAGCTGAACGATGCGGCGGATAAGACGGGCGGCATTAAGACAACCGACGAGACAGTCAGCATGTTCGCCGAGCCGGTGGAATTGAATCAGGAAACGCTGAGCGAAGTGCCGAATTACGGCACCGGGCTTGCCCCTTATTTTCTGTCTCTGGGATTGTTCGTCGGAGCGTTGATGTGTACAATCGTTATCTCAATGCGTACTACTACAGTCGAGGAAGCTTCCCGATTCAACCGGTTTGTGAGCCGTACCCTTATTTTCTCCGGCATGAGCCTTCTGCAGTCTCTGGTGGTAGCGTCGATTATGCTCTACGGACTGAGGCTTGAGGTTCAGAGTGTGCCAAGATTCTACGTCTTTACTTTTATCGCCAGCCTATCGTTCATGTGGCTGATTCAGTCTCTGGTAACCTGGCTGGATCAGCCCGGAAGATTCGTGGCGATCGTGCTGCTGATCTTCCAGTTGACGACAAGCGCAGGCACATTCCCGCTGGAGCTCATTCCGAAATGGATGCAGTCCCTTCATCCGCTGCTTCCGATGAGCTACAGCGTTCAGGGCTTCAGATCGGTCATCTCCACCGGCGATTACGGCAGAATGTGGAGCGACGCAGGCACGCTTGCCATTTACGGTGCGGTGTTCCTCGTAATCACGCTGCTGTACTTCATTAGCCGGGGACGTGACGAAAAAACGGAGCTGAATAGTGAACAAGTTTTGTCTGTATAAATCTTGACTTATGACAGTTGAAGTATGATTAGCCGGAGCGCCCGTAAAGGGCGCTTTTTGGTTATTGCAGGAAAATAAAACGGTTTCAAAACATGAGATTAAAAACATTACATGGGTAAAACGTTTGCAATGAATAAGCACTTATTCAGTTGGATTGCATAAATATTCATGGATGAGATTTTTTAAGCTTTTATCCGGTAAAGCTGTGTCGCAAAAGCTAATGTTAATCGGCATAATAAAAAAGTTTAAATTGCGCTCATGTAAGGTCGATGATAAAATAATATAACCGATCTGCGTTGAATAATTATTAATAATGCCCTGCTTTATTATAGAACTTTATTATAGAAAGGTTGCGTAAGATGAGACACACTGAACTGCCCCCTAAACAGGGCCTTTACGATCCCCAGTTCGAGAAAGATGCCTGCGGCATGGGCTTTGTCGCCCACATCAAAGGCAAGCCCTCTCATGAGATTGTTAGCAACGCCTTAACCATGCTCGCCAATATGGAGCATCGCGGAGGCCAGGGAAGCGAGCCGAATTCCGGCGACGGCGCGGGCATTATGCTGCAAATTCCGCACCGGTTCTTCTCCGAAGAAGCGAAAGCGCTCGGCTTTGAACTGCCGGAAGCGGGCCGTTACGGTGTCGGCATGCTCTTTCTGTCTCATAATGAAGACATCCGCGCCGCGCATGAGCGCACTCTGAGTGAAATTATCGCCTCGGAAGGGCAGACTGTGCTCGGTTACCGCGATGTGCCAACCAGCGACGACATGCTGGGCAAGACGGCGAAGGCCGCCAAGCCATATGTCCGCCAAGTATTCATTGGCCGTTCCGACGATATTCAGGATGATCTTGCCTTTGAACGCAAACTGTACGTGATCCGCAGACGGGCGGAGCTGGCCATCCGCTATGGCGGATCGGAAGAAGGCGCTTCCTTCTACCTGCCGAGCTTGTCCTGCCGCAAAATTGTATACAAAGGAATGCTGACTACAGAGCAGGTCGGTCCGTTCTATCTCGACCTGCAGAACGAAGCGCTGGAATCGGCGATCGCGCTTGTTCATTCCCGGTTCAGCACCAATACGTTCCCGAGCTGGGAGCGTGCCCATCCGTACCGCTTCATGATCCATAACGGCGAGATCAATACGCTGCGCGGCAACGTAAACTGGATGCATGCCCGCCAGTCGCTGTTCAAGAGCGAAGTGTTCGGCAGTGATCTGGAGAAGATCAAGCCGGTTATCAACCCGGACGGGTCCGATACGGCGATGTTCGACAACACGTTTGAGTTCCTGTACCTGAGCGGCCGTTCCCTGCCGCATGTGGCTATGATGATGGTTCCCGAGCCGTGGAGCAATCATGACAGCATGGACGAGAAGAAGAAAGCGTTCTATGAATACCACAGCACCCTCATGGAGCCGTGGGACGGGCCTGCCGCCATGGGCTTCACCGATGGCGTGCAGATCGGCGCGATTCTTGACCGCAACGGGCTGCGGCCTTCGCGTTATTATGTAACCAAAGACGATTTGATTATTTTGTCCTCTGAAGCGGGCGTACTGGATATCCCGCCGGAGAACGTTCTATACAAAGACCGCTTGAGACCGGGCCGCATGCTGCTGGTCGACACTAAGGAAGGCCGCATTATTTCCGACGAGGAAGTGAAGGCGGCAATCGCTTCCGAGCATCCGTACCGTGAATGGCTGGATGAGCATCTGATCAGCCTGAGCGAGCTTCCGGAAGCTCCCGAACTGCCTAATCCGAAGCATGACAACGTTCAGCAGCTTCAACAGGCATTCGGCTACACGTTCGAGGACCTGCGCAAGGTGCTGGAGCCGATGGCTTCCAGCGGCGCCGAAGCGGTAGGCTCCATGGGCTATGACGCTCCGCTTGCGGTGCTGTCAGACCGCCCGCAGCGGCTTTACAATTACTTTAAACAAATGTTCGCCCAGGTAACCAACCCGCCGATTGATGCCATCCGTGAAGAACTGGTGACTTCGACGACAACAACGATCGGGCCGGAGCGCAACCTGCTGAATCCAGAACCGGAAAGCTGTAGACAGATTGCGCTGGAAACGCCGATTCTGTCCAATGAAGACTTCGCGAAGATCCGTCACGTTCGCCGCGCAGGCTTCAAGTCGATGACCATTCCGACACTGTTCCCGGCCGAGCTGGGAGCGGAAGGGCTGCGGACCGCGCTTGACCGTCTGAACGAAGCGGCCGACCGCGTGATCGAGAAGGGCCACAATATTCTTATTCTGTCCGACCGCGGAGTGGATCGTGAGAATGCGGCTATTCCGGCACTGCTTGCCGTGTCGAGTCTGCATCACCATCTGATCCGCCAAGGCACCCGGACGAAGGTTACGATTCTGCTGGAATCCGGCGAACCGCGCGAAGTGCATCATTATGCGCTTCTGCTCGGCTACGGCGTCAGCGCCGTGAATCCGTATCTGGCTTTCGAGAGCCTGGACGATATGATTTCCCAAGGCCTGCTTAGAGGCGTATCGCATGAGAAGGCCGTTAAGAACTATATCAAAGCCGCAACAAAGAGCGTGGTCAAGATCCTGTCCAAGATGGGCATCTCCACGATCCAGTCTTACCGCGGCGCCCAAATCTTTGAGGCAGTCGGTCTCAAGTCCGATTTCGTGGACCGCTACTTCACCTGGACTCCTTCCCGCATCGGCGGCATCGGCCTGGAGGAAGTGGCGATGGAGACTCTTGCGCATCATAATCGCGCCTTCTCCGACAAGGACGGCAAAGACAAGGTGCTGGATTCCGGCGGCGAATATCAATGGCGCAGCGACGGGGAGGATCATCTGTTCAACCCGCAGACGATTCATCTGCTCCAGCATTCCGTGCGCAGCGGTGATTACAATATGTATAAGGAATATTCGGCGCTTGTTCAGGGCGAGAGCAAGAAGCATCAGACGCTCCGTTCCCTGCTTGAGTTCAAGCCGGTAGGCGAGCCTATTCCGCTGGAGGAAGTGGAACCGGTGGAATCGATCATGAAACGCTTCAAGACCGGTGCCATGTCCTTTGGCTCGATCAGTAAAGAAGCGCATGAGGCGCTGGCGATTGCGATGAACCGTATCGGCGGCAAGAGCAATACAGGTGAAGGCGGGGAGGACCCGGCGCGCTTTATTCCGGATGCCAACGGGGATTCCCGCCGCAGCGCGATCAAGCAGGTCGCATCCGGCCGGTTCGGCGTAACTTCGAATTATCTGGTGAACGCCGATGAGATTCAAATCAAGATGGCTCAGGGCGCGAAGCCGGGCGAAGGCGGACAGCTTCCGGGACGCAAGGTATATCCTTGGGTTGCCGAGGTTCGCGGTTCCACGGCAGGCGTAGGTCTGATCTCGCCGCCTCCTCACCATGACATTTATTCCATTGAGGATTTGGCGGAACTGATCTATGACCTGAAGAATGCCAATCCGCGCGCGAGTATCAATGTGAAGCTCGTATCCGAGGTTGGTGTCGGAACGATCGCCGCAGGTGTGGCGAAGGGCCGTGCCGACGTTATTCTGATCAGCGGATACGACGGGGGCACCGGCGCGTCGCCGATGAACTCCATCCGCCATGCCGGTCTTCCATGGGAACTGGGTCTTGCCGAGACGCATCAGACGCTGATGCTGAACAATCTGCGCGACCGGATCGTGCTGGAAGCCGACGGCAAAATGCTGAGCGGCCGCGATTTGGCGGTGGCTGCGCTGCTGGGCGCCGAAGAATTCGGCTTCGCTACAGCGCCGCTGGTGGCTGTGGGCTGTATCATGATGCGTGTCTGCCAAATGGACACTTGTCCGGTTGGCGTAGCAACACAGAATCCGGATCTTCGCAAGAACTTTGCCGGCGATCCGCAGCATGTCGTTAACTTCATGACATTCGTCGCGCAGGATTTGCGCGAAATTATGGCGAGCCTGGGCTTCCGCACCATTGAAGAAATGGTCGGGCGCACCGACTGTCTGGACGCCGTTCAGGCTTCGTATCATTGGAAGAAGAAAGGCGTCGATCTCAGCGGATTGCTGCACACGCCGCAGCTGCCTGAAGGCAGCACGCGTTTCAACAGCAAGAAGCAGAATCACGGGCTGGAAGAGACGCTGGATGTATCCAAGCTGCTCCCGCTTGCCGCAGCGACGATTGAAAATGGAACGGCTGTGGAAGCATCCCTGCCGATTACGAACGTCAACCGCGCCGTCGGCACGATTCTCGGCAGCGAAGTGACGCGCAAATACGGCGCCGCCGGTTTGCCGGAGGATACGATCCGCCTGCACTTCACGGGCTCTGCCGGCCAAAGTCTTGGAGCCTTCATGCCGAAGGGCATTACGATTACCGTTGAAGGGGATACGAATGACTACATTGGCAAAGGACTCTCCGGAGGGAAGCTGATCGTTAAGCCTTCTCCGAAAGCGACGTTTGCCGCCGAGGAGAACATCATTGTCGGCAACACGGGATTCTACGGAGCGACCAGCGGCGAAGCCTATATCAGCGGCATTGCCGGTGAACGCTTCGCGGTCCGCAACTCCGGCGCCAAGGTTGTCGTTGAAGGCGTGGGCGACCATGGCTGCGAATACATGACTGGCGGGCGCGTCGTTGTCCTGGGCGGAACCGGGCGCAACTTCGCGGCGGGAATGTCGGGCGGCATCGCCTATGTATTCGATCCGGATAATACGTTCATCAACCGCTGCAACCTGGAAATGGTGCTGCTGGAGCGCGTTGAGGAACAGGAAGAGATCGCAGAGCTGCACAGCATGGTCATCCGTCATACGGAGCTGACGAACAGTGCGCTCGGACAGCGTGTGCTGGATAGCTGGCAGGACAATCTGCCCAAATTCGTCCGCGTTATTCCGAAGGATTACAAACGGATGATGGACCAAATCCGCAAGGTGGAGGAGAGCGGTCTGACCGGCGAAGCTGCTATGATGGCTGCGTTCGAAGCGAATATGCGCGAATTGGCGCGGGTAGGCGGTTAAATCACCGGACAACATAATATAATTAAAGCAGCGGCAGGCCGAAGCAAAGCTTCGAGTCTGCCGCTTTTTTTGGAAATGTATGAATTTATAAGCGTTGCGCTTATCCTTGGCCTAACAATTGCATTGTATTTGTAAAAGCCGCTTTCCGGTAAGATGACTGGAAGGTAGAGGATATAAATGGATTCCGAGAACGAAGTATGGTAATATTAGTTAGGCTATTTTTATTTCGGAATGACAGGGGACTACTATGCGAAAATTCCAATGGTTGTTAAGCACAATTTCCCTTTCACTTGCACTAATGACGGGATGCAATGCATCAGCGTCCAATACTGGGCCCGAAAGCGCAGCTCCAGCAAATGAAAGCAGCAAGCCTTCGAACGAAGACAAAGCTGCCGCAGAAGTACACGATGCCGTGAAAGCAGCGGAGAAATACAAAAATGCCGAGTATGAAATTAAGGCTTCCGAGGATATTTTGTCCGCTGAATCAGTGCATAAGCGAAATGAAGCGATTAAACCGTATTTAACGGAACAATTTTACAAAAAAGCGTCCAACACTCGTTATACCATCTTGCCCTTGACAGTCTCCGATAAACAGAAGGTCTCTTTAAAACCGAAAAACCTTCAATTTAATCTTAAAGAACAGAAAGAAGATACCGTCCTTTTAAACTATAAGCTGAACCTTTTATTTCTGGATCAGGAAGGCAAAGAAACTAAACATATTCCTATAGACGGTATACTGACTCTTTTTTATGTTAATGGGAAATGGCTTGTACAGGGCGATACATTTGATGTGAACACATTTAAGGAATTTATTGTTGAAAAATGAGCCTCCTCTCAAAATTGAAATTTATTTTTCGAGCAGCTTCGGGGGGAATCCCTGCCGGGCTGTTTTTGTATGGAGTGCGAGGCGTTAGACATTTTTTGATTTTTTTTGCAGGTCTATTAGAGTAAGTGGCGTCTAACCTTTATATAGGCATGCTTGCCAAAAGTTCGTGAAGGAAAGGATGGGAAATAATGACAGTAAATGCGGCAGCAACGGAACCAGTTGCCAGGCTTATTGGTGTAACCAAAAGGATCGGTTCAAAAACGCTGGTCGGTGATTTGACGCTCGACATTCCGGCAGGACAGGTCTTCGGCTTTCTCGGGCCAAACGGCGCGGGGAAGACGACCACCATTCGGATGATGGTTGGACTGATCTCGATTAGCCGGGGCGATATTGTGATCGGCGGCAGAAGCATCAAGACCAATTTTGAAGAAGCGGTTGCCCAGGTTGGGGCCATTGTAGAGAATCCGGAGATGTACAAGTTTCTAACCGGATACCAGAATCTGAAGCAGTATGCGCGCATGGTCAGCGGCGTGACCAAACAACGCATTCAGGAGGTCATCGAGCTTGTCGGGCTGGGTAGCCGTATCCACGACAAGGTGAAGAGCTATTCGCTCGGCATGCGCCAGCGTCTCGGAGTGGCCCAGGCGCTGCTTCATCGGCCGAAGCTGTTAATTCTAGACGAACCGACCAACGGGCTTGATCCTCAAGGAATCCGGGAGCTCCGGGATTACCTGCGGCGGTTATGCCGGGAGGAAGGGACGACCGTGTTCGTCTCCAGCCATTTGCTGTCCGAAATGGAGCTTATGTGCGACAGCGTCGCCATCATTCAGAATGGGAAGCTGATCGATGTCCGCCAGTTGAAGAGCGAGGAAGGTGGTCAGGCGCAGGGCAGGAAGTTTGTG
Organism: Paenibacillus zanthoxyli JH29; assembly: GCF_000520715.1. Classification (GTDB taxonomy): domain Bacteria; phylum Bacillota; class Bacilli; order Paenibacillales; family Paenibacillaceae; genus Paenibacillus_AQ; species Paenibacillus_AQ zanthoxyli. The sequence continues at coordinate 7,500 of NZ_ASSD01000121.1, forward strand.
TTCGATGTAGATAATGTCCAGAGCGCCCAGGCACTGATCGGCGGGACGGTGAAGGATGCTGCAATTGTCGTGCAGACGGTTCGAGAGGATATTCCAGAGCTGAACGCGAAGCTTGTGAGCGGCGGAGTCAAGGTATACGGCATCAAAGAGGTCGTCGTCTCGCTGGAGGATCAATTCCTGGAAATGACGGGAGGTGAGGGCATTGAGTAAGTTTAGTTCGCTTGTACATAATGAGAATATAAAAATATACAGCCGGACCCGCACCTGGATCATGCTGCTTCTGCTGGCGGTTTTCAGTGTCCTGATGCCTGTGCTCATGTATGTCAGCAGCTCGGTTGAGAGCCGGCCTGGAATGTGGGACGGCTTTCAGATTACGGTCAGCGTCATCTTTTATCTGAATACAATATTTACTGTAGTTATCGCGTCGGACGCCGTGGCGGGGGAATTCTCCTGGGGAACGATTAAGCTGCTGCTGATCCGGCCCTGGAGCCGCTCGAAAATTCTGCTGTCGAAGTACATTTCCATGGTACTGTTCAGCTTGCTTACGACTGTACTGCTGGTCGTTTGCGCTTACGCGGCTTCGCTGATTTTGCTTCCATCAGGACGTGATGTCTTTTCCCGGAGCGGCTGGAGCCCGGAAGCGTACAGCGCGATGTTCGTCTTATGCCGGTATGCGGAGCTGTTCCTGACCGCTGCGCTTGCCTTTATGGTTTCAAGCGTATTCCGCGCTAGCGGGCTGGCAATCGGCTTGTCGCTGTTCATTATATTTGTCAAAAATATTTTTATTACCATCTTCAATCCCGACCGTTACGAATGGGCGAATTATTTGCCGTTCAGCCATATGGATCTTAGCGGCTATCTGGTCTCGAATACGGGTCCGGGAGGGGCGACGCTGGGGTTCTCCATTGCGGTGCTTGCCGCCTATTATGCCGTGTTTCTGCTGCTGTCCTGGATTGTGTTCAGCCGTAGAGACGTTGCCGGTTGACCGGAAAATAAGCAGGGAAACGGGCCGCTTCCCTGGCGCATTTGAACCGTTCGCTCGTACAAAGAGCGGGCGGTTTTTATATTTACCCGAGCCGCTATGCCTCTGCCCTCCTTCAATATCGGTTCATTTTTCGGCGCAATCGCCATAACCGGCCTCAATCTTGTTTGATATAAGATAAAGGATTGACGCTCTTATTCTGCTTGACCACCTGAAAGTGCAGATGGGGAGCGGTGCTCCGTCCGGTGCTGCCGACCTGTCCAATTCTTTGGCCTTTGGTAACATTGTCGCCAGCGGACACATCCAGGCTGCTGAGATGCATATATAAGGTCTGCAGTCCGTTCCCGTGGTCGATCACAATATAATTGCCCCGCGCTGCGGACTGCTCCGTGGCAGCAACTACGCCGCCCTGAGCGGCAACCACCACATCGCCTGTCTGCGCCGCGATGTCGATTCCGGCGTGAAAAGCGGAGCTGCCTTTGAAGGGATCGGTACGGTAGCCGAAGCTTGAAGAAATCGTCCGGGATAAGGTGGGCCACAGAAAAGCCTGCGCCTCCTCCCCCTGAAGCCGCGCGGTGTCCGCTTTTTGAGCTTTCAGCACCGTACCTGAAAGGCTGCGGACCATCTCTTCGAGCATGCCGCCAATTTCCGTAAGCTCATCCTTTGTCTCCCGGACGGCCGGAACCTCCCCAGGGCTGCTGTATGAGGCGATATATTCTCCCCCTATCTGTAAAGCCTGCGTATGCTCGATGGCGGTCTGAAAAGCTCCGATGCGGATGGTGATCGCTGAAGGGGACACGAATTTTGCCTGTGTCATGGGCAGGGGGAAGGTTCCGTTGTTGGGCTGGGCGGCGGCAGCAGGGACCTCTTTCGTACGATCGGGAACCGGTATCGCTTCTCCCTCTGTTTCTCCCGCAGCCGCTCCTTTGCCGGAAGAAGATGCTCCCTGGGATTTGCTGATCAAACCTTGCAATTCCCGCTGCAGCGAGTCTGCGCGTTTCAACTGCTCCTTGATCCCTTTCGCTTCCTCCACAAGCCCCAAGGCTTCGCTCTGTACTGACTGCAGCGCTTTTTCATTATCGGCGACCGCCTGCTCCAGGCGCACATTCTGCAAGGACAGCGCGGCGGCTTCCGCCTCAAGCTCCTGTATGGAGCGGGAGGCATGATAATGCATGGAACTGATCAGACTCGACAGGGACAGGACGGCTGCAGCCGGCAGGGCCACGGCCATCGGTTTGGAAAGCTGGATCTTTCTGGCCGGACGCCCGGCATCCCGAACGACGAGCAGGGCAATCTTGTCCGATTGGCTTTTCATAGCGTCTCCTTTCCGCATCCGGACCGTAAGCTAACGTCTGAACGCTTATCTTGGCGCTCTCTTTTGCCTATTACTCTATGTATTCGGGTCTGGGCGGGATCATGACATGCTTGTTGATTGAATAAACCGGGAGAGTTCGGTAAAGCTTGTACTTATGAAGCTTACACGGCCCTGCCTAGAAACGGTGGCCGCTAGCAAAGGAGACAAAGACGGCATGAAAATATTCGCAGCGGCTTTATGCTTATTTATTGTTCAAATCATGGTGATCCTGGTTCTGGAATATCACCGTCCTCAAAGAGCTGTCGCTTGGTTGTTTCTGCTGTTTTGCTGCCCGCCGCTCGGTCTTCTGATCTATTACTTCTTGGGAAGGGATTACCGAAAGAGCCATAAGCTTAAAGCTCAACCGGCAGCGACTCGGCGGGTGCTTCATGATTATGCCGCCGAGCGAAGCCGGCTTATCACCTGCACGGAGGACACAGGGAATCCGGAATTAACCGGCCGTAAGGAGCTGCTGCGCCTATTGGACGGGCTATCAGAAAGTCCGGTCACGGGCAGAAATGCCAGCCGGATTCTGGTTAATGCGGGCGAAGCCTATGAATCGATGCTGGAAGCGATGGAATCGGCATCTGAGCATATTCATCTGGAGTTTTATATTTTTCGCGATGACGCTACCGGAGAGAGATTTCAGGATGTCATGATCCGTAAAGCCCGGCAGGGTGTAAAAGTCCGCTTGCTGTGCGATGGGCTCGGCAGCCGCAAGCTGAGCCGAAGTTTTCTGCGCTCTCTGACGAGCGCCGGGGTCGAGATTCACTTTTTCCTGCCGCCGCTTGCTTCGCTGCTCGGTGGGAGGTTCAACTACCGAAACCATCGTAAAATTCTGATCGTGGACGGTCTCGTCGGCTTTACCGGCGGAATCAACATCGGCGACGAGTATTTAGGCAAGGATCCGAAAATGGGATTTTGGCGCGATACCCATCTGCGCCTGGAGGGTGACGCCGTCTATTTTATGCAGCATGTTTTTCTGAAGGACTGGCAGCTGGTTTCCGGAGAACGTCTGAGCCATCCGCGCATGTTTCCTGTTCATGGCTGTGATGACAATGAGGGAGTGCAGATTATAGGGAGCGGCCCGGACGGCGAAATCGACGCCAATGAGGCTATGATTTTTGCCGCGATTTGCGCGGCGGAGCGCCGGGTTTGGATCGCGTCACCTTATTTTATCCCGGACCCGGCGATTCTGAGAGCGCTCAAAAACGCGGTGCTGCGCGGAACCGATGTACGGATTATTATCCCGTCCAAGCCGGACAACGCACTCGTATATAACGCCTCGTTGTCCTATTTGGACAATTTGCTGGATGCCGGCGTGAAGTTTTACCGCTACCGTAAAGGCTTTATGCATGCCAAAGTGTGGATTGCCGACGGTCTGCTGGCTTCCGTAGGCAGCGTGAATATGGATATGCGCAGCTTCTATTCCGATTTCGAGCTGTCGGCGGTGCTGCTTCAGCCCCAGCGTATCGAAGAACTGGCTGACCAGTTCCGGCACGATCTCATGGACAGCGATGCCATCGACCCTGAGATCTTCCGCAGCCGGGGAAAGCTTGCGCGCGCAAAAGAAGAGATTTGCAGCCTGCTTTCGCCGCTTCTGTGAGAGAAAATCTAACAGGATATAATTTTTGACAGGTGTATTTAAACTGATCATTCATTATCGTGTATAACAATATGATATAATATAAGAACTTAGATAAAAATTTCGATAAGGATAGGGGGAGTTTAATGGGTACGAGTCCACAAGCATTAGTTAAAGAAGAACCTAATAAACCCCGGAAGACCGGGACGATCAAGACTGCCAAACTAGCGCAGCGGGCCGTAATGATGGTAATCGGGGCAAGCATGATGGCTGTTGCGCTGGAGATTTTCCTCGTTCCAAACCAGATGGTGGATGGCGGCATTACAGGCATATCCATTATGCTGTCGCATATTTTTCACATTCCCCTTGGCATTTTACTGACACTTCTTAATCTTCCTTTTCTGATTGTCGGCTACAAGCAGATCGGCAAGACCTTCGCATTGTCCACGCTGTTCGCGGTCGTTGTAATGTCTATCGGCACCCAGATGCTGCATCCGGTGCAGCCGATTACCGTGGAGCCCCTGCTGGCGGCGGTATTTGGCGGTGTTATTCTCGGCGTCGGCGTCGGGCTCGTGGTGCGCTACGGCGGATCGCTGGACGGCACGGAAATCGTGGCGATTCTGATCGCGAAAAAACTGCCTTTTTCGGTAGGCGAGGTCGTCATGTTCTTCAATCTGTTCATCTTAACGGGAGCGGGTTTTGTCTTCGGTTGGAATAATGCGATGTTCTCATTGATTGCATACTACATCGCCTTTAAAATGATCGACGTTACCCTCGAAGGTCTGGACCAGTCGAAATCGGTCTGGATTATCAGCGACAAGTACCGCGATATCGGCGAAGCGCTGACGGAGCGTCTTGGCCGGGGTGTGACCTATCTGGAAGGGGAAGGCGGCTTCTCGGGCGATAACAAGAAGGTAATCTTCGTTGTCATTACCCGGCTGGAGGAAGCCAAGATGAAGGCGATCGTTGAAGACTGGGATTCCGATGCTTTTGTCGCTGTCGGCAACATCCATGATGTCAAAGGCGGGCGCTTCAAAAAGAAATCGATTCACTAAATTCGCATATCGGCGGCTTGCCGCATACCTAAAACCTCCGCTTCGCAGCCCTGCGAAAGGCGGAGGTTTGTTACTTTCGATCCTCGGAATCCAGTCGCTCACTTCAGACCTGCGATTACAAGCTCTACCGGCTGAGGAGGCAGCTGCGCGATCAGGTCGCCCTTAGAACGAAGACGTTCCTCGATATTAAGGAGATGGAAATCCTCCGGCGAGACATTGTTTGCAACCTCGTCCCAGGTCAGCGGCGTGGACACGGTAGCCAGCGGGCGGGCGCGGGGCGTATAGGGTGCGGCCAGCGTCTTG
>NZ_ASSD01000122.1 GCF_000520715.1 Paenibacillus zanthoxyli JH29
GTGGACGGAACCAAAATCGAGGCGAACGCCAATCGCAAACGTCATTACCGAAGCCAAAACTGCGACGGCTGCCCGCTGAAGGAACGTTGTACAAAAGCGGCAGGAAATCGGGAAATGGTCGTCAGTTTGGAACGACTGCGGTATCAGAAACAGGCTCGGGAAATTCTGCGAAGTGAGGAAGGTTACGCCTTGGCCGTACGTCGAATGACGGAGCCCGAAAGTGTATTTGGACAACTGAAAAACAACCGGGGCTTCCGGCGATTTCTGCTTCGCGGCATGGAGAAAGTGACGCTTGAGGTCGGGTGGCTTTCCCTTGCCCATAATGTACTAAAACAAGCCGCAGTGGACCAAAAACGCAAAACAGCGATTCTCCAATAACCGGAGAATCGCTGTTTTGCTGACTTTTTGCGTTTTCTAGAATGAAGAAGAACTGTCTCTGACTTTGAAAATCTACTTATGGGACAGCTCCATTTTCAAGCAATCAAGCGGATCTTACAGCTCCGGATGCTCGTGCTTCGCTTTCAGGCGGCTCCAGCGGCGCTCTACTTCTTCCTTGAAGCCGTTCAGCGCAGCTTCGTTCTCTTCCTTAAGCAGATGCTTGGTTTTACCCATGCCTTTGAGCCATTCGGTAACGTCTACGCGTTTTTCCTTTTCTTCCGGATTGTACGTAATCGTGGTAACGCCTTGCTCCACTTCATACAGCGGGAAGAAGCAGGAATCGACAGCCAGGGATACCAGCTTGGTGCCTACATTGTCTTCGGTCATCCAATTCAGCGGGCAGGCAGACAAGATTTTGCCGTATACAAGCCCTTCGTTCTGAGCGTACCATTGGGCTTTGGCGGCTTTCTTCACCAAATCCTGCGGGAACGCTTCGCAGCCTGTGAACACATAAGGAATATTGGTGGCAGCCATAATTTGCGGAGTATCTTTATGCTGCGTCACCTTACCATTTTGCGTCTTGCCGATGCTGGATGTCGATGTGCGGTGACCGATCGGCGTCGAGTACGATTGCTGTGCACCCGTATTCATGTAGCCCTCATTGTCATATTCCAGAACGATCATCTTATGTCCGCGAAGCGCGGCGCCGATTGCCGGCCCCATACCGATGTCCATGCCGCCGTCGCCGGTAACCATGACAAAGGTAAAGTCGTCTTTCAGGTTCAGATGATCAAGCTCGCCGCGGCGTTTGCGTTCCCAGAACATTTCAACCACACCGGACATAGTTGCGGCACCACTTTGGAACAGGTTATGGATGAACGTCGATTTATGCGACGAATAAGGATAGCCGGTCGTCGTAACAAAGGCGCAGCCTGTGTGGTACAGAGCAACGACATCTCCTTCGATGCCTTTGAAGAACAGCTCCAGGCCGGAGAAAATACCGCAGCCTGGGCAAGTACCGTGACCCGGGGACAAGCGCTTCGGTTTAACGGTCAAGCTGCGCATTGGCGGAATCTTAACCTTGAGTTTGCCTGTTTCCTCATCCTTGTCCACAGTAATCAAGCCTGTCTTGAGAGACTCGAATTTAAGCGGTTTGATCACACGCTTCGGCGCGCTTTCGGCAACGCCCGGATTGTGGCCGTAATAATCGAAAGGTACTTTCACTTCACCGGTTTCCGCTGCCTCAATAGCCATCTCGAACAGGCTGTGGCCGTCTTCGGCAAAGAAGTCCTTGCCGCCGACACCGTAAATCCGGCTGATTACTTTCGTTGTTGTATTGCCGTAAGTGAACAGAGCCGCCTTGATTTCGTTAACCATGTTGCCGCCATGCGCTCCGAAAGAATCCGCGCGGTCACCGACGGTGATGGCTTTAACGTTCTTCAGCGCTTCGGCAATTTGCTTCTGCGGGAACGGACGGATCATGTTCGGCGAAATGGCGCCGGCTTTAATGCCTTTCTCACGAAGCTGATCGACAACGTCCTTGATGATCTCGGAAGCGGAGTTCATCAAGAATACCGCAACCTCGGCATCTTCCATCCGGTACTGCGACAGGATCGGGTAATGGCGGCCTGTCAGCTCGCCATATTCTTTGGCGATTTCTTCGAATACTTCCGCAGCATTGTACATCGCCACGGATTGTTGGTATTTGTTGTTGATATAGTCCGGTTCGTTCATATAAGGGCCGACGGAAATCGGATTCTCACGGTCCAGCGTATCGTCATAACCTTGCGGTTGAGGTCCGATAAAGCTTTGGACATCTTCACGGTTCGCAATCGCTTGGACGCGGCGCTTCTGGTGAGAAGTAAAGTATCCGTCCATCGCTACCAGCACGGGCAGGCGAACCTTGGCATGCTCGGCCAGCTTGATTGCCATGATGTTCATATCGTATACGGACTGTGGATCCGGGCACATCAGGATCGGCCAGCCGGTGTTCAGCGCATAATACAGGTCGGAGTGATCTCCATGAATGTTCAGCGGTCCGGAAACGGAACGGCAGATCAGGTTCATGACCATCGGCATCCGCGTGCCGGATTGAACCGGGAGCTGCTCCAGCATGTACAGGTAGCCTTGGGCACTTGTCGCGTTAAATACGCGGCCGCCTGCGGTGGATGCGCCGTAACAGATGCCCGCAGAGCTGTGCTCGCCGTCAGAAGGCACCAGCATGATGTCATGCTGTCCGCTGGCTTTCATGGAATCGAGGAATTGCGCAACCTCCGTGGACGGGGAGATCGGGAAATAGCCCATCACATGATAGTTGATTTGATGCGCAGCGTAAGCCGCCATTTCATTGCCGGATTCATATAAAAACTTCTGCTCCACCTTGGCGGAGCCGACTTCTTTTTCGTAATCGATAGCCATTAGTGTTCCACCTTTCTCTCGGGATTTAGATCTGGTTTACAAGATCAAAAGTGTGCCGGACCGTATTAGCTTCCGCGAAGCCTTCCTTCTCACGCGAACGGGAGAGTGCGGAGGTCGGGCAGGCTTCCACGCATTTGAGACAGCCTTTACAGTATTGATAATCGATCCCTTTCAGGAACATCATCGATTTGCCTTTTTTATTGACCTTTTCTTCCCAAACGAAGCACATATCCGGACAAACCGTGTCGCACTCCGCGCAGTTGATGCAGGACTCGTTGTCATATACCGGCACAAGCCCGGAACGGGAAATGCTGAGATCTTTCAGGAAGCTTGTTCCCGGATTGGTGATGGTGCCGCCAATCGGCTGGGTTTCGTATCCGAGCGGCGAAATGTCGGACCGTACAAATTCCGGCATGCTCTCGCCTTCCGGCAGCTCAAACGTTTGGAACTTCACTTCATTGTAGCCGCGGTCGAAAGTCGTGATGGCCGACTGAACCGCTTGAGGGTATTTCTTGCCGAGCGACTTCTCGATAACGTTCTTCATTGTATTAGGATCAAGGAACGGACAGAGACGGAACAGACCGCCCAGCATCGCCATGTTCACGCGGTTCTTCTCTTCCAGCGCGATAATGGTCGCATCGACAACAGCGATTGTGCCCGCAGTTACGCCAAGAATTTCCTTCAGCTCTTCGGGAGATTTCGCTGAGTTGATCAGCACGGTGCTTTCTGCGGTAATGCCGCTTGTTACATTAACAATCTTGCCCATGGCTTCGTGGAACACGGCAACGACATGCGGCCGTTCAACCGGCGAAGTATCGCGGATCGGCGTATTCAAATCGCAGAAACGGATATGCGCTTTAACCGGCGAACCTTTCTTCTCCGAACCATAAGACGAGAAGCTGACGCCATTCAAATTCGCGCCTACTACCCCTGCTTCAGCCAGCATTTTACCGGCAAGGTTCGCGCCGAGACCTCCTATGGATTCGAGACGGATCTCGAAAAACCCAAGTTCGTTCACTTTCGGTAATTGTACCACCGACATAACCCCTTTCCTCTGTGTCAGCTAGGATAACATTCTCATTGACTTTTTCAAAATTGTACCCTGATTCTACATCAAGCGAAGTGATAAATCTTGCACAAAATGACTTAAGAGAATCATAAAAATTTATAAATCGCAATTGATTCTCTTATATGCGACAGGGCTGCGTAACAGAAAGAGGAAGAAAGCTTCCATAGAAATCGCTAAATGTGTACAAAAGGTGTCTTTCGGTTGCCTGTGACATTTGTTACCTTTAATCTAGCAAAATAATCTAAAATTTTATGTTAAATTCATCACATCCATAATGATCAAAATCACATTATATGAAAGAAAAAAATAATGGCATGAAAAATTCTGAATCTCACAAAAAAAAAACTCTCCCCAAGGCCGCAAAAGCCATCGAAGAGAGTTCATTTTTCACCGTTTTTCTGTAGTCTTCGAAAATGAAAGTAATGCAAGATGATTTTCACAAAAATATCAAATATTTTTAGCCGAATTTTGCTGCCTTATTCCCGGTCTGCCGGCATATGTTCCTTAATCAGCTCCTGCTTCCGGTTCCAAACCCTCTCACTAAGGTTAACCCGGTACACCTCCGGATTTAATTTCCGCAAATATTCCGGCCAGAACAAGCTCAGCTGCTCCTTGTGGTAGCGGCGAATCTCGTCCAGCCCCGGAAGAGTATATACTTGAAAGCCGTTCACAAAGATCGGCTCCAGCATCGGCAGCGCCTCATAGCGGTCAACTTTCTTCTGCAAATAGGGATGCAGCGGATTAAACAGCTTCAGCGGGCGGCCGCTTTGCAGGGCGTCCTCGCCTGGAAAACAGATATAGTCAGCCAAGGCCCTTCCGCTCGTTCCGATAATGCGGTATACATCCTTTTTACCGGGCGTGGACACCTTCTCAGGGTTGGAGGATATCTTAATGGTCGGCACCATCTCCCCATCCTTGGATTCGATCTCCACCAGCTTGTACACGCCGCCCAGAGAAGGCTGGTCGGATGCGGTAATCAGCTGTGTGCCGACACCCCAAGTGTCAATGGCCGCTCCCTGCAGCTTCAGATTGGAGATCGTGTTCTCATCCAGATCGTTGCTTGCGACGATTTTGACGTACTGAAGTCCCGCTTCATCCAGCATCTTACGCGCCTGAATAGACAAATAGGCCAAATCTCCGCTGTCCAGCCGGATCGCATTCATGCGCTTACCTGCGGCTTCCAGCTTCTTGGCTGTCGCAATCGCATTCGGCACGCCGCTGCGCAGTGTATCGAACGTGTCAACAAGCAGCGTGACTCCATCAGGCAGCACCTTAGCGTACGTATCGAAGGCTTCCTGCTCGCTTCCGAAGCTCTGTACCCAGGAGTGCGCGTGAGTTCCCTTGGCAGGAATGCCGAACATCCGGCTTGCCAGCATATTGGACGTCGCGTCAAAGCCGCCGATATACGCTGCACGGGTGCCCCAGATCGCCGCGTCGGCTTCCTGAGCTCTCCTTGTGCCGAACTCAAGCAAAATATCGTCCCCAGCCACCTGCTTGATCCGTGACGCCTTCGTTGCGATCAGCGTCTGGAAATTCATGAAATTAAGAATGGCTGTCTCCACAAGCTGGGCTTCCATAATCGTGCCCTCCACCCGGATCAGGGGCTCTTCCGGAAACACCAAAGCGCCTTCCTTCATGGAATAGATCGTGCCTTGGAAGTGGAACTGCAGGAGATCCTCCAGGAAGGCCGGAGCATAATTCTCTTCCTGCTCGGACAGATAGCGGATGTCTTCCTCTGAAAACCGGAGGTTTCTGACATAATTTACGATCCGTTCAAGGCCGGCAAATACGGCAAAACCGTTGCCAAAAGGCAGCTTGCGGAAATAAGCTTCAAACACGGCGCGGCGCTTATGGGTGCCGTTCACCCAATGGGCGTACATCATATTAATCTGATATTTATCCGTATGCAAAGCAAGCTCTCTGTTCAACTCGTCATCTCCTGTCGTTGCCGCACTGTTCATGTATAGGCGGGAAAAGCGGCTGTTCGCCGCTCCTCATCTCATCAAGATATATGGTTATAATGACCTTGCGTCTTTAACCACTTTGGCGCCCAGACTTCCGGCAAAATGCCCCAGCGCCCAAGAATGTCCCCCCGGATTGAAGCTGGCTACGGCGTCCTCATGCACAACAATCGAAAAGCCTTTATTATAAGCATCTACTGCGGTATGTAATACGCATATATCCGTACATACACCGATCAGGTGCAGCTCAGTAATCCCCCGCTCGCGAAGCTTCAGTTCCAGGCCCGTGCCGCAAAAAGCGCTGTAGCGGGTCTTGTCCATCCAGTAGATGTCATCCCGGCGGAATTCATATACATCCTTCAGCCTTCCGTACAGCTCCCTTCCTTCGGTTCCCCGAAGATTATGGGGCGGAAACAGCCAGCTCTCCGGATGATAGGCATCATCCTGCTCATGCAAGTCCACGGCCATCACCACAAAATCGCCGTTCACTGTAAATTCCTCCGTCAAACGGCAGATCCTTTCCTCGATATCGATCCCCGGCTGTCCCACCGGCAGGCTGCCGTCGACAAAATCCTTCGTATAATCGATTACGATCAGCGCTCTCATGCAAGCGTGCCTCCTCCTGATTCATCTCAGCTTCTCCCCCAGGGCCAAACCAAGCTCAAGCTTACGTATAAATGGACAGCAGCGGCTGATGATCGGTAAACATATACAGCTGCGCCGGACGCTGGGAATATTGGTTGGAGCTCAGCGGATTACCGTCCTCGTCCCGCACTTCCTGCAAAATGCCCTGGCGGCTGCGTGTGGAAGTGATTTTACGGATAAAGTTCGGCTCCTTGAACTCCGGCACCACGGTCTGAATGACCTGATACAGCTCGCTTAGCGTAAAATGACGCGGCAGGAACTGCTTCGCAATCGTGGTCTGCAGCATCTGCTGCTGAATGCGCAGGTAGGCTTCCGAAATGATGGCGTGATGGTCAAAAGCCAGCTCCAGCTCTTCCAGCGCTTCCTGCAGCGTAAACAGGCCAACCTCTCCCGCATCATCCGAAGCCTGTCTTTGCTCAAGCATCCATTCCTCAACCAGCGCAAAGAAAGCATGGCTGATAATCCATCCGCGCGGGTCTCGTCCCGGCGTACTGTACACCCCCAAGTATTCCAGGTGGCCGCCATCGACCCCCGTCTCTTCTTTTAATTCCCGCTTAGCCGCATCATATATCGACTCGTCCTCCTGGCAAAATCCGCCCGGAAGCGCCCACATTCCCTCGCAAGGCCACTTCTTTCGCTTAATCAGCATGACTCTCAGTTCACGGATCGGAAGCGTCTTGGTGACGGTCTTTCGCTCGCGTTTCGTTAAGGTAAACATGACGATATCGGCCGGAACACCATCCGGAGTGCGGTATTTTTTGGCGTTGTAGCGTTGTTCCCCGTTCTGGCTCACCATAAATCCATCCTTTGCCGCAGCTAATTTAGTTGATCGTATCCTTAGATGTTACCAAACCTAAACTTCGAAAATCAACAACCTTGTATCATAAAGTTACATATTCCATTCTAGTGGCGCCTCAGATGGCTTTTGTGGCCGGAGAAAGGGCTTTTACCATTTTTGCAGAATTGTATTTATACACCATTCAAGGGAGAATCGATATGGAAATCATTGCGCTGCGAATTCCCGAATTCATTGAGCAGGAAGATTTGGAACTGCTAATGACCAAAGTAAGCGAAGAAAAAAAAGAAAAACTTTTAAAATACCGGCGTTCGGAAGATCTGTATCGTTCTTTATTGGGAGAACTGCTCGTCCGCGTCACGGCTTGTCAATATATCGGCTGCAAAAATGGAGCGCTCCGCTTTGTCTTTAATCATTACGGCAAGCCTTCGCTTGCGGATGATCCCGGCTTTTCGTTCAACCTCTCCCATTCCGGCAATTGGGTTGTCATCATCTGGGACCAGCGGCAGCAGGCGCTTGGGGTGGACGTTGAGGAAATCAAGCCTGTACATATGGAGATTGCGGAACGTTTTTTTGCGGAAACCGAATATCGCGATCTGATGATGAAGCAGGGTAAGGATCGGTTGGAATACTTCTTTCGTCTGTGGACCCTTAAAGAAAGCTATGTTAAAGCCATGGGGAAGGGACTGTCTATACCCTTTAATGATTTTTCACTAGTGCAAAAAGGGGATAATGAATGGTTCTCTCCGGAAGCACGCCGATTCCACTTTAAAAGCTTTAAAGCCGATGACCGGCATTCCCTTTCAGCTTGCGCCGAAACGGAAGACATTCCGGACCAGTTCAAGCTCATGCCTTTTCCCGCTTTATGCCGGATGTTGGAGGAAATGTAAAAAGCCATTGCTCTCTGTGTACATAGAACAATGGCCAACGTGATGTCGCTCTGCGCGTTAAAGATGAGACTGCTTCAGGATCTCCAGGAAAGCGTCAATTCTGTTCTTCACATGATTGAATGCATAGTTGTTCCGGTCCATAAAATCCACATTAATGGTTAAGTATTTGATCTTCTTTTCCCCGCATACTTCCCGCAGCATCGGGCTTAGCGCCAGCATATTCCGGCAGCCCCACGCATTGGAAATGACGATGCCGTCAATCCCATAAGTGTCGCATACCTCGGCCAAATTGGCCTGAAACCTCTCCATATGCCAATGATATTCGATGGCCCTTTGGGCAATGCTGCGGTAAGGATCGTCCGGGTCGAGCTTCATCATATTGCTGTTCCAGAGCGGAGCCCAAAAAATGACCTCCACTTCCTTCTCCACATACTGCATGATTTCATGCGAACCGTCCGGGGCTTGTCCCGCCCAGAGCACCCGCTTCCCGCTTCTTTTGTTCTCCGGCTTTTTGCTCATCTCTAACGCTTCCTGGTACAACGTTTTGCATAATTGCACATTTTCCGGTATTCCGAAAGCGTTCATTCCGAAGATCTCCAACATTTCTCTTGCAACACCCGGCAGCCGGTAGTCCCGTAATAATTCCAGCGTCTTGCAATAGTACTCTCTGGCTTCGTTGGAATGACCGACAGTTCGGTCAAGATCCGCTTCGTTAAACTCCATATTCAGCGCCGCCGCCATGTCCTTCATCAGCCTTCTCTGCTGCCCGGCCAGATAATCCAGCGTATCTTCGTTTAATTCCGTCGGCGTTGAAATTGAAAAGAACGGACTGCGGTAATTTTTGCTGGTGATATTGGCCAATTTGCTCAAGCAATCACAGGGCTGGTCATTGGCAAGTACGATATCCGGATTCGGATAGCAGTTGGCCATGATAACACCCAACGATCCGCGCAGAAAAGAACAAATATCCCGGGAAACGTTATTCTGCTGCGTCAGATTGATGAACGAATCCGCACACCCATGCTGGGCTAAAAGAATAGCCATCGATTCGATATTCCACGGAATCATCCCCAACGCGTACACCAGCTCGTTGGGAAACTGCTCGACGACATAGGCAACCTTCGAATCCGGCTCATAAGCTTTGGAGAGACGGTAAGCATTAAGCAGCGACCGAATCCGGCTTGCCTTCAAGTTCGTGCTGCTGGACAAATCCTGGATACGGCAGGCCTCCAGCACCTCCGACATATTCCGGTACTGCGACTTGCGGTCGCTGTCCGTAACTTCAAATAGATTCATCGGCGTCTCCTTTCAGAACATCCGGGTTTCAAGAAAGGTCTGAACCCGCGTCTTAATGCTTTGAATATTGGACATTTGCTGCTCGCCTTCAATAAACAAGACGGAAATACCCTGCTGCTGCAGACGGCTCATCACGTAGGGATAGTCCATAAGGTAAATATCGCAAAATTTCAATGTGAAATAGATCACGGAATCGGCCTTGTAAGTCTCGATAAGGTCCAGCAAATGGTTCAGGCGGATATCCGAGTCGTACATTCGAGCACAGGTCGCTTTTTCAAG
This sequence comes from Paenibacillus zanthoxyli JH29, assembly GCF_000520715.1. Taxonomy (GTDB): domain Bacteria; phylum Bacillota; class Bacilli; order Paenibacillales; family Paenibacillaceae; genus Paenibacillus_AQ; species Paenibacillus_AQ zanthoxyli. The sequence goes on from NZ_ASSD01000122.1 coordinate 9,733, forward strand.
ATAGTAATCGGCGATTGCCGTAAGAGGGTCTTCGTTCTCCTCAATGCGGCCCTCCGCATATTTGATGCCGATGCTCGTATCTTCGCAGACAATCCGCGCTCCGGTCTGTTCGATGATTTCCACCAGTTCGGGCTGGTCAAAATAGCTGCCGCACACTAAGACGCGATGCGGCTTCGCCTGCGGTTCATTGCGCGCTTCTACGTCATCCAGAAATCTCGCCAGTTCCCGGTTAAATTCTTCCTTGCGGCCCGCGGTTGCGGCCTTCATGATTTGCAGCGCCTCCATGCCCGTCACCGGACTACGGTCCGACTGTCTAAGCTTGTACAACCGCTGGAGCAGTGTCCGCGTTTCGTTGTGAAGCGAAATGGAACGCCGCAGCGCTTCGCCTGTGATCTGGATCTGATAATGCGATTCCAACGCCGCAACCCACTTCTTGAGCTGGAGTCTGAAATAGGCTTTGGATTCCGGCGTAATCACCTTTGGAAGCTCCAAAAAGTAGGTAAACGGCGGATTTAATTGTTTTTTCCATGCTTCGTACAGTCTTTTACGCCAATCGCATTCATCGACAATGACCATTCCGTCGGCAAAATCGTAAATCCCTTCAATGCCCTCGCTAAGGGAATGAAGCAAGTACGAGCAAAAATTGCTGCAAAGCATCGAGCCGGCTTCCGAAGTGTTCTGCGCAAACTCTCCTGTAATGCGGAAAGGAACCAGACCCGCCGCATCCAAAATTTCTTCGGGCGTATAGATCGACAGCCAGCCAATAGCAGGTCTGCCCGCCGATTTAACGAATTCGGCTCGGTTCCGGTTCATCAAAGCAAAGATTTCCGCTTGCTCAATCATATCGCTCCTCCTGTTTCACATTATTGGCAGTTCGGCTATGCATCCGCAGCTTGCGAATGGATAACGTGAATCCTCTTCCATCTGCCGCTCCTGAACCGGACAGTGACGAGACCCAGCATCAAGAATGTATAGATCAGCAAATCCCACCATATCCAAATTAACGGGCGGCCATGGACAACACAAATCCAGTAAGGGAAAACAAGGTAAAAAATTACCGGCATCGTCAAATAAACCACCATAATGAAAAAGGTGTCGCCGATCGACTTCAGCACATTGGTAAGGAGAATGACCATCGTATCGAACGCAATCCATACGGATGTGATCCGGACGAGCGGAAGGGCCGCCTGCTTGATGTGCTCAAACATCCCCCGGTTATCGTGATCCTGGAAGATCGAGATTAGAGCGACGGGCAGCACGTTGAACAGAACAATGATCAAGGCGCTGAAGACCAGGCTCAGCATGATTCCTTTCCTTACCACAGTTGGAATCCGCTCCGACCGACCTGCCCCTCTCTCCTGAGCCGCTACAATGCCAACGGCTGTGCCAAGCCCCAATACGGGAAAGATGGACAGACCTTCAATGGTAAAAACAATGTTGGCGGCAGCCAGGGATACTTCGCCAATCCCTCCGATAATAATCAGCAGCAAGCTGTAATAGCCTGTCTGAACAAAAGCCTGAATTCCCGCAGGAAAACCAAAACGGATCACTTTCAGAATGGCTTCCTTATCCGGCCTGAAATTCCGGAGACTGCCGAAGCTGTCCTTGTATTTAGGCAGAAAGAGCATGGCCAGATAAATAATGAGGGTAAACAGGCAGCCTACGATTGTAGCCGTGCCCGCTCCGTTGATGCCGCCCATTTCGGGAAAACCGAGATTGCCGAAAATCAGCAGCCAATCGAGTGCAATATTACACAGGTTACCGGCGATTGCCGCAATCATAATGATCTTGGTGTCGCCTACTCCCCGAAACAGTCCTGAGACGGAGGTTGAGAACAATTGCACGCAGCTTGACAGCAGGATCAGATGAAAAAATCTTTTTTCATAGACAAGAAGCTCGCCTGTATGTCCCAACATGTCGAACATTAACGAAGTCCACGGCGAGAGCAGCAGCAGTACGGCCGAAAATAGGATACTCAGATAAACCCCTTGCCACATGGAGGATGCGCATCGTTCGTACTTACCCGCTCCGTAATACTGGGAAATGAGGGTAGAGACAAAGGCGATCATTCCGATGAACAAATTCGCGATAGCCGTTGCGGTGTTTCCTGCGGGAAGCGTGGCCGCAAACTCGACCAGATCATACCTCGCCACAAAAGCCCGGTCGGCAAACACCATAATGTTCATGGAGAACATGGACAGGATGATCGGATAGGTAATGCCGATAATCGAACGATACGTGATATCAGGTGATAAAGTTTTCAAAGGTTACTCCTCCATTTGCTTGCAAATCAGGCGATAAAAGCGGCCCCGATCGCACCCGTAACCTGCGGGTAACTGGTCACGTTTACCGGTTGTTTCAGAATGTCTTCAAGCGCGCTGATCACGCCGACATTTTTGGCAACGCCTCCGCTCATCCCCAGCGGCCCCTGGATACCGACGGATTTGAGCAAGGCGACGGCTCTTGTGGCGATAGAATCATGCACGCCCCGAATGATATTGGGAGCCGGTGTTCCGACCGCGACAAGGGAGACCACTTCCGTTTCCGCAAATACTGTACACATGCTGCTGATTCGCGCCGAGGTGTCCGCTTCGCGGGAAAGTTCGCCCAGGTCCTCCAGCTTGACATTAAGCGCCCGGGCGATAATATCGAGAAATTTGCCGCAGCCGGCCGCGCATTTGTCATTCATCATGAAATTGACCACACCGCCGTTTTCGTCGATTTGAATGGCTTTGCTGTCCTGTCCGCCGATATCAAGAATGGTCCGGATTTCCGGATTAAGAAAATGCATGCCTTTGGCATGGCAGATAATTTCCGAAGCGTTCTTATTGGAAAAAGGCACATTTTCCCGTCCATATCCTGTCGTCACTACGACGTCGACGTCTTGCTCCGACAATCCCGCCTTTTCAAGCACATTGCGGTAAGTGATTTCCGCGGAGGCTCTGTTGTTACCTCCCGTATAAACGACATCATAGGCTATAACTTCCTGCTTGTCTTTTAGAATCGCCGACTTCGTGGACAGCGATCCGATATCGATTCCCACTGATATCATGGAAGACATCCCCTTTGCATTAATATTATTTTGTCTCCGTTCATACGCCCGTGCGGATTGTCCGGCATTACTCTGGCAGCGCAGCGTTTAGCTGAATGGCTGAAGATTCCACATGCTCATGATCAAAGATTGAATAATGGTCCCCCTGTAAAGCATACATCTTTAGCGTCTCGCAATACCGGCCCCATTCCGGAAGCTCCGGAATCGGCGAGCCGGTGGCGGCGAACAGATGGACAGGCGACGCCAGATGACGGTCAGGCTCATACTCCGTTCTCGCCGCATGCAGACTCCGTATCGTATTGAAGGAGCATAACCATTCGCGAAACGGGGCTTTGGAGACACTCAGCGCCGGAACCTGCCACTGATCCGCTATCGTCCGCCGAAAAAGGCTGGAGTCGATGCCGCCTTCCTCTTCCTGATCGGCGAATGTCCGCCATAATTCGTCCAGGCTACGGCACTGCGCAAGCCGGTTCTTGTCCACCTGGGACACGGCATACTTCGACAGCCATTCCAGCTCTGCTTGCAAGGTAAGGCTATCCTGCGATTCGGCCGGGTAATATCCCGGCGGAGGCGGATCAAACAGCCCGCAAAAGGCGACTTCGTGACCGCCGGCTTCCAACTGGCTCGCCATCTCAAACGCAATCGTTCCTCCTATTGACCAGCCGGCTAAATAGTAGGGCCCCGATGGCTGTATTTCCGCTAATCTGCCGATATAATCCCTGGACAGTTGCGGAATAGACAACGTCTGAGGAGCGCCATCACTAAATTCATTGTACAAGATTCCGTATACGGAGAAGTCGTACCGAATTCGGGCGCACAGCTTGAAATAGCCTTCAATTCCTCCGGTTCCGTCATGGATGAGAAACAATGTTCTCTTGGGTCTCACTCCCCGTCCGAGCAAAATCGGCCGGGTTCTGGCCGGGTAAGGCCAGGAGGAAGACAAGCTGCCGTTAGTCGGCGCGTTCATGCCGCGTTCCCTCCTTTTTCAAATTCGGTTGCCAGTTACCTGTTCAAGAGCAGGTCGTCTCCCAAGAGTTGCTCCACCTTCGCTGAAAGCTCTCTTACCGTAGCGGATTCCATGACATCCATAATAGAAAGCTCGACATGAAACAACTTTTCGACTTCCATCGCCACATTGATGAACAGCAGAGAGTTTCCGCCCAGAAGATATAAATTGTCGTTCATATTCACTTCACCAAGATGAAGCACTTTTTTAATCAACTCCGCCAATTTTTGTTCCGTATCTGACTGGGGCGCTTGCTTCTCCGCACCATACAGCACAGGAGCTTCTCCCGGATCGGGCAGCGCCGCCAAGTCAACCTTGCCGTTTGCCTTCAAGACCAGGGAGTCAAGCGGAATGAACAAGGAGGGAATCATGTAAGACGGCAAATGCCCCTCCAGAAAAGTGCGCCACGTTTGGGCGCTACCTTTCCCCGCCTCTTGCAGAACAAGGTAAGCGACGATGCGTTTCTCGCCATCCCGCGTCTCATTGACAACGACCACCGCTTCCCGGATATCGGGATGGCTGATCAATACCCGCTCGATTTCCCCGGGCTCGATCCGGTAGCCGCGTATTTTCACCTGCTGGTCGATCCTGCCTAAGAACTCAATGCTCCCATCCGGCAGCCATCTTGCCAGGTCTCCCGATCGGTATAAACGTTCGTTCGGAAGAAACGAAGCGGAGCTAAATTTCTCCGCATTCAGATCGGGCCGGTTCATATATCCACGGGCCAGACCGTCGCCGCCTATCCACAGCTCACCCGCAACGCCCGGCGGCAGCAGATTTCCGTAACCGTCCATAATGTATACCGTCGTGTTCGCAATCGGTTTGCCGATCGGAACCCGGCTTCCCGTCTCCTCACTAACCTTGTGGAAGGTGGTAAACGTTGTATTTTCCGTAGGCCCGTACATATTCAGCAGAGTTAATCCGGGACAGGCTTCCCGAACCCGCGCCGCAGGCTTCACCGGCAGTACATCACCGCCTACGAGCAACGCAGTCAGGGGCTTGAACAGATCCGGCTTTTGTTCCGCCAACTGATGGAATAAGGGAGTCGTCAGAAACAGCAGATCCATTTGATGTTCCGCGATAAAAGCCCCCAGCTTATCGGCTCTCAGCAAAACATCTTCTTCCGCTACATACAGCGTTAGACCATTTAACAAGGCGCCCCATATTTCGAAGGTGGTCGCATCGAACGAAGGCGAGCCGGTCAGCAGGAGTCTCATCCCTTCCTGAAGCTCTATATATCCCCCGTTCTTCACCAGCCGGACGACATTGCGATGTTCCACCATTACGCCCTTCGGCTGTCCGGTTGAACCGGAGGTATACATGATATACGCCAGAGTGCCTGGCTTGCTTGTGTTCACCAGATTAGCGCAATCGGGCGCACCGCCTATAGCCGCTCCTTCCTCCTGCACATCGACTTCGACAACTTCGACACCCGCATACCCAGCTTCTATCCAAGTATTGCTTTGTCCCGGTGTTCCTACCTGGACAAGTACAAGCGCCGCGCCGCTGTCCCGCAGCATAAATCCGATACGCTCCGGCGGATAAGAAGGATCAATAGGCAAATAAGCGCCGCCTGCCTTCAGAATGGCAAGTATGCCGAGTATCATTTGGGGAGAACGTCCTGCCAGAATGGCCACGACGGACTCGGGGCCGATTCCCCGGCTTTGCAGCGTACGGGCCAGCCGGTTGGATCTCGCATTCAGCTCGGCGTAGGTCCAAGCCGTACCCGCTCCGCATAGCGCGATCGCGTCCGGGGTGCGGCCTGCCTGTTCCTCGAACAGCTCATGGATGCATTTGCCCGTCGGATAGGCTGCACGGATATCGTTGAATTCCTTAACCAGCTTCTCCCGCTCAGCCGCGTCCGTCATCCGCAGCTCCTTCACCCACGCATCCGGCCTTTCGGCAATGTCCTCCAGCAGATGGCCGTACATCTTCAGCAGCCGGCGCACCGTCTCCGGCCGGAACAGGTCGGTGTTG
>NZ_ASSD01000123.1 GCF_000520715.1 Paenibacillus zanthoxyli JH29
CAAAAGAAAGTTCTAAAGATACTATACGAGGAGGCGGACGGATGGATTCTTCGACGAAGATCCCCAAGGTTGTCCATTACTGCTGGTTCGGCCGCGGCGAGAAGCCGGGAAAGATTCAAAAATGCATCAAGAGCTGGCACAAGTATTTGCCCGGCTTTCAATTCGTGGAATGGAACGAGGATAACTTCGACGTGACGGTTAACCGGTATGTGAAGGAAGCCTATGAACACCGGAAATATGCGTTTGTCAGCGACTATGCCCGGCTGCACGCTTTATATACCCGAGGCGGAATCTATATGGACACGGATGTTGAAGTGATCAGGCCGCTGGACCGTTTTCTGGAGCTGGAGGCTTTCTCGGGGTTTGAGGATGGGCATTTTCTGCAATCGGGTACGATGGGGGCGGTCGCTGGGCACCCCTGGATCAAGGAGCTGCTGGATTATTACGAGGGCCGGAGCTTTCTCCTGCCGGACGGCTCGCCGGATACGACGACCAACACGGCTGTGATCAGCGAAATCTGCATACGGCACGGGCTGGAGCTTAACGGAAAGTATCAGGTAACGGAGAACGGTGTAACCTTTTATCCCCGGACTTACTTTAGTCCTTACGATTATATCAATGGCGGAAGCTACCTGACCGAGGAGAGCTATACGATTCATCATTTTGCGCAGTCCTGGCTTCCGCTTCACGTCCGGATAAGGAGCGGCGTGAAGCGGATGGTCAGCCGGGTAATCGGTCCGGAGAATATTGCAAGAATGAGGAAGATATTCTCATAGGGGTGAGATTCGTATGAAAAGAGCGTTTGATCTGGCGGTATCGCTGGCCTTGTTAATTGTGCTGTCGCCCGTTATCGCGGGAACGGCATTGCTGGTGCGGTTAAAGCTCGGTTCGCCGATTCTGTTCAAGCAGACGAGGCCCGGACTCCATGGTAAACCATTTCATGTCTATAAATTCAGGACGATGACGGACGAGAGGGACGCTTCGGGTGAGCTTCTGTCTGACCATATTCGCCTTACATCATTTGGGAAGCTTCTTCGCAAATATAGCTTGGATGAGCTTCCCCAGCTGTGGAATGTAATTAATGGCGATATTAGTCTGGTTGGTCCAAGGCCCCTGCTCATGAGCTATTTGCAGCTATACACGGAGGAGCAGGCCCGCCGTCATCTGGTCAAGCCGGGAATTACCGGATGGGCGCAGGTGAACGGACGAAACGCGATCTCCTGGGAAGAGAAATTTAAGCTCGATACGTGGTACGTCGACCATTACAGCTTCGCTCTGGATCTGAAGATTTTGGCCTTAACGCTGCTTAAAGTCGTCCGATCGGAAGGCATCAGCAGCGGAAATCACGTCACTATGCCCGTATTTCAGGGGGGCGTAAATAAAGAAGAGGGAAGTCGAGGTTGATGAGGGTGGCAAATGAACGGATTTATCTGTCCCCGCCCCATATGAGCGGACGGGAGCAGCTATATATTAATGAAGCGTTCGATACGAACTGGATTGCGCCGCTCGGCCCCAATGTCGATGCCTTCGAACAGGAGATTGCCGAATATACGGGCGCGGGCGGAGCGGCTGCCCTGAGCTCGGGGACTGCCGCCATCCATATTTCGCTCTGTCTGCTTGATGTCGGACCCGGGGACCGGGTATTTTGCTCAAGCTTTACTTTTGTAGCAAGCGCCAATCCCGTGTGTTATGTAGGTGCTGAGCCGGTATTCATTGATTCCGAGCCGCAGACTTGGAATATGTCGCCCGAAGCGCTGGAGCGGGCGCTTGAAGAGGCGGACCGGGAGGGCCGTTTGCCCAAGGCGGTAATCGTCGTTCATTTATACGGGCAGAGCGCCAAGATGAAGGAAATCATGTCTTTATGCGGCCGCTATGATGTGCCGGTTATTGAGGACGCCGCAGAATCATTGGGCTCTACCTATGAAGGCAAGGCGAGCGGCACCCTTGGCAAGTTCGGCATTTACTCGTTCAACGGCAACAAGATCATTACGACCTCCGGCGGCGGCATGCTTGTATCCGATGATGAAGAGGCGCTAATCAAGGCGCGCTTCCTGGCGACCCAGGCGAGAGATCCGGCGCCGCATTACCAGCACAGCGTTATGGGTTATAATTACAGGCTCAGCAATGTGCTTGCGGGCGTGGGCCGAGCCCAGCTTCAGGTACTGGATGAGCGGGTTGAGGCCAGAAGAGCGATATTCGAGAACTACCGGGAGGCTTTCGGAGGCTTGAAGGGCGTGGAGTTCATGCCGGAATTGCCGGGTACGCGTTCGAACCGTTGGCTGACTGCGCTTACGATTGACGAAGAGGAGACCGGGGTCAAGATAAGCGATCTGCTGAAGGCGCTGGCCGACGATAATATTGAAGCAAGACCCTTGTGGAAGCCGCTTCATCTTCAGCCGATCTTCGAGTGTGCGCCATTCTATCCGCACAGCGAGACGCTCTGCGTATCCGAGCGGCTGTTCCGGTCCGGCATCTGCCTGCCTTCCGGCTCCGGCATGACTCTGGAGCAGCAGCAAAGAGTGATTAACCGCGTTCATGACACGCTGCGGACGGTAGCGGGTAACGTGCGTTAGGCGCCCGGATTTCCGGACGGTCCCTGCTGTTCGCGAATCCGTAACTTTACGTAATCGGGAACTTGCGAAAATGGGAACTTGAGAATTTAGAAACGGACTGAATCATTAGCGGGCAGAATCCGTAACTTGCTGGATCGGAAACAAGCATGCATTACCGCCGTGACCAGAGGAACGGGCAAACATGTGGCTCGATACGAACTGCAGCGAGGCGCTGCGAACCAAACGAACCCAATAAACCAAACAAACCCAATAAACCAAACAACCCTGCAAAAACCTGACATTGTACATCTTTTGTCGGACTTGAGCTTTCGCTGGATGGGATACCTGCAAAAATACAGTTATTGCCGGTTCAACTCTCCAATCCAGCCAGAAAAGCCTGAAATTCCTGCGCCATAGCAGGTTTTTCCCGCTAACTCTCGTTTCTGCTCGAAAAAACCTGCGCTTTCGCCGTTTTCCAGCAGGAGACCCAAACTAATCCGTAACCAACGGGATCTTGCGGTGCGACTCCCCAACGGGATCTTGCGGTGCGACTGCCAACGGGATCCTTGCGGTTCGGCTGCACCGCGCATCCCTTCTATTACAGATACCGTTCGCCCGCTGCGCGCGATCTGGCGATAACGGCGGGCGTCCCATAAGCTACGGCGTAACCGCC
>NZ_ASSD01000124.1 GCF_000520715.1 Paenibacillus zanthoxyli JH29
TGTCGACACTAAGATACTGGGACTACTACAACATGACCGGAATCTTTACGGACTTGCACGAAAGAGCCAAAAATAGGGAAACGTTCTCGAAACTCTACGACATTATTATATCTCGGGAAAATATCCTTTTGGCCTATCGAACGATCAAATCCAACAAAGGTTCCCGCACAGCTGGAACAGACGGCAAGACAATAGACAGCATCAAAGTCCAAACCGATGAAGAAATTGTAACTCTCATCAAGCAAAAACTGTTGAATTACAGACCCAAAAAGGTCAGACGTGTCTTCATTCCGAAGCCGAACGGCAAGCAAAGGCCCCTAGGCATACCATGTATCTTGGATCGGATCATCCAGCAATGTTTCAAACAAGTGTTGGAGCCCATTGCAGAAGCCCACTTTTACAAACACAGTTACGGTTTCAGACCCATGCGAGCCACCCATCATGCCATGGCACGGGTACAGCATCTTATTAACTTTAACCGACTTCACTACATAGTGGACATCGATATCAAGGGCTTCTTTGATAATGTTAATCACACTAAACTGATGAAACAGCTTTGGAACATGGGCATCCAAGATAGAAAGGTTCTTCGGATCATTAGCAAGATGTTGAAGGCTGAAATAGAGGGTGAAGGCAGGCCAATCAAAGGAACCCCGCAAGGGGGCATCCTATCTCCTTTACTCTCTAACATCGTCCTGAACGAATTGGATCAGTGGGTAGCTGGACAGTGGGCCGACTTTGAGACCACGTTTACCTATGCTAGAGAGGACGGTAAATACGCGGCGCTTAAGAAGACCCATTTGAAAGAAGGCTATATCGTCCGCTATGCGGACGACTTCAAAATCTTATGCAGGGATTGGAAGACCGCCCAAAAGTGGTACCATGCCGTCAAATCGTACCTCCAAGAACGACTAAAACTGGACATCTCGCCGGAAAAATCGCAGATTCTGAATCTTCGAAAGCGATGTTCCGAATTTCTTGGTTTCACGATTAAAGCCGGCAAAAAGGGACAAAGGCGAGTATCACACACAGGTATTAACAACAAAAAGAAGCAGCAGATCAAGAAGGAAGCGAAGGAACGGATTCAAAAGATTCGTCAATCGCCTACCGCTAAAAATGCTCTTCTATTCAACAGCTATGTCTTAGGTCTACATAACTACTTCAACCGAGCGACACATGTAAGTCTTGAATTCTCACGTCTTGCCCGAGATCTACGCATGTTTCTCTACAACCGTTTGAAACAAGTCGGTAAATATGAGCATCCGAACAACTCGCCCCCGGTTTATCTGAAATTTTATAGTCCTAATTATAAAACATTCAAGATCGCCAATGTTCATCTCTTCCCTTTGGCTAACGTTAAGATGAAAATAACTATGAATTTTAACCAGGATATAACTCCGTTCACAGTACAAGGGCGAAAGCGAATAAACAGTGATCTCCATCCGGATATACAACGGGAAGTTGTTAGACTCATGATGTCCAAACTGCCTGAACGCAGCGTTGAGTATATGGATAACCGTCTCAGCAGGTACAGCATGAAAATGGGAAAATGCGAAATTACTGGCATGTTCCTATATGCAGAAGATGCTCATTGTCATCATTACCTGCCGAGCAGTCTAGGAGGAAGCGACTTATTTAAAAACCTTCGCATCCTCCATAGAGATGTTCATAAACTAATCCATGCTTCTAGGGAGAATACGATTCTGGAACTCCGAAATCGTCTGGACTTGACCGACAAAATGATAACGACGGTTAACCAGTACCGTAAAATGTGTAAATTGGAACTTATTGATTAACGGTTACAAAGAAGATGGAGCGCCGTGTGCGGTGAAAGTCGCACGCACGGTGTGGAGGAGGGGAAAAGGCAGAGATAACATCAAAGCCTTACCTATTCCTATTGAGGTACGTCAGCAGAGCCAAAACGAACATGCTAAACATGATCATCAGGGACAAAGCTTGATAGACGTGAAAAAGCCTTAATAAAGAAATGGTTACCCGCATACGGTGCATGTCGAGTGCTCCATATTACTTAAATGGAGGGGCGGCGAGCCCCTCTTTTTTGTTACATTAACTCCAAATATCAACAATAGGAATCCCATGTTCAATTCTTGTTTTGGCTTCGGCAATATAATCTTTGCCCCATTGATTTAATTGCGATAGATCAGGATGATTTTTGTACATGCCGATATATACAATGATTTCCCGAAGAAGCAGAAATAATGGGACTTTTTTTATCCAATAATCATCGATTACATTTTCGAGAGTGTAACCCTTCATAAAATGCTCCATGAAACGGGTTGCCTGGGATTCGCGCAGCTCTCTTCCGTCATCCCCGCCGTACACATAAACCAGATAGTATAGCTGAGTGACAATGTCATCGATAAACCAGCTGTACTGGGCTTCATCGAAGTCAAACAACGTAATTCCGCTCTCATTTATCCTCAAATTTCCAACATGAATATCCCCGTGTGTTAATCCATAGGATTCAGCGTCAACCGGCAATTCTTTTTTTATTAATGATATTGTATTTGTGCATCCAAGAATCACCCTTTCTTGATTAGAAGGAAGAAACTTGTGCATATTCATCAAGTAAAAATTGTATTGCCACTCATTACGTTGTATGGTCTGAGTTGAAGGTGTATAAGCCTTGGAGAGAGCATGTAATTTCCCGACGGATGCACCACATTTATAATACAACTCATGGTCATGAAGGCAGTCAGGGTAAGTAACCAATTCTCCTTTTGCTTTGAGAAAAGAAGTAATGATAAAAGAGGAATCATTTACATGGACATATTCAACTAGATTTTTCTTTGTGGATTCAACTGGTATAGATACTGAGAGACCGTTACAATGCAAGTATAATAGCCAATCTAATTCGCCTTTAACTAAATCCATACTGCGGTGTTCAGTAGGCGTAAACCGTAGAATATACGGGTGTCCATTTCTTTGGTATTCGTATACAAAATTCATGGAACCGCCTATGCTTATCAGTTCCTCTATAGATGTGTCATATAGGGCTGCTCCATACCGTATAATCTCTTCATTAAATTTTGATTTAAATTCCTGTTCCAAGTCTTTTTCTCCTCTCTAAGATAAATTCTTATAGAGAGAAGTTACGGATTCGGATGTACCTGAAACAATGAAAATTCATGCTCCATCGCTCCTTTGTCCGGATTTACTAATTCTTACTTTCTATTTGATGTGTCGTAAACCCTTTTAAAGAATAGTCTATGTTAAATTACATTTTTATAAAACGGAGGATTATATGAGCGGAATTGCCCAAACACCACAGCCACCTTACTATGCCGTAATTTTCACTTCTGAACGAACAGAAGGGGATAATGGTTATGCTGAAATGACAGAAGAAATTGTGAAGCTTGCATCAATCCAACCTGGATTTTTGGGAGTAGAAAGTGTCCGAGAAGGTTTAGGTATCACTGTCTCTTATTGGGATTCACTCGAAGCAATACAAAAATGGAAACAAAACGAGAGACATCTATTTGCACAACGTAAAGGAATGTCAGAATGGTATCTCAAATATAAAACGAGAGTTTGCAAGGTGGAACGAGATTATGGATATGAAGCAACAAGTAAGGGTTGAATTACTGTTGTAGTTTATATGAACCCTTAATTTAAGAGGCCTTGAACTATGTTCAGAGGGGTATAACTTATGAATATAAAAAAAATAATCATACTATCACTTGTATCAATTTTCATATTAAGTTCAGCCGGAGGTTATTATTTCTCCTACCAACTTCCAAAATCAATGGTGAATCGTATCATTCACAAATCAATCGAAGGTAATTTTTCTGATTTAAATATAAGGACCCAAGATAAGGAAACCCTACAGCAATTTTTCAAAAGTGAATATGCTACAAAAGATCTGGATTTTTCCGGAGAACTCACACATATGAACCCGAATCGACCTGAACTACTCTATAACTTCGAATATATTGACTATAATCAAATCAACCAAATCAGACAGATTATTGGTGGAACCCTTGCTATTGAAATGACTCGCCAATCTTTTTTCAAATGGAAGATCAAACAGGTAAGAATCATAAAAAACCTGCAAATATACAATTAATGTTCACAAGTATGCGAAGGGGGATGAACAACATGGAGTTAACAATTATCGAACGCCCGCCAACTGTTCTGGAACATAAAACTTTATGGGAAGCGGTTGGATGGGGAAAAGTTAATATAGAAATGACCGAACAGTCCATTGCCAATTCAATCTATGGCGTAGTTGCAATAAGTGATGGAATCGTAATCGGTATGGGACGGATTGTGGGCGATGGAGCAATGTACTATTATATCCAAGATGTAGCTGTACTGCCTGAGCATCAAAATAGGGGGATCGGCAAGAAAATTATCGACAAACTGCTGAACTATATCAATGATAATTGTGCTGGAGCCGGTTTTGTCGGTCTATTCGCATCACACGGAAAAGATGAATTTTACGAAAAATTCGGATTCAAAGACCATTCCCCCGGAATGACCGGGATGTTCATGGTATTGGACGAATAGTTGTGGCGGGTATGATTAGTCGCCCTTTAAATTGAGCAGAGAGAGGGACAAAGTTCCCTCTTTTTTATTCTAAGGTAATGGTATTGACTGACCCGATGGAAAAATTCATAACGTTGTTCCTGAACACATTTGATTTGGAGGTGTTTTATGAATAAAAGCTTGCTAGACCCAAGAGCTCACCCGTATTGGTTACGTCCTCATTCTATAGAATGGTATGCGCAACTTGGGAAAATGAAAGGACAGTATTCTTATCCGTGGAGCTCCACAATATCCCAACCCAATGGTGAAACCCTATTTACAGAAAAAGTATCACAGGTGGTTCGGAATAAAAAAGTGTTAGACATCGGATGTGGACATGGAGAGTTCACCATCCATTGGAGTCCAATAGTTAAACAAATTATTGGTTTTGACATTACAAATGATTTCATTCAAACAGGGAATGAAGCTAGTCCATCAAATGTAACCTTTATTACAGGAAACTCAAAAAACAGGCTGCCATTCAAGTCGGAGGAATTTGATGCTGCATATAATCGTAGAGGCCCGACTTCTTCTTATCTGGATGTTAGACGAGTGGTTAAAAAAGGAGGTCAGATTCTCGGATTACATCCCGGTGATGGTATGACGGCAGAACTCTCTGAGTGGTTCCCAAACTTGTTTGAGCCGATTTCGAGCGGAACTTTCGTATTAGACAATCTCAAACAAAGACTTAAACAAGGTAGCTTGGTACATGCTGAGATTGAATCATTGAGGGGGATTGAATACTTGCATGAGCCAATTGATGTTATTAAGATGCGTTGTTTTGGTCAGACGCCCTCTATTTACGAATGGGTTATAGAGAACTGCCTTTCCGAAGTTGAGCGAATATTCAAAATGAACGCTACAACAAGTGGCTTACCTATAGCATTTGAACGCTATTTAGTACATGTGACGGTCTAAATATATTAACTCCTGTCCCATATACCCCACCATTAAGCCCCGCTCAAAAACGACTGAACATATTTAACAATTTTTCTCGCCGCAGGAGACATTGATTTCAAGGATGGGGCGGCGATGCCGATGGAGCGGCAATGATCGCCTTCCAGGCTGAGAATGCGAATATTGTTTGGGACTTGATATAACACCATTTCAGGAAGGATGCTGATTCCCATTCCATTTTGAACCATGGAGATAATCGCCTGGTCATCTTCCAGCTCGAATTTAATATTGGGGGACACATGGTTTTCTTTGAGTATTCGCCTCACATCGTTATCGCAGCTTTTCTTGGGCAGGATGAACGGCTCTTCTTTGATTTGTTCAAAACGGACCTCATGTTGTGCGGCAAAAGGGTGTTTATCGGGAACGATCAGCACCATCCGGTCTTTTTTCAATGGAATGACTTCAAATGACTTCGGTGCGGGCAGCGAAAGAAAGCCAAAATCGACGGCGCCGCTGGCAATCCAGTGCTCGATTTCTTCATAGCTTCCTTCCAGCAGTTTAAGTTCTATGAAAGGGTGGCTTTCGGCAAAGGAACTCATGATTCGGGGCAGCCACTGTATGGATACGCTCGAAAATGTGCCGATACGCACCGTTCCCGTTTCCAGCCCGTTGATATTTGCAATTTGCTGCTTTAACCGCTCGTTCCCCTTCAAAATTTCACGGATGTAGGGCAGGGTCAGCTCGCCGCTGCTCGTTAAATGAACTCCGGCACGTCCCCTGCTCAGTATGGAAAATCCCCATTCCGATTCCAGGCTGGCAATTGCATGACTCACAGCAGATTGGGTTAGACCCAGTTCCGCTGCGGCTTGGGATAGGCTCCCCAATTCCACAACCGTATGAAAAATCTCATACTTGGCCAGTGACATTTTCTCATCACCCTATTGGTATTATTTTTTTTCAACTGAGGAATGAATAACATTCATTTTCTTTATATAAAATGTACACGTATACTTCGAAGTAAGCAATACCATGCTGAAAGGAAGTAATTATGAATACTCAATTAAAAGCTAATCTTATGTTGTTGATCGTGACCCTGTTTTGGGGTTCGTCCTATTTGTTCATGAAAATGGGGCTCACGAATGTACAGGAGTTTAACCTGATTGCCTTGCGGTTTGGACTGGCTTTTATCGTATCCGGACTGGTCTTTCACAGGCGGCTTATTCATGCGGATTTTAAAACGGTGAAATATGCATTTTGGCAGGGCACCATTTTATTTCTCGTATTCGCCTCGATTACGTTTGGCGTGAAAACCACATCCGCTTCCAACGCTGGATTTTTGGTTAGTTTAACGGTTGTTTTTGTGCCGCTGCTGCTTGCTGTCTTTTTTAGGAAGATGCCCGATAATAGAGTTATTCTCGGAGTAGTTTTAGCCTTGACCGGCATAGACTTCTTAACTTTAAAAAATCAATTCATCATCAGTTCCGGGGACTTTTTGTGCATCTTAGGCGCGTTGGCTTATGCCCTCCATATCATTGTTACAGGGAAACTGACCAAGGATGTGGATTCCATTGCTCTTGGAGTTCTACAGCTTGGATTCGCAGGAGCGTGGGGACTGCTATTCTCCGCTTTCCTGGAGCAGCCGCAGCTTCCAAGTACAACGGAGGGTTGGATTTCGGTTCTGGGATTAAGTATTTTTTGCAGTGCCATTGGTTTCGTCGTACAGACAACTGCCCAAAAATATACGACTCCAACCCATACAGGTCTGCTGTTTTCATTGGAGCCCGTTTTTGCGGCTTTGTTGGCGTTTGTTTTTGCGGGTGAAAGGCTGACCCTCCAAGGCTATGCGGGAGCTGGTCTCGTGCTGCTTAGTGTGTTAGCCGCCCAGATCGATATCAAAAAGTTACTAAGAAAACTGGGATTCCATAAATCCAGTGCGGAGTCTCAAACTAACTCCATAGCAGGCTGAAGGAGATGAACAGAATGAACGTACTCATTGTCTACGCCCATCCGGAACCAAAGTCATTCAACGGAGCGTTAAAGGATCTTGCCGTTGCCGTCCTGACAGATGAAGGTCATCAGGTTAAAGTGTCCGACCTCTATGCGATGAATTTCAAGGCTGCTGCCGATCGCGATGATTTTCTCATGCTGGATAACCCGGACTTTTTTAAGTATCAGCTTGAGCAAGGACATGCTTCAAAAACAAATACCTTTTCAAAAGATATTAAAGAAGAGCAGGAAAAGCTGCTGTGGGCTGACTTTGTGATCTTTCAGTTCCCTTTATGGTGGTACTCTGTCCCTGCGATTCTGAAAGGCTGGTTCGATCGGGTGTTTGCCTCGGGCTTTGTGTATGGTCAGAGAATCGGAAGATATGATAAGGGCGGATTCCAAGGGAGAAAAGCGATGGTCTCCATGACAACCGGATCTCCCAGGGAGGCCTTTCCTCCATACGGAATGGATGGGGATATTCATGAGAAGATCCTTTATCCGATTAATCATGGGATGCTCTATTTTGCGGGCCTTGAGCCTGTTGAACCTTTTATCGCCTGGACTCCCGCACGTGATGAGGATGCCCGAATCCGGTACTTGGAAGATTACAAAAAACGTCTTCAAAATCTCTCCGCGATACCTTCTATCCCGTATCATCCTACTGTTCATTATGACGAGCATCACCAATTGAAATTGGAGTATAGGTAATAGATACATCAAAAAATAAAAGCCTTTCCATTAAAAATAACAGATATAATGAGATTGCAAGCTAACCCGTGAAAGGAGAGTAGCTCCCATGAAAGAAAAAATCACTTACTCGTCGATCGACGAGTATATTGCAGCGTGCACTCCCGAGGTTCAGGAGATTCTTCAGACGTTAAGGCAAGTGATCCAGGAGTCGGCGCCGGACGCGAAGGAAAAGATCAGCTACCAGATGCCTACATTCGAGCTCCATGGAAATCTTGTGCATTTTGCGGCTTTTAAGAAGCACATCGGTTTCTACCCGGCCCCGAGCGGAATCGAAGCGTTCAAAGAGGAAGTAAAGGAATATCACAAGTCAAAAGGGACATTACAATTTCCCCTCGATCAGCCGCTGCCCTATGACCTCATCAGCAGAATCGTTAAATACAGAGTTGCAAGCAACATTGAAAAAGCGGAAGCGAAATTGAAAAAGAAGAGCTAATTACTTGGGGGGATGAAAATGAGAAGCGAGAAAGAAATGTTCGATTTGATACTAGGCATAGCTCAAAAGGATGAACGAATTCGTGCGGTGTATCTGAACGGCTCGCGCACCAATCCGAATGCCCCCAAGGATATTTTTCAGGATTATGATATTGTTTATGTAGTGACTGAGACAGCCTCTTTTTTAAACGATGAACAATGGACAACTATTTTTGGTGATATGCTTATGATGCAAGAGCCGGATAAGAATGACCAGTCTTTAGGCATAGAGATGGATTTTTCCCGGTCTTACGGATATCTAATGCTGTTTACAGATGGAAATCGTATCGATCTGCATATTGAAACCAAAGAATCGATGCTTCAAGGGTATGTTAGCGATAAACTGACACTTCCCTTATTAGATAAGGACAACTGCCTGCCAATCATCCCTCCTCCCACAGATATTGACTACCATGTACAAAAGCCCACGGAGCCACTATTCATGAGCTGCTGCAATGATTTTTGGTGGTGTCTGCAAAACGTCGCCAAAGGAATTTGGCGTGATGAACTGCCGTATGCGAAACAAATGTTTGAATGCGTCATTAGAAGCCGTTTGGATGAGATGATTGCATGGTGGGTGGGCACAAAATATGATTTTCAAGTGTCTATAGGAAAAATGGGGAAATATATCAAGAAGTATCTCCCCGAATCCTATTGGGATATGTACAAAGAAATCTATTCGGACAGCAACGATCATCATATGTGGAATTCGGTTTTCACAGCCTGCGAGTTATTCCGGATTCTGGCCAAAGAAGTCGCCGAGTAATTTTCAGTATACATATGAGATCAAGGATGACGTTAACATGACTAATTATCTAAGGCGTGTTAGCGAATTGCCTGTTGATGCCAATGGAATATTTTGAATTTTGCTGTGGATGATCCCTTCGTGATTTCAAGTTGAAAAGTGTTCCGGTAGTTACATAAGTATAAGTTAGTGACTCATTGTAACCGATAATAGTATGTAACAAAAGAACACATCATGAAGGGAATTATTGAACTTTGAAGACTAGGATTAAAGCAGCTTTTTCGATCATACTGCCATTTATTTTAATTGCGCTAGCCTATACTTTTTACACCAAGACTAACACCATGTCCAGGCCGCAGCTAGATATCATACAACTGTCTCCTTATGCAATATTTCTTTTAGGGACTGTTGTCTCTTGGAAATTTAACCGCAGCCGGGAATTTTTCATCTTAATCATTCTTATTCTATGTCTAGCGTTAATTAAATATTTGCCGGGTACTATTGGTAGACCAGCGCAAACTTCCGATATCTATTCGATCATTGGTTTGGTGATTCCCATAAACATTGCGCTTTTTTCTTTTTTAAAAGAACGAGGGATATTCAGTTTATGGGGATTTATTCGTATAGGGCTTATTCTTTCCCAATTCTTATTCATATTCTGGCTAATTAACTCAGGACAAAGAGAGTCTCTCAATCTTATTCATAAAGACATATTACCTGTGAAGCTGGATTCAATAACTCCAATATCGCAAGTGTCAATCATAGCCTTTGCGGCAACTCTAATCATACTCATCATTCGGCAAATTTCATACAAATCCTCGCAGGATATTTCCTTTATAGGTGTGCTATTTGCGTTGTTTTTTGCACTGTATCATAATACTAATCCAATATTTTATGCCATATTTTTCGCGGCTTCAGGAATAATTCTTATAACAACAATCATACAGGATTCGTATTCCATGGCATTTTCTGATGAACTTACAGGTCTGCCATCAAGGCGGGCCCTCAAGCAGGATATGATGAAATTGGGTATGAACTATGTGATTGCTATGTTGGACATTGATTTTTTTAAAAAGTTCAATGACACTTACGGACATGATACCGGAGACGAGGTTTTAAAGCTGGTTGCTTCGATCATAAAGGATGTTACGGGTGGGGGAAAATCCTTTCGTTATGGCGGAGAGGAGTTCACTATTCTTTTTCCAGGCAAAAGCATAAATGATGTGCTTCCTCATCTTGAAGAACTGAGAGAGAAAGTATCCAAAAGGGGCTTTACACTGCGTGGGAAGGGCAGATCTAAAAAAAATTCAAAAAGCAGATCTAGAAGCGCCAAACCTTCCAAACAAATATACATAACCGTAAGTATCGGCGTCTCCCAAAAAAGTGAAAAGCACAAAACTCCAGATGCTGTTATGAAATCCGCCGATACAGCGTTATATCGTGCAAAGAAGAAAGGGAGAAATTGTGTTAGTAAATAACGTGAATGCAGCCGAATTGCTTCGACGTTCATATTCGTATATAATGAGTTGACTAATTGATGAATCACTAACCTGATTGAGGGGGCGGCAATTCGATGACAAAATTCGAGACGAAATCGGTTAATCGCAAATCAGACATCATTTCAGCGGCAATCGAGGTATTCGCAGAGACTGGGTACTTTCGGGCAACGACGGCACAAGTCGCGGAACGAGCTAAAATATCGCAGCCCTATATCTTTCGTTTTTTCTCGACTAAAGAAGCTTTGCTGCTGACGGCGCTGGAGGTATCCTGGACGCGAGTGATCGATTCTTTCCGCAAGGTCGTGGAGTCCGCGTCGCCGGAACAACTGGAGACCGAGCTAATCCAGGCTTACGTGGTTATTTTGGAATCCTATCGGAATGAAGTGCTGCTTCAGATGCAGGCGCAGACGATCCAGGAAGAATCGATCCGGGAAGCGATGCGGGGTGGATTTGGGGAAGTCCGCCATATGGTTCTGGACGCTTTCCGCTCAGCCGGCATTCCCAATGCGGAGGAACGGACGATGCTATTCCTGGCCCGGGGAATGTTATGTAACATTTCGGCAGCGCTGGCTATGCCCGAGTTAATGGGAATATGAGAAAAGGGCGAGATTTTTAAAAAGTGGTGATTGACTAATCAATCACCACATGGTACATTGTCACTAAGTTAGTGATTGATCAATCACAACATTAGGATGAGGTGATTCTATTGGAAAAAGCAATTGTCGTTGGAGCAACTGGCGGAACTGGCGCTTCGGTTACGGAGGAACTGGTCAAGCGAGGGATACGGACAGTGGCCTTCGGGCGATCTCGCGAGAAGCTGGAGCAGCTTAGGGCGACTCGGTAATCCGCAGAATTTAACAATTGCAATAGGTGACGCTTTTCGTCCGAATGACATCGTGACCGCTTCAGAAGGTATGGACGTCCTGTTCCATTGCGCGAACGTGCCGTATCATGAGATGGTCAACAAGCTGATTCCTCTAGGCGAATCCGTGATGGAGGCCGCAGAGCGGCTGAGCTTGAAGGTGGTCGTGATCGACGGCATCTATCCCTATGGAAGAAGACAGATGGCCCGGGCGACCGAGGAGCATCTGAAGCAGCCGCATACTAGGAAAGGTAAGATTAGACTCGCCTACGAGAAGATGCTGTTTGGTGACCGATGGAGCCGGGCCAAGGTTATGATCGTCCGCTTGCCGGATTATTTCGGCCCTACAGCGAACGAGGCTTCTTATCTAGGCTCTACGCTCGAAGCAATCGCAGCCGGTAAAATGGCTCTTTTAATGGTCGGTGGTAATTGATTGATCATTAACCACTGTGCGGGAGGCAGGTTATGAAGCGTTTAAGCCTCGTGGATTGCGGAGATGTCCCGGTTGGAGCCAGTCAAAGTTATGTGCGGCGGAGTCTATACGGTAACCGGCGTAGGCAATGCCTGTACGGCTGCCGGACCTACAGCAGCACCGTAGACAGGGTCAACAGCTCACTCAAACGCAGCGCATCCTGAATTTTCCTGAAAAAGCGCAGGTTTTTCCGACGAATGGCCGTGAGAAAGATGGAATCCCTGCGAAAGTGCGGGAATTAGAAGCCTGAACCGCCACGATGGACGATTGTAGCCGAAGTGTCTGCACTTTTGCACCAATGTGGAAGACCCCAAGCTTTTACGAGAAAAAAGATGCAGCGCCGCAGGTTTTTCCATCACGACAGGTTTCAATGGATGTCTTTAAGCCTGACTATTCGTCTGCTTGGAGCGTATTAAAGTGGCCGCCAAAACCGAGCTCGTCCTGCCTACTGCTAAGTTAAAGTACTGGGGACGAAATAGGGACGGAGGTCATTTCTTCCACGGTAAAATCGTTTCGATGGGAACTCTCCACTTAGCTTGAGAGACTTGTTCAAGTGAAACCATATAGAAGGCTGGAAACTCGAGAAGCTTTTGAAAATAACCCTTATTCGTATATACTTTGAAATAGTAGATTACTTGGAGTTCCGACAGATTCTATTGACTGTATTACCAAAGATAGGGGGGCTTAACGTATAATGATTAGCGCGATTTTAGTTGGTATTGTCGCTTTGGAACATTTGTATATCTTATATTTGGAAATGTTTTTGTGGACTACACCTAAAGGATTAAAAGCTTTTGGAACAACAAAAGATATTGCCGAAGCTTCAAAATCTTTAGCTGCTAACCAAGGGCTATATAATGGATTTCTAGCCGCTGGATTGATTTGGAGCTTGTTGTATCCTGATGCAGCGGTGGCTCGCCAACTTCAACTTTTTTTTCTGGTTTGTGTTCTTATTGCAGCAATTTTTGGAGGAATAACCGCTAAAAGATCGATTCTTTTGGTTCAGGGACTTCCTGCGCTGGCAGCTCTATTATTTGTTTTGATGAGTTAATGCATAAGAAAGTTCGCCCCGGGTTACGGCAGCAGAACCTGAACAGAGCGAGTTGAATAACGGCCCGCTGCTGGCGGTTGCGGGACAGACGCCAACCGCCGCACAGCCGGCAGCCGTTAAAGCGAAGAAGACACGCAAAGAGATTATTGAAGACAGCCAGAAGCGGGTCGTGACAATTGAAAGCGGGGAAGGGCTCGGTTCGGGATTTCTGTACAACGGCAAAGGCGATTTGCTGACGAACGCGCATGTGGTTGCCGGTTCCCGGGATGTAACGGTGCGGACGAAGAGTCACCAGGAATACAAGGGAAAGGTCATCGGGATCGGCACGGACACGGATGTGGCGGTTGTCCGCGTGACGGAGCTTAAGCAAACCGAACCGCTGCAGATTGCCCGCAGCAATAAAGCGGAGATTGGCGATGAAATATTGGCGCTGGGCAGTCCGCTTGGACTGGAGAATACGGTAACGACAGGCATTATCAGCGGGCTGGGCCGCAGCTTTGATATCGAGCCTTACACCTACAGCAATATGTACCAGATTTCCGCGCCGATTGCGCCCGGCAACAGCGGCGGGCCGTTGGTGAGTGCGGAGACGGGCAATGTACTGGGGATTAACTCCGCCTCCGCCACCGATGAAGCGGGGATCGGATTCAGCATTCCGATTTCGAGTGTGCTGAAGCAGGCGGAAGCATGGTCGGAGCATCCGATGACGAAGCTTCCGGACGTAAGCGCGGACGTTACGGCGAGGGAGACGCGCTGACGAACAGCCGGAGTATTGTAGCTGCTTTTTATCAAAGTCTGAACGATGGCGATTATGTCACGGCTTATTCCCTGCTCGGCAGCGATTGGCAGAGCAAGACGGACTATGCGGATTTCCGCAGCGGTTATTTGAAGACCGGCTATATTTCCATAGGGACCCTAACTGCCGAAGAGCAGGACGGCGGCACTATGGTCAGCGTCGATATTACGGCCGAAGAACGCCGCGAGACAGGGACCGTATACCAGACTTACCGGATGAGCTACTCGGTGGGGTATGAGAACGGCAATCTGAAGATTTTGCATGGCAGGGGCAAGAAGGTGGATTAAAAAAAGGGGCCATAGCCCCGCTGTTTCAGATAAGAACAGGCGGGCTATGGCAAGTGTTAGCATGGTCGGGATTGAAAGTTACATATTGCAACGGCTCTTAGTAAGAGCCCTCAGCAATCATAATGTCGCGCTCCAGGTCGGCTACGGATAAGTCCTGCTTGAGATAAGCGTTATCCTGCGGGAGCGCGAGTTGAAAATCAGTACAGGTGCAAATGGAAATGGTACCCTGTTCGAGCACGAAATCCATTACATGTCCACCTCCGTTGCGGACGTCATTGATAAAATGCAAATGATATCCGGCAACGGCGATCCCTTGTGCGAAAGCGGGAGTCCAGAAACCGGCGATGACGCCGTCCACATCGGCAAAATCAAATGACGGCTGGGACTTGGTAACCTCCACAAATGGCGGATACGGCTTATCCTGATGCGGGACGGTGCGGGTGTGAACCTCCCGGAAATGACCGTCGATTCGGATCGCATGGAACAGATTCGGGCTGGGAACCAGATCGTCCAGTATCTTCTCCAGCTCTTGACGGGTTACCGCCCTATTTAGCGGGGCAGTCTGCTGCTGTTCAAAAAAGGTGACGGAGGAGAACGGCGTACTTTCGTCGAGACTGACTTTTTGGGCAGTTCCGTCGGGGTATAAATGAAAGAATTCCCCGTCAAAGGCGATCATCTCGCCATCCAGCTGATGAAAGGTTCCGATGCCGAAATCGCCGTGCTTTTTCAATTCTCCAAAAGTGACCGTCCCATCATACAGACCGCTGAGCAGCGCAACCATGGTCGAGGCTTGATAGATGACGTGACTATCCATTTATCCTCATCTCCTTTTTAGTGGATGATATACATAATAATATCAGTTTGCCTTATCAGGCAGCAGTTTTTCCCCTAGCTTGGCGCTGTCTCTGTAGTCAATCGGGATCTCGACGACCACGGGGCCTATCTGATCGAGAGCGCAGCGCAGCACTTCTTCCAGTTCCTCCGGCCGATTGACCCGTAAGCCTACTGCGCCGAAGCTCTCGGCATACTGCACAATATCAATGCTGCCAAAGTCTACGCCTGAGGTTCTGCCGTACTTGTTCATTTGCTGGAATGCAACCATATTATAGGTGCCGTCGCTCCATACAATATGAACGAGCGGAAGCTTCAGGCGGACCGCCGTTTCCAGTTCCATCGAGGAGAACAGGAACCCGCCGTCCCCGGATATGGAAATGGCTTTCTCGCCCGGACGCACCAGCGCGGCGGCAATGGCCCAAGGCATAGCTACACCGAGGGTTTGCATGCCATTGCTGAAGAGCAACCGGCGGGGTTCATAGCAACGGAAATAACGAGCCATCCAGATATAGTGTGAACCCACGTCACAGGTGACCGTCACCTGATCGTCAATCAGCCTTCGCAAGGTGAAAATAAAATCCAGCGGGTGAACAAGCTCTGAATGGGAAGAGTAGACTTCATTTCCGTCCTGATCCAGCTTCTGCTGCAACTCTTTCAGTACGGAGAGCGATTCGGGGGGGAATAGAAGGCCTTGTAAATGCGAAGCTAACGCTTCGACGGTTAAGACAATGTCGCCGATTAACTCGATTCGCGGCTGGTAATCATGGTCGAAGTCCGCCTGCCGGTTATCCAGATGATACACTTGCCGGTCGCCTTCACGATTCCAAAGATGAGCATCGTACTCGATCGGATCATAGCCAATCGTCAGGACGACATCGGCTTCTTTCAGCAGAAGATCGCCTGGCTGGTTGCTGAACAAACCGACTCTGCCCATAAAATGTTCTTCCAGATCACGTGAGATTACGCCGGCCGCCTGAAAAGTCTCAACAACCGGAATGTCGGTGCCGCGGATGAGATTCCGGATCGCCGAGGTCACTTCCGGCGAACTTGCTTTCATACCGAGCAGAATAACCGGGAGTTTGGCCTTTCGTATATTGGCGGCGACCGCTTCGACAAGGTCAGAGGGGGCCGGGCCAAGCTGAGGAGTGTTCAGAGGACCAAAGTTGAAGGTTACCGCTTTGTCGAGCAGCACATCCATCGGGAGGCTGACAAATGCCGCTCCCGGTTGGCCGGTGGTAGCCTCACGGAACGCATTCGTAATCGCTTCGGCGACATTATTCGGATGTTCAACTTCCACACTATATTTCGTGACCGGTTTAAATAAACCGGCATTATCCATGGATTGATGCGTATGTTTCAACCGGTCTGCCCGGGAGACGGCCCCTGCGAGCGCCACGACCGGGTCGCTTTCAGAATTGGCCGTCACAAGTCCCGTAACCAGATTGGAGGCGCCCGGACCGGAAGTTACCAGGCATACCCCCGGCTTTCCGGTTAAGCGGCCGACAGCCGCCGCCATAAATGCGGCGTTCTGCTCATGCCGGCAAACAATAAGCTCCGGGCCCCGTTCCCGTAAAACATCAAATACAGAATCGATTTTGGCTCCGGGAATTCCGAAAATGTAGGGAACCCCTTGCGATATCAAACTGTCAACAACTAGATTAGCACCAGTTGTCGTTGTGGCGATCGTTGTAGAGATTTTTGAATCTGCTCCCGCGCTCATCCTATCCATCTCCTTGTCTTTAAAAATCTCTGAAAGTCCAATTCATTTTCTTTATTTCCATGAATATGCAGAAAGCATAACGCCAACCTCTATTATATTCCCATAAAAAGTAAAATCAAGTGAAAAAGTTCAAATCCTATTTCATTTCACAAGATAGTCAAATAAGAAGCCAATACCGAGAAGGTCTGTGGTATAGTGAAAGCATAAGTACAGGACAAGGGGGCTCATTATGACGATTGCAACAACGATGATTATCCGGCTGGATATCGAGAAGTCGGTTGCTTCCTTTGGGGATGTCGCTTCGGGCATTGCCGCGGCGGGCGGGGATATTGTCGCCATAGACGTTATCCGAGCGGGCGGGGAGATCACGACCCGGGATATTACGGTGAATGTGCTTGACGCCGGCAACGAGGAGATTATCCGCGTATTGTCGGATATGCCGGGAATTAAAGTGATCAATGTATCCGACCGGACGTTCCTGGCTCATCTGGGCGGCAAAATCGAGATTATCCCAAAGCTGCCGATCAAAAACCGCGAGGATTTATCCCAGGTATACACGCCCGGGGTGGCACGGGTCAGTATGGCTATCGCCGAGGATAACTCGAAAGCGTATACATTGACGATGAAGCGCAATACGGTTGCGGTCGTAACCGATGGGACAGCGGTACTGGGCCTGGGGGACATCGGACCGGAAGCAGCTATGCCGGTAATGGAAGGCAAAGCGATGCTGTTCAAGCAGTTGGCCGGAATCGACGCATTTCCGCTGTGTCTTGATACGAAAGATCCGGATGAAATCATTAGAATCGTCAAGGCGGTCTCACCCGGCTTTGGCGGCATCAATCTGGAGGATATCTCCTCTCCGCGCTGCTTTGACATCGAACGGAGGCTTGCGGAGGATCTGGATATTCCCGTATTCCATGACGATCAGCACGGTACGGCGGTCGTCGCCCTGGCGGGACTTATGAATGCGCTTACAGTGGTTGGTAAGACGCTGGAGACGGCCAAAATCGTCGTCGCCGGCATCGGCGCGGCGGGAGTCTCTATTTGCAATCTGCTGCTGGCTGCGGGAGCCACGCATGTATGTGCGGTCGACCGGGAAGGCATCCTCTGCAAAGGTGTGCCCTATACCAACGAGGAATGGCGGAAACTTGCCTTCTCTACCAATCCCGAGGGTATCCAGGGTCTGCTGGGAGAAGCGGTGAAGGGGGCGGATGTGTTCATTGGGGTGGCCGGAGGCGGCATCCTGAACGTCGGACATGTCCAAAGCATGGCTCAAGACAGCATCGTCTTCGCGATGGCGAATCCCATTCCGGAAATACAGCCGGAGCTGGCAGAGCCGCATGTGCGTGTTCTGGCGACGGGCAGAAGCGATTATCCGAACCAGATCAATAATGTGCTATGCTTTCCGGGCTTGTTCCGGGGTGCTCTTGACTGCCGGGCGAGAGCCGTTAATCTGGAGATGAAGCTGGCGGCCGCCCGCGCGATCGCGGCGGTGGTTCAGCCGGATGAACTCAACGAGCTGTATATTATTCCGAGTATTTTTAATGAAAAAGTGGTGGAGCACGTACGCAGCGCGGTTATTGGGGCGGCCATCCGAACCGGCTCAGCGCGCAGAATACCGCCGGATTTCCGAGATCCTATTCATTTACAGAATTGACCATAAAGGGTACACTTAATGAAAATTTGCTTGTGCAAAGGAGATGGAGATCCCATGCATCAGCCAGGTGTATTTTATGGGGGAGGGTTTGCAGAGGAATCGAAGCCTTGGATTTGTATATATACGCAAAAAACCGGGAAATACGCGATCGTTATGAATCCGTTCATCCGAGGGATTGATGCCTTTGATTGTGATACAATAATAGCAATAGAAATTGGAGGTGGCGAAATGCGCTGGCAAGAAGTACAGGAACGCTTTCCAGCTGAATGGGTTGTTTTGGAAGCAACGAAGGCTCACTCCGATGGAGGTCATCGATATATTGAAGAAGTGGTTGTAATCGATACGTTTGCCGATTCTACGGAGGCACTTCGCCGCTACAGCGAACTGCACCGGCAAGAACCTGACCGCGAATATTGCTTCTTCCACACGTCCCGACCGGAACTGATAGCGAGGGAACGTTATGTTGGAGTTCGAGGGCCAAGATGAATATAACTGAGGAATACGGATTGCCCTTTGTAAGAATAGTGATTGCTTTTAGGGGTAAAGAACTTGAACTGAATAAGATGCTGCTCGATACGGGATCGGCAAGTACGCTTTTCAATGCTGATTTGGTTCGGGAGATTGGGATTGTTCCTGAAGAAAATGATGTTGTGGATACCATTCGAGGAGTGGGTGGAGTACGTATACACCAAGCTCTTGGAAGCCATCCATTTCGATGGTCACTCGGTTTCACATTTTCAGGTCGAGATTGGAAGCATGGACTATGGTATGGAGATTGATGGTATTATTGGATTTGATTTAATGAAGGCAATTGGTCTAATAATCGATACGAATGAAATGACAGTCAACTCACATCTGTAATTGGTATAGAATGCTGTATTCTGAGGCTAGAAAGACTGTGAGTAAAAGAATAAAATGGATAACCCCGCCAGGCTCAAGGCCTGACGGGGCTGTTTGTTTAAGGAGTGAAATCGGCCGGACTTATGCTTTCGCCGCTAACTCCCGCGCCCGCAGTTCGACGCGGCGGATCTTGCCCGAGCTTGTCTTCGGGAGGTCGGAGATAAACTCGATTTTGCGCGGGTATTTATAAGGCGCTGTGATTGCCTTGGTATGGGCCTGAAGCTCTTTCGCAAGCTCCGGCGAGCCGGTGATTCCGTCTTTGAGCACGACAAAAGCTTTGACCACATGGCCTCTGATTGCATCGGGACTGGCTACGACCGCGCATTCTTTGACCAGCGGATGCTTCATCAGCGCTTCCTCCACCTCGAAGGGCCCGATCGTATACCCGGAGCTGATAATGATGTCGTCGCCGCGTCCCTCAAACCAGAAATAGCCGTCCTCGTCTTTGGCCGCCCGGTCGCCGGTAATAAAGTATTCGCCGCGAATGCTGCCCGCTTTGCGTTCCGGTTCTTTGTAGTACGTCTGGAACAAAGCCGGCATGCTTACATGAACGGCAATATCGCCGACCTCGCCCGGAGGAAGGGGAACGCCGTTCTCGTCCACGACATCGATCATCCCCTGAGCGGTTGCCCGGCCCATGGAGCCGATACGGATCGGCATGTCCTTCAGTGTACCGATCAGCAGCGTACTTTCCGTCTGCCCGTAGCCGTCGCGGATGGTGATGTCGAAATGGCGCCCAAATTCGTTAATGACCTCCTGATTTAGAGGCTCTCCGGCGGATACGGCGCAGCGCAGGCGGGAAAGGTCATACCGCCTGAGTCCGTCAATTTTGGCCATAAGCCGGTATTCCGTTGGCGTACAGCACATGACGTGGATCTCCCGCTCCTGGATCAGCTGCAAATAGCGGTTTGGCTGAAAAGCGCCGTTGTAGACAAAACCGGTGGCTCCATTGCCGAGCACCGACAGAAAAGGGCTCCAAATCCATTTCTGCCAGCCGGGAGCGGCCGTTGCCCATACCGTGTCCGATTCATGAATGTCGAGCCACAGCGAAGTGATGCGCAGATGTGCATAGCCCCATCCATGGCTGTGAACGACCGCCTTCGGGTTGCCGGTGGTGCCGGAGGTGTAAGCGAGAATCGCCATATCGTCCCGGGTGGTGGGAGCTGCGGCAAATGTATCCGGCTGGCCTTCCATCAGCCCCTCCAGTCCCAGCCAGCCGGATTCGGCTTCGCCGCCTGCGGCGGAAACCGAGAGGAGGAAATCGAGAGCGGGCAGATCGCCCGCGACTTTATTCATTTCTCCCGTAACCTCCGACCAGGATATGACCGCTCTGGCTTCGGAGTGGCGGAGCCGGTAGTCCAGATCCTTGGCACGCAGCATTTCCGAAGAAGGAATGATAACAAGCCCAAGCTTCAAGCAGGCCAGATATATAACATAGGCGATGATTCGGCGCGGAACCATAACGAGGACCCGGTCGCCCTGACGCAGTCCTAGCCCCGCCAGGCCTCCGGCCAGCCGGTTGGCCAGCTTCATCAGTTCGCCGTACGTAATTTCCTCGTATTCCCCTTTATCGCTCAACCATTTAAGCGCAAGCTTGCCGGACGGATGGCGTTCCATCTCAGACGTCATATTGTAGCATTCCGGGGCTATCCATTGCTCTTTCATCAACTAATCCATCTCCCATATATGAAAGGTAATAGTAATTCGATGCTATTATAGCATGAACTATTAGTACCAGGTACTATTCGTGTTACGAATATATTAACATTCGAATGGATGAAGGCGGTTAAAGCTCGTTTCGTAAGGCTGGACAAATGGGTATTCTCTTTTTGCGGGGGATGACAGTTTGTTCTTTATAAAGTACAACAAAGATGATAAATTAAATACATGCTGCAATCTTCAGCTGCAAGGAGACGAGATTTCGGGGGGGACAGGATGGGTG
The DNA here is from genome assembly GCF_000520715.1 of Paenibacillus zanthoxyli JH29. Taxonomy (GTDB): domain Bacteria; phylum Bacillota; class Bacilli; order Paenibacillales; family Paenibacillaceae; genus Paenibacillus_AQ; species Paenibacillus_AQ zanthoxyli. Next base: position 21,418 of record NZ_ASSD01000124.1, read on the forward strand.
CAATTAGCGGGATTTATAGGTTTGGAAGCGATGCGGATGCTGCCCCGGCCGGATCGTCCATTTTTAGGAAATTGAAAGTCTGTTCTTTCCAGCGTACAGAAGAGTGGAGCGATCGCTCCGTACATTTGGGCTGCGGAATTATTTATAACACCCCTGAGTCCAAAATGGAACAATTACCGCGCTGCAATGAGGGTCAAACCCTGGTCATTACAGCGGACGCGATCATTGACAACCGTGCTGAATTACTGGAGCAATTCAAGCTGAAACCGGGGGAATCCCCCGTTATAACCGATAGTGAGCTCATTCTCCGGGCCTACGAGAAGTGGGGATATTCATGTCCTGAGCATTTGATTGGTGACTATGCTTTTGCCATTTGGGATGCTGGAAAGCAGGAGCTTTTTCTCGCTCGTGATGCCATGGGATCAAGGACGCTGTATTACACCTGTGAGCGTGGTTTTTTTGCTTTTTGTACAATCGAAACTCCGTTATTGGAGCTGTTCGGTGAGCAGGCCGAGCTGAATGAAAAATGGATTGCGGACTTTTTGGCGATAGACGGAATTCAGCATGAAATGGAATGTGAGGAAACGGTATACCGGAATATTTACCAGCTGCCGCCTGCGCATTATGGAATAGTAAACAAGGAAGGTTTTTCCAAGAAAAAGTATTGGGAGCCGTTAAGGGATATCAAGCCGATCCGTTTCAAGACAGATGAAGAATATGTGGAAGCCTTCAACCGCTGCTTCTCCGAAGCAGTGGCCTGCCGGCTCAGAAGTGCGGGCGAGACGGGGATATTCCTAAGCGGCGGGATGGATTCCGGGTCGATTGCCTGCGTTGCGGCGCCCAAACTGGCTGAACAGGGCAAGAGGTTGTACGGCTTCACATCCATTCCGGTTCCGGAGTTCAACGAGCGGCCGCCCAGAATGACCATTTATAACGAATCCCGTGAAGTGGGGCTCATCGCCGAGGCGTATCCTAATATTGATATCACTTACAGCAGTTTTGCGGACAAAAATTGCATGACCGATATCGACGAGCTGATTCGGATCTTTGAACAGCCGTATAAGATTTTTCAAAATATGACCTGGTATCATTCATTTTTAAAAATGGCCGCTTCAAGAAACTGCACCATTATGCTGAACGGACAGACAGGCAACAATACGATCTCGTACGGTAATTTCGCGGTTCATCTGGTAACGCTGGCAAGAAGAGGGAGAATCGTCTCGGCTGCCCGGGAGCTCTATGGATTCAGCAGATTGGTGAATGAGCCGGTAACGAAGGTGCTGAGAAGTGCGATTCCGGTAGTGCTGCCGTACCGCTTGAAATTATGGAAGAACCGGACGCGGCTGCGGGAGTTTAATCGTTTTACTAATGTGGTCGTCAAAAGGTCGCTCGTCAGCAAATGGAAGGTAACTGACAGGCTGGATCAGATTGAAGCGAATACACCGATCAGCCGTTTTCCGGATTATGAAGAAGACAGGAAGGCAAGGACCAGTCCGCTGCCGTTCACGCACATAGGGGCGGTGGAAACTAAGCTGTCATTAGCCGATGGCATTACCATTCGCGACCCTTCCCGGGATAAACGCGTGTTTGAGTTCTGCATGGCGATTCCTTCCGGACAATTTGTGCGAAGCGGCCAAGAACGGTATTTGCTGCGCCGGGCGATGAAGGGTGTGCTCCCGGACCCGATTCGGCTGAACATTATTGCCAAAGGGCTTCAGAGTGCGGATTGGATATACAGGCTCGCCCCGATCTGGCCCGAGGTTCTGGCTGAAGCCGAGCAAGCCTTGGAACAAGGGAGCTTAGAGCCCTACGTAGAAGCCGATAAGCTCAAAGAGAATCTTGCCAAGGCGAGCGGGGATGTGCGCAAGGCGGAGGACAGTCTGGTCAGATCCATTTTGACGGCCGTCATTTTCTCCAGATTCATCGAAGATTTCAAAGGGCGGAATTCTTAACATTCGATACTATATCCATGGCCTGAGGTGGGGTAAAATGAGCGATCATGACTTCGAGTTTCGTTACAAAGCTTTTGGGTTTAATATAGCGTCGGGCTTTCTGCTTGATGGCCTGCTCCCGGCGGAAGGGCCGCCTGAAGTATATATCCGAGAGGGAAAAGTGCCTGTAGAGGTGCCCGGTTCACAAGATTCCCATGCGTATACGGTCGTAGAGAACGACGGCTTTGCCTTTCGCGTTAAAGATATCGGCACGTTTCTGGTCTTGGACGGCAAGCATATCATTGCAGAGAAAAGTGAAAGCTGCGAGCCGGAGGCTCATGTGCTCTTCATCCTTGGCACCTGCATGGGCGTGCTCTTGATGCAGCGCGGCCTGCTTCCGGTTCATGGCAGCGCTCTGGCGCTGGAGGGTAAGCATATTATCATCACCGGTCAATCCGGCGCGGGCAAATCGACGCTGGCGGCGGCGCTGAACAGGCGAGGCTGTTCTTTTTTGGCGGATGATATTGCGGCGCTTAAAGAAGATGAGAGGGGAGAATCGTGGATTGTTCCCTCGTTTCCAAGGCAGAAGCTGTGGCGGGATACGGCTGAGAAGATCTTTGGCAGCGTAGATTCCCTGAACCGAATCCCGGGTGTCCGGGACAAGTATCATGTGCAGATGGACGGGGAGTTTATTAAGGCTCCGAAAAGGCTGGATGCGCTCTTTGAACTGACCACGCATTCAGGTTCGGAAGTAGCTGTCTCTGAAATAAAGGGTCCGGAGAAGTTGATGGTCATCTTACGGAATATCTATCGTCCGGAGATCATCGAATTTATGGGAAAACAGAGCGAACACTTTATGCGCTGTTCCAGGCTTGCATCAAGCCTGCCTGTTTTTCATATCGAACGCCCTGAGGCGGGATTTACGGTTGATGAACAAATCAAGGGCATAATTCATAGATTGAGGCAGCTTTCACTACCATAAAAAAACGTTCGCAATAACGATCGAAATTCTTGATTTTAGGAAAAAAGTAGTGTATTCTAGATAAAAATATTGCTAATTTCCTTCATGGCTAACATGTATTTTAAGGACAAGTGGCAATGTTTTTACAATATCAGGAGGTGAAGTGCATGAGCAAGAAAGTTTGGGAAAAGCCGGAAGTAAAAGAGCTTAAAGTGAGCAGCACAGAGTATGGGAATATGCTTAAGACCAAACCTGATGCCAGTTACTCTGACGGTGTGCACACCTGGTATTCCTTCTCCTAAGACCGAAAGAAAAAAGAGACTTCGGACGGTTCTACGGTTTGAGGTCTCTTTTTGATTTGTAAAGAAGGAGCTTGCCTACTCTTAGTGAGTAACAAGCTCCTTCTTTTGTTCGAACAGTTGGCCTTTGGACAAGCGGTAGATGTGATCGCACACATCAAATACGGATAAACGATGGGTGATGGCGATGCATGTTCGCGGGGGCTGGAAATTCCGGATATTTTGCAGCACGGTCCACTCCGTATCCATGTCCAGTGCGGATGTCGCTTCATCGAGAAGCAGGATCGCCGCCGGCCTCAGCAGCGCGCGGGCAATCGCGATTCGTTGGGCCTGGCCTTCGGATAAGCCGGAGCCGTGTTCGCCGATAACCGTATCAATGCCTTGGGGCAGCTTCTCGATAAAGCCCCGGGCGCAAGCGGCTTCAATAGCGGCGTTGATTTCCTCCTCGGTGGCTGAGGGATGACCGATCCGCAGATTGTCCGCAATCGTGCCGGAGAATAAAGTATTGCCTTGCGGAACATAGGAAAAATAAGATCTTGTATCAGCGGAAAGGCTGATCCGTTCATGATCTTTGCCGATAATGCAGACATCCCCGGTCTGGGGCTTGATTAACGCGAGCAGAAGCCGAAGCAGGGTGGTTTTGCCTTCGCCCGAGGTGCCGATGAGAGCGATCAGCTCGCCGGGCTGAACGCGGAGAGAAACCCCGGTAAGAATCGGCTTATTCGCTTCATAGCCGTATACTACATGCTCCATTTGCAGGCCGGATATGCCGTCCCGAGTGGCAGGAAGATTCCCCCGCTTGTTCTCCGACTCCAATTGTTGAAAGACGATCAGCCGCTCCGCTGATGTAATCATGGCGATCAGGACGGGGAACGTACGGGCCAGACCTTCAAGCGGTCCCTGAATTTGTCCCACAAGCTGCAAAAAAGCGGTAAACATCCCAAAGCTGGCAGCTCCGATAGAGATGCGGTATGCCCCCCAAATGAAAGCGAGAAAAAAACCGAGCCTGTATCCGACTCCCATAGTCAAATCTGCGGCAATATTAAACCGGGTGCGTTTAAGTATCCAGAACAGCCGGTTCGCTTGAGAGGCTTGTACCTTTTGCAGGCTGTCTTGTTCATGCTCGAACGTTTTCACGATCAGCAGATTTTGGACGCATTCATGCAGCAGGGAACGATAGCGGCTTTCCGCGGCTTGAATCTGATGCTGCATCTTCTTCAGCCTGCTGCCTATATACCAGCTGATGAGCACGGACACCGGTCCAAGCAGAAAAGCGAAGAGAGCCAGCGTCTTGTCAAAATAAAGCAAAGTGATGAAGGCCGCCGCAAACTGGGCAATCAGGGAAATGATGCTAGGTAGGGTGTTAACCAAGCCGTCGGTAATATTGGCAACATCGTTGGTCAGATGCGTCAACAGATCGCCGCTGTGGTATTTTCCGGCAGCGCTCCACTCCGCTCTATACAGCCGATCCATAAAGTTCCGCTGCAAATCATTGTTCATTGCCTCTCTCAGCTTCACGGTTCTCAAGGTCAGCAAGGATGAAAGAGCTAACTGGAGGATCAGAATCAGGGCGAAAGCGATTGCGTATATGCCGCTGACGCGCATGCTGCTCTCTACGGCATGATCAATCACCTGCTTCGAGACAATGGCAAGAACGGTGCCGCTTAGTGAAATGATTACATTTAAAATAATGATAACGGACAGCGCGCCCCATTTTCCCGTCATGCACTGTTTCAGCCAGCGGTAAATATCGGTGTTCAAGAGATGTCTTAGTTTTTTCATATGGAATGATCTCCAATCTGCCGGATTAATGAACAAGTATTAGAGTGAGCAGGAAAGTCTGTGATGCGGGAGCGTTCGCTAGAAGAAACAACATCTGCCGGTTGGGGGTGTCTGTAGTCTTAACGTGAGTCTATCAAAGATAGATCAAAAATCAAGCATGATATTTAGAGTTCAATGATTGTATTTACAAAAAACTAGTACTTCCTCCTAGGCCCCTTAATTAAACTGGAGTCATCCCAC
>NZ_ASSD01000125.1 GCF_000520715.1 Paenibacillus zanthoxyli JH29
TGTCGACACTAAGATACTGGGACTACTACAACATGAAGTTAGACTGAACAGTAGACACTGAACAGTAGACACAGAATATACTGAAAGGAGCAGCATTAGAAAAGGAGACGTGTCCGATGAAAGCTTCCTCTTTTTACAAAATCGTGCTGTTTACCTTCCCTTTTAATCAGATGGGCCAGAGGCTATACCAGAAAATGGGTTACTGCGAGATAGGCGTCTTTGAAAAACAAGGGGTCATGGATAATAAGCCGATCGACGTAATGATTATGGAGAAAATACTTTAGAACAGAGAAAAGAGCCTAACCGCGTGTTAGGCCCTCTCTGCTTAAAATTACCGCTTCATCTGATATTATTGGCCAGTGCTTCTTCCGTTATCCGCCGGATATCGATTGGGGACATTGTTTCTTCATTTACGAGATCCGGCAGGATGCGGTCGAGAAAATAGCCGACGCAGTGCAGCGGGATGTCCTTGATCTTCATCAGGGCGCTGCGGTACATCGTGATAAATTCCTTCTCCGTATTGCCCTTTTGCAGCTCGGCGAACGCCTCATACACCTGGTCCAGCTTGTCCGCGACTTCGAGAATGCGCCCTTCCACCGAATCGTCCTTGCCCTCGCGCAGCTGGTTGTAGAAGATGCTTTTGAATTCGGACGGAATATTTTCTTCGATAAAATGGTGCACCATCCCCTCTTCCACCTGCTGGATCAGCGCCCGAAGCTGCGGGGAGGAATGTTTAACCGGCGTTTTGATGTCGCCAATAAAGATTTCTCCATAATCATGGCTGCTCGTAATCTCGTAAAGCTTCTTCCAGTCGATCTTCACGCCGTGCTGCTCCTCGATATCCGCCAGCGTCTTGGCGTACTGCACCACCTTCCACGAGTGGGCCGCCACACTGTGTTCCTCGAATTTGAATTTCCCCGGACAGCGGATAATCCGCTCAAGCCCGCCCAGAGACCGGAAATACGCATGAATTCCCATCAGTTCAGCCACCCTTTTTTTGTCATAAGGTCTTGTTTCTACTATAAATCTCTTATGTTAAGAGTATATTAAAACAAATCTCTCAATTCCATCCTTCAAGCCGTCCTCATCATTGCTTAACGTGACCGTATCGGCAATCCGCTTCACTTCCTCCGGCGCATTTCCCATCGCAATCCCCAGTCCCGCGTACAGGATCATGTCGATGTCGTTGTAATTATCACCGATCGCCATCAGCTCCCGGTTGGAGATATGAAGCACCTCTTCCAACTCGCGGATCGCGTATGATTTGGACACCATTTCGTCCATGATTTCGAGGTAGGTGTCTTTGGATTTATAGATGCTGACGCCCGGAACTACTCTTTTCAGTGTTTCCGCGAGCCAGTTAATCTCCTGCGGATTACCCATGCATAATATTTTGTGAATCTCATGATCTTCTTCAATATAAGAGGACAGCTCGCGCTCAATCGGATCGACCTTAATGATCTCCTGCTCCTGAATAACCCATGGGTCCGTGAGATCGCCGACAATCCACTGGTCATGGCTGTATAGACTGAAGCTGATTCCCGGAAAACCCGAACTTACAATGCCGAGCATGAGATCGACGCTGCTCTTGCCCATTCCAACGCTGTGAAGAGTTTTCCTATGGCCCCCGCTGTCGCTTCCGCCCAGGACTAGAGCGCCGCTGTAGCAAATAACGGGCGCATTGATTTCAAGCTCTTGCTGGAGGGGAAGTATGCCGCTCGGCATCCGGGCCGAGACGAGGACAAACGGAATATCCCGATCCTTCACCTTCTGTATGGCGGATTTGGTCTCCGGTGTTATCTGATGCCGCGAATTCAGTAAAGTTCCGTCAATGTCACTGAAAATGGCTTTGATCATAGCGCATCACTCCTTGACAATTTTTGCTTACTCTTCCCCGGCCGTCCGGATCAGTTCGATCCCGCTTTCACGCAGGACAGGCAGCAGGTGCTCCGGCGGGCTTTCGTCGGTAATCAATAGGTCGATATCGGAGAACTCCATGCCCCTGAATGAAGCGGTAAGATTGAACTTTTGGCTGTCCGTCAGCACAAACACTTTTCCGGCCCGCCCCGCTACAAGCTTTTTGACCAGTGCATCTTCCCGGTTGGCAAAATAAATACCGTCCTCCATAATCGCTGCCGCCCCCAGAAAGGCCTTGTCAAAGTAAATCTCGCTGAGCTGCTCCGCTTGGGATTCGTTATAAAAAAACCGGTTGTCGTAGTTAAACTTCCCTCCGAGCAGATGAAGCTCCACGTCCGTATTGCCCGCAAGAACCTCCGAATTGTCGAGCGAGTGGGTATATACCGTAATCTTTTCCCCAATCTGAGCGCACAGCTCCCGGACCGTAGTCGAGACATCCATAAAGATGACCTCCCCTTTGCCAATGTAGGCGTTAGCTGTCCGGGCAATTTCAAGCTTCTGTGCGGAAGCGGCGGCCGCGCGCTCCTTGTAGGCTTTAATTTCCTCTTTGAAAAAAGGTAAAGCGATCCCTCCATGCGTCCTTATGGCAGCGCCTTCCTCCACCAGCTTGATAATATCCCTTCTCGCCGTATCCCTCGAAATATCCAGCAGCTCGCATATGTCCGCATTCGATAGCTGGGTACGGGTCTTTAGTTGATCCAAAATTTTGAGCAGCCGTTCCTCCTGGTAAATGGAAAACTCCTCCCTTCTCATCTTCATTATAAGCATTATTAAGCAAGTTGTTAAGCGTTTTTAAGTGTTTATTCCCTGAAAAAAGCGATCTGCCCGGATACACCGGAAACAGATCGCCTTATAAGGAAACGGGTCATGCGGAAAATAAAGCTTTATTTTCCAGCCAGCTTAAAGCCGTATTTGACGAATACATCGCCGGCTTCCTGTGTGAACAGATAATCGTAGAAGGCTCTCGCCTGCTCTGGATGCGCGCTTCCCGCCAGAACGGCTGCCGGATAGCTGATCGGATCGTGGTGGGACGGATCAACCTTCATAGCGACTTTCACCTTCGGTTCCCCGGTTGCGTCGCTGCCGTACACCAAGCCCGCTTCCACATTGCCGGACGCCACGTAGGTCAGAACCTGTCTGACATCCTTGGCAAATACGATTTTAGGCATCAGCTTATCCCAAAGACCCGTATGCTGCAAGAACTGCTGCGCGTACATGCCCGCCGGGACCGATTCCGGCTGCCCGACCGCAATCTTGGCGAATCCGGAGCCGGTCAAATCTTGGGCTGAAACGTTCGCCGCCGCCGAATCGGCAGGCACGATCAGCACCAGATCATTCGTTAGCAGAGTTTTGGTCAGTTTGGGATTGGTAAGTTTTTTGTCCGCAAGGTCATTCATTTGTTTCTTACCGGCCGAGATAAATAAATCCGCGGGCGCGCCCTGCTCAATCTGCTTCTGAAGGGCGCCCGAAGCTGCAAGGTTCAGATTCACGGCAATATCGGGATGCGCGGCCTCGAATTTCGGAACCAGTTCGTTTAAAGCAGCTTTGAGGCTGGCAGGCGCCGA
>NZ_ASSD01000126.1 GCF_000520715.1 Paenibacillus zanthoxyli JH29
GCCGATGGTCAGCCAAAACACCGATTTTCACGGGACGGCCTTCACTGTATCGATCGACCATAAGGATACAACGACCGGCATCTCGGCCTATGAGCGGTCGCTGACCGCCAAGGCGATTATGGACCCGAAAGCCGGCCCGGCAGATTTCCGCAGACCTGGGCACATGTTCCCGCTGATCGCCAAAAAGGGCGGCGTGCTGCGCCGAAGCGGCCATACCGAAGCCGCCGTCGATCTGGCCCGGATGTGCGGCGCCTATCCCGCTGCGGTGATTTGCGAAGTCGTTAAGGAAGACGGCACGATGGCCCGTCTCCCCGATCTGCATGAAATCGCCAGGAAGCATGATTTGAAGCTTATCAGCATCGCAGACCTGATTCATTACCGCAATGAGAAGGAGAAGCTGGTCACCCGTGAAGTGTCGGTACGTCTGCCCACCGATTTCGGCGAATTCCAGACCATTGCCTATACGAACGAGGTGGATGATAAAGAGCATGTCGCTCTCGTTAAGGGGGATATTTCCGGAGACGAGCCGCTGCTGGTCCGCGTGCATTCGGAATGCCTTACCGGCGATGTCTTCCATTCCCACCGCTGCGATTGCGGCCCGCAGTTCGAAGCGGCGCTGCGCCAGATTGAAGCCGCAGGCAAAGGCGTTCTGCTCTACATGCGCCAGGAAGGCCGGGGCATCGGCCTGATCAACAAGCTGCGCGCGTATAAGCTTCAGGAACAGGGTCTCGACACGGTTGATGCGAATCTGGAGCTTGGTTTCCCGGCGGATTTGCGCGATTACGGAATCGGCGCGCAGATTCTGAAAGATCTGGGCGTTCGCCGGATCAAGCTGATGACGAATAACCCGCGCAAAATCAAAGGGCTGGAAGGTTACGGCCTTGAAGTTGTGGAGCGCGTGCCGATCCAGATGCCGGAGAACGAAGACAATACGAATTATTTGCATACCAAGCAGTCGAAACTTGGACACCTGTTGAAATTCGACGATATTGAGCAGAACGAAAGCTCCAAGGCGTAATGCCGATATTCAAATTCAGGCAAGCAAATTTTTAACATAAGCTGACTAATATTATGGAAGGGTTGTTGATGAGTATGCCGCAAATTTTTGAAGGACATTTAGTTTCGGAAGGTTTGAAGTACGGGATTGTAGTGGGACGTTTCAATGAATTTATTACAAGCAAGCTGCTGTCCGGGGCGCTCGACGCATTCAAGCGTCACGGTGTTAAGGATGACGAAATCTCTGTAGCCTGGGTGCCGGGAGTATTCGAAATTCCGCTGATTGCGCAAAAAATGGCCGAAAGCGGCAAATACGACGCAGTGGTTACGCTGGGCACTGTAATCCGCGGTTCCACGACCCATTACGATTACGTGTGCAACGAGGTATCCAAAGGAGTGGCCGCCATTAATCTCAAGACGGGCGTTCCGACAATCTTCGGCGTGCTGACGACCGAGAACATTGAGCAGGCCGTCGAGCGTGCCGGTACGAAAGCGGGCAACAAGGGCTGGGATGCGGCAGTGTCCGCCATTGAGATGGCAAATCTCTCCAACCTTATTTAAAAAATATAAGAATTTATAAGCTGAGGGTTTATCCATTTGCCTTATATTTCTACGAGAAACGGTGCCGTCCTAAAAGGACGGCGAAGGCGTTTCTTCTTAAGGAAATGGAAATTCAGTTAAGCCGCTATTGACGAATCCGTCCAAAACGTGCTTATTTATATGTATAAGGAAGAAAGCGATCTAATCTAAATCTTAGAGTTTTCGACTTGTGTAGCGCCCTTACCCCGGGCGCTGCACTTTACTTTTTTGCGGGAGGTTGGCTCGTGACTGTATTGTACAAGCTGGAGACGTTTGAGGGCCCGCTTGATTTATTGCTGCATTTGATCGACAAAGCGGAAATCGACATCCAGGACATTCCGGTCAGCGAGATCACCGAGCAGTACATGGAATATTTGCGGAATATGCAGGAGCTTGAGCTGGAAATTACAAGCGAGTTCCTGGTGATGGCCGCAACTTTGCTGTCGATTAAGAGCAAGATACTGCTGCCCAAGCCGCCATTAATCGAGATCGACGAATTCGAATATTACGAGGAGGACGATTTCGATCCGCGGGCGGAGCTGGTTCAGCGTCTTATCGAATATCGCAAAATCAAGAGCATTGCCACCCAACTGATGGACATGGAGAGCGAACGCAGCCTTATTTTTACGAAGGAACCGGAGGATTTGGCTCCCTTTGTGTCATCCCAGGTCGACAACACCCTGAAAGGTCTTCATACGGCCGATTTGATCGCCGCATTTCGCAAGGCGCTTGGCAAGGCAGCCAGACGGTCCTCCTATGCGCGGATTACGAGAGATGAAATTTCGGTCAAAGACCGCATCCGCGATGTATCGGAGGCGCTCCGCCGGACCGGCAAGGGAGGACGGCTGCGTTTCTCGTCGCTGCTGCATGAAAGTATGGAGAGGCATGAAATCGTTGCGACCTTTCTGGCTATTCTGGAGCTGATGAAGATGAAAGCGATTCTGTGCTATCAGGAGAACTTGTTTGATGACATTGTGATGGAATGGAGAGGAGCAGAAGACTTCAATGGATTACCAGAGTCTGAAATCGATTATTGAGGGATTGCTGTTTCTGGCCGGAGAGGACGGGCTGTCCGCCCGGCAAATTGCCGAGATAACGGAGCAGCGGACGGAACTGGTTGCAGAGGCGATGGAGGAGCTGCGCAAGGAACTGGCCTCGCAGGGGCGCGGCCTTCAGGTCGTGCAGATTGCCGGCAACTACCGGCTCGCGACGCTGCCGGAGCATGCGCCGTATTTCGAGCGGCTGGCGTACTCGCCTTCAAGGGCGTCTTTGTCGCAGGCGGCACTGGAGACGCTGTCTATCGTTGCATACAGGCAGCCGATTACACGGGTGGAGATTGAGGAGATCCGCGGGGTGAAATCCGAGCGGGCGATTCATACGCTGACCAATAAGGACCTTATTCAAGAGGTCGGCAGGGCGGAAGCTGTGGGGCGTCCAATCCTGTACGGAACGACGAAGTCTTTTCTGGAGACCTTTGGGCTCGCCAGCTTGAAGGAACTGCCGGAGCCCGCCGCACTCGAAAGCGGAGATAATCTGGAGGAAGAGACGCAGCTATTGGTTGATAAGCTCGATACCCGCCAGCTGACCATTGATGAAGTGGAGCAGCCCTAAAATGGAGTTAGAGTCATAGACGCAACTAGTCTATGATTTTTTTATCTAAAAAGCCGAGAAGACTCCTTCCTCTA
>NZ_ASSD01000127.1 GCF_000520715.1 Paenibacillus zanthoxyli JH29
AGCAGACATCAGGCATCCACTATAGCGACGAAGCTAAATCCCAAAGCACAAAAATCTATTCTTTGGACAGCCCCTATGTTCTCATGATCAAGAGAGCATTCGTGGATATCAAATTTCGATTCAAACGAGGTAAAAACTAGTAATATATCGTGTACTTGCCTGCAGACCAAGAGACGGGCAAACGAAATTAAAAGAAGAAAGGCAGGATTCTCCACTCAGAAGGAGGCTAATCGTTCCTTGGTCAATTTCATCGACCCTGGAGAATACGTTCCCTGAGGACAAAATAACGGTGGGTGAATTTCTTGAAATATGGCTCAATGATAACGCTAAGCAGAAGTACAAAACTACCTTTTATGATGTCGAGGAATCCATGATTCGAACCAGAATTAAACCAACTTTAGGGCGATTCAAATTGTAGCAGATTAAACAACCGATTTTACAATGTACTCATTGAAACCTAATCTACGGATTATGTGAGACATATCCACACTATATTAAGAAAAGCCTTCCGGCAGGCCATTAAGTGGAAAAACTCGCTTTCAACCCGGAGGATAAGGTCGACTCCCAAAGGTCAGAAAGTAGGAGATGAAGACCTGGAACAGTGTATACACTTTCTGAATAAGGCTCTAGGGATCGTTCACTATAGCCATACACACAGGAATGAGAAAAAGAGAAGTGTAGGGGCTACATTGGAGTGACATTGACTTTAAAGGCAAGAGCTTGTCCACAGAGCAGACAGTAAATTGGACTCCTTCCAAGAGCATTGTCATTCAGAATACAAAAACCTCCAGTTCCGTCAGACGTATATCTATCGGGGACCTGCTAATTGCCGATTTGAAACAGTGAAAAGAAGTCATTAATGCCAATAAATAGATTGCCTCCCCGGCCTTGCGTGAGCGTATTTGCCAAATGGAGCTAGATTATTTGCAGTATTGGTATCGATCATTACCAAGATCATGGTCTGGTATGTGACTACGTGAACGGAGATCCCATAAGCCCTGTCGAATTACTGAAACATTTGCTTACCTGACTAAAACGGCGGAACTACCCAAGATCAAGTTCCACGATCTCCGGCACTCCCATGGGTCATTGCTTCTTAACAATGGAGTCAATCCAAAAATCGGAGCAGAACGGTTGGCCCACAACAGTGTCAAAATCCACCTGGATCGCTATTCTCATCTGTTACCCGATATGCAGCTTAAAGCTGCCGATCTAATGGACATCATGATGAAAATGGTACAAAAATCTTTTTAATCCGATTACGTCGTGACCAAATTTGATCACCCCCGAATTTTCGAAGTATATTTGAATGCCAAGCTCCTCTCTCAATCCGTCTGTAGACAGCAAAAAACCCTTGCTTCGCAAGGGTTTTATTGTAGTGGGCCCTGAGGGACTCGAACCCCCGACCAATCGGTTATGAGCCGACCGCTCTAACCAACTGAGCTAAGGGCCCTGATCAAAATATCCGAAATAATGGCTGATGAACTTCTATGAAAATTGGTTGCGGGGGCAGGATTTGAACCTGCGGCCTTCGGGTTATGAGCCCGACGAGCTACCGGGCTGCTCCACCCCGCGTCAGTAATCACATTCAAACAGCAACAGTAAATATTATACGCTATACTATAGTGTAAGTCAAGAAGCTCCAGCTAACCTTTTTCAAGGAAGAAACCGAACCCCATATTTTCCTCTGCGTGAACGATAAATTTCTACCAACTGCGGATCATGGTAGCCGTAAATCCAACCATCCTGTTCGAGCCGTTTAGCCAGACAACCTGCTTGAAATTTGGTTCTGAACAGCCTCGCAAAATATACCCAGTTCATGATGCGTTCTTCTCCCTATTATAAAATGATCAAGCCCGCTTTCTCCGTTAGCTTGCCCATATTTACAAAAAACTTGCGGCATCCAGATCATTAATCCGATGCCATAAAAACAAAAACCGCCCTGCAATCGGACGGTTTCTTTGAAGATCAATCAGTTTTCAAAAGAGGATGGGTCACGTCTCCACGACTGAAGCAGCTCGACATCGCTAGCCACTATTTTGCCTTGCCCCAGCGCAACATCGATCAGGGTGCTGTAATTGGACAGGCTTTGCAGCGGGATGCCCGCTTCCTTGAATGCATCTGTCGCACGATCCAACTCATAGCTGAAAATCGCCAGCACCGCAAGCGGCTCTCCTCCCGCTTCCTTTACGGCCTGCGCAGCTTTAATCGAGCTGCCTCCGGTCGAAATCAGGTCTTCAATGACGATGACCTTTTGGCCGGGTGAAATGATGCCTTCGATTTGGTTCTGTTTGCCGTGTCCCTTCGCTTTGTCGCGGATGTAGGCCATCGGCAGATTCAGCTTGTCCGCAACCCAGGCCGCATGCGGAATGCCGGCGGTTGCCGTTCCAGCGATGACTTCCGTCCCCGGATATTCGGCCGCAATCAGTTCCGCGAACGCATCGGCAATATAGCTGCGGATTTCCGGATACGATAAGGTAAGACGGTTATCGCAGTAAATCGGGGATTTAATGCCCGAAGTCCAGGTAAACGGTTCCTGCGGACGCAGCGCGACGGCTTCGATCTTTAACAAATAAGATGCAATTTGTTCACTTCTATTCAGCAATGGGCTCACGCTTGAATCATCTCCTTAATAATATGCTCAGCAGCCTGACGGGGGTCAGGAGCGGCTGTTATAGGCCGTCCTACGACCAGAAAATGGCTGC
>NZ_ASSD01000128.1 GCF_000520715.1 Paenibacillus zanthoxyli JH29
GCTGCTCTTTGCCGGCAGCCATGTGGCTGGCTTATATTCAACTGATCCGGAAGTTATCGCGCTAATTAAGCATTTTCTAATCTATGCGATCTTCTTCCAGATCTCCGATGCCATTGCGACGCCAACCCAAGGTGTTCTGCGCGGATATAAAGACGTAAACCCAGCCTTTATCATCTGCTTCGTCGCCTACTGGATTATCGGGCTCCCCACCGGCTATGTTCTTGCCGAACATACAGATTTAGGGGCGTACGGCTACTGGATCGGGCTCATCACGGGTCTAGCTATCGGGGCGGTGCTGCTGCTTAACCGGCTCTTTAAGATCCAGCACCGATTTGCGGCGCAATATACCGGAACGCAGACGGAAAACTAAGGGAATCAGCGGCGCTTTTGAATAATGATAAGAAGGCCGCTCCCTTGGCAGTTCAATCTGCTAAGTGGGGCGGCCATGAGTTTAACTTTATTTGGAGCTAACGGCTTTTGACAAGAAGTTCTACCGCTTCCTTAATTACTTTATTCGGCGAATTGCCTTTATCCAGTTCTTCCTGGATGCAGTGCTCCAGATTCGACCCGATCACCGTCCCAACCGTCCGGTCAACGGCAGTACGGATAGCAGTTAGTTGAGTAACGATATCCCGGCAATCCTTTCCCTCCTCCAGCATGGCGAGAACGCCGCGCACCTGACCTTCTATCCGTTTTAGTCTGTTTTTAATGGCGTTATCGTATTCCATATCCGTTCCTCTCCTCTGATCCGAAATCAGATAAAAAGATTCGTTCCCGAACTTCCGGCAGCACCGATGTAACTGGCAACCCCCGCAAAATCGATTCCGTCAATCAATTCCTCCCGCCGGATGCCCATAATATCCATGCTCATTGTGCAAGCTATCATTCGGACGCCCGATTTGGCTGCATTCTCAATCAGCTTTTCCAATGAGTCAACATTTTTCCGCCGCATGACACTCCGTATCATTTTGGCCCCTAGCCCGCCCATGTTCATCTTCGACAGCGGCAGGTTCTTCGTTCCTTTGGGCAGCATCAGGCCGAACATCTTATCCATCCCGCTCTTGTTCGGCCGGGGCGCTTCCGGCTTGCGTAATAAATTAAGCCCCCAAAAGGTAAAGAACATCGTAACCTTGTTACCCATTGCAGCCGCGCCGGTTGCGATGATGAACGATGCGATTGCCTTATCCAAATCTCCACTGAAGACCACCATGGTTGTCTCCTTACCGGCCGAATTCTCTGAATCTTGACCGGGATCAACGTTCCGGTTCTCTGCTCCTTTGCGGACCCGAGCTTTGACTTTACCGCTTTCTATTTTGACCGACTCAAGCGTATGGCCCATGCTCTGGCACCACTGCTTAATATCAGGTGCGAATCCGAAATCAGTCGCTGTGATCTCCATTCGCTGTCCTTCCGCAAGGCCTTGCACCGTTTCATACACTTTGAGTATAGGGCCGGGACATTGCAATCCGCAAGTATCCACCTGTATTGTCCGTTCAACTCCCGTTGGCGCGCCTGCTGATTGGGCCATAACTGCTGAAGGCACAGCATTTCCAACTGGCTGAATGAAATTGTCGCTTAGGGAAGTCAATCCATTATTACCCGCTGCCATAGATGCGTATGTCTTGTAGCCGCCATCTACGTTCCGGACCTTAAATCCGTGCTGAACCAGCATCCTTGCCGCAATATACCCTCGAAGTCCCACCTGGCAGCTAACCGCGATCTCTTCATTTGAAGGAAGTTCGTCAAGACGGCTGCGAAGCTCCGCGAGCGGTATATGGATCGAGCCCGGGATAAACCCGGCCACCCGCTCGGTTTCTTCTCTAACATCAATCAAAGCACCGCCCTGCTGCACAAAATCATCCACCTCGTACCACTGCATGATCTCAACCAAGCCTTCCGATATATTGGAGGCTACGTATCCCGCCATATTCACGGGATCTTTGGCTGAGGAATACGGCGGCGCATAGGCCAATTCAATATCGGCAAGCTCATGAACCTTGATTCCTCCGCGTATGGCAGTTGCGATAACGTCAATTCTTTTGTCTACACCATCCGCCCCGATAGCCTGAGCGCCAAAAATAGATCCGGTTTCCTTCTCGAACAACAGTTTCAACGAAATTGGCGAAGCCCCCGGATAATAGCCTGCATGCGATTGGGGATGTATATGAATGGCTTGATACGGTACTCCAAGCCTTTTAAGCGTCTTCTCGTTGTTGCCAGTAATGCCCGCAGTCAGGCTGAAGGCTCTGATAATGGCTGTACCCAGAGAACCTTTATATTCAATATTCTTCCCATTGATATGATCGGCAACCAGTCTCCCCTGGCGATTTGCACCCCAAGCAAGCGGAACTAGCGTCTCGTATCCTTGTATACGATCCTTGACTTCGATGGCGTCACCTATGGCATAAATCGCGGGATCGCTCGTCTGAAGCCGTTCATTGACGCGAATCGCTCCCCTGATCCCCAGTTCAAGACCGCTATTTCGGGCAAGCTCGCTTTCCGGCGATACACCGATAGCAAGGATAATAAGATCGGTTTCCAGCTGCCGGCCTGAATCAAGGCGGATCAGACCGCCCTTTTGCTCAATTGATGCCACTTCCGTTTGCAGCAATACTTCTACACTGTTCAGCTCCATATGCCGTTCAATCAGTACAGCCATTTCCGCATCAAGTGGATGAAGCAGCTGATCTCCCCGGTCAACAACAGTAACACTCAGGCCTTTCTCCCGTAAATTTTCAGCCATTTCCAGCCCGATAAAGCCCGCTCCGATAACGGTTGCATGTCTGGGCCGGTTCTCGTCAATGAAGGATTTGATCCGATCCGTATCGTGTATATTTCGCAGCGTGAATAGATTTCCGGCTTCACCGATTCCCCGTATATCCGGCACGATCGGCCTGGCTCCCGGAGAGAGCACAAGTATATCGTATGCAAGGGAACCTAATTCTCCGGTTACCGTACTGCGATAGGTAATTGTTTTTGTACTCCGGTCAATTTCCGTCACTTCCGTAAGCGGCCTAACGTCGATATTGAACCGTTCCCTGATGCCTTGCGCCGTTTGAACGAATAGTTTATCCCGGGAATCAATAGCGCCTCCGATATAATACGGCAGACCACAGTTGGCAAAAGAAACATGCTCCCCGCGCTCGAACATGATAATTCTGTCATTTTCGTTCCATCTGCGCAGCCGTGCGGCAGCCGAAGCTCCACCTGCTACTCCTCCAACAATAATAATCGTTCTGCTCAAGATAATCCCTCCTCTAAATACCCTATGGGGTATATAGTATACGGGTGGGGGTATTAAGTCAATACTCAACTGGGTTTATAAAACGCTCCTAAGTAGGAACGGCTGCTCCGTTCTCTTAGGGACGGTACCGTTTCTCGTAAAATATAAGACCGAACGATAAGCGCGAAGCTTATAAAGTTGATCTTATAAAAAAACCCCACGCTGATTTGCGCAGGGCTTGTACAGATATATATGAGCTGCAATCTTACTGGGACAGACGCAAAGCCAGATTATACGTGTCCAGATCGAATTCTTTCTTGGTGTTGACGACAAGATCGATATCGGTAAGTGTAAGCTCGCCATTAATGATGCCGCAGGCTTTGCCTGATTCACCCTCGATCAATTTGCGCACGGCAAAATCACCCAAGCGGCTCGCCAGGTTACGGTCTGCCGGAGTCGGGCTGCCGCCGCGCTGGATATGTCCCAGTACCGTTACGCGCGCATCGATCGAAGCATGCCGGTCCTTAAGCGCATGAGCGATGTCTTCGCCTTTGCCTACGCCTTCAGCTACGATAATAATACTATGCTGCTTGCCTCTGGCGAAGTTGTCCTTCATCCGGTCTGCAACTTCGTCCAGATCGAAAGGTATTTCGGGAACAAGGATCGTTTCCGCACCGGAAGCCAGTCCACTATGCAAAGCGATGTCGCCACAGTGCCGCCCCATAACTTCAACGACGGAAGAACGTTCATGGGAAGACATCGTATCCCGCAGCTTGTTAATGGCATCCACAACAATGCTGACAGCAGTATCGAAACCGATGGTGTAATCGGTAAAGGAAATATCATTGTCAATCGTTCCTGGAAGCCCCATCGTCTTAATGCCGAGCTTGCTCAATTTGTTCGCCCCGTTGTAAGATCCGTCACCTCCGATGACGACAAGTCCGTCGATGCCGTACTCACGCAAGATATCGGCGCCTTTTTGCTGGCCTTCCGGCTGCAAGAATTCCAGACAGCGGGCGGATTGAAGAATTGTGCCCCCGCGCTGAATAATGTCGCCGACGCTGCGAATCGTCATCGGGAAGATATCCCGGTTCAATAGCCCATGATATCCCCGCTGAATACCGAATACATCAATACCGTAATAAATGGCGCTGCGCACGACGGCGCGCACGGCGGCGTTCATCCCTTGCGAATCCCCGCCGCTTGTCAATACTGCAATTTTCTTTACATCTGCCATACGAATGGTTTCCTCCTTAGAATGCTAATACAAATGCTTGCGTATCCATCGGCTGTTGACAAAGAAGAATAGTCTGGTAAGCGGACTTCTCTTCATCAGCCGTCTCGACACTGAGCGAACCTCCCGCTGTTCGCTTACTTTCGGATCAGATAAATACAATGCCAGCAGCCCCTCGATGATCATGCGGTGCAAGGGAGTCTCAGGTATGTTCCGAACATCTCTTCGTGCCCACTCCACGATTGAAGCGATCCGATTCAGCATGATATCCGTATTGTCATAGTAATTGCAGAAATTGAGATCGCCGCCGGCACGGTCTTCATCCTGGTCAATCAGATAGTCCAGCATAATATGCAGGCAGCACAAATGCGGGAAATACCCCGATCGGATTAATGAAACGTCCGGCTTGGTCAGCCTTGAATCGCAGGAAGCCAGAAAAAGCATAAAGACGCCTAATGTCGATCCAGTTGCCGCCGCAAATTCATTCCAATATAATTGCGGCGCCCTGCTTCTGTTCTCCTCCCACCATTCCTTAAGCGCAGCTTCTCTCATTTCCGGACGGATATGCTTGTATACCTGAAGGTCCGTATACAATGCAGCCAGATCATGGATCTCGGAAGCCGCCGCCGTGTAACCGGGAAGCCTTGAGATCATTTCCTGACAAGTGCGGACCAGCCGATGCAAATATCCGCCGTCATTCTGTTCACTGCGGAGCGCATAATAATTAACCGGTTCAGCACCTGGTGTAATTGCATCCAGCATCGATTGGTGCAGCAACCTGAAGTCCTCAGGGTCCATAGAAGTGCTGCGGTCGCACAAGTTGTCCAAGTAATCGCTTATCGTCTGGTAAGCGACTATCAGCGGAATGAGAATGTGCCTCATCGGTAAATTTCCGGCGGCATAAACACCTCCGCCTTCACAATGAAACTGTTTCGTTTCAATACTTGCGAGCGCTTGCTTCCGGAGCTCGGGATCGGGAATCCCTTCCGCATCTTTGCGCCAGTGATTAAGGCAGTTTCTCACCTCAGGCAGCACGTACTTGTAGACCCTGCTCATCAATCCAACCGGGCCACGCGGACTCAGGGAACGGCCTTGCTCAAATTCACTCAATGACGGTGCCTCCACATTGTTGTCTCCTTATCCAAATCATAATTATTATAATATGATCCAAACGTTTGTACAAACAACAATATCACTCCGGAATCCCCATTTGCAGTGCAAAATAGCGGCACTTCACGTCAATACTTAAAGAGCATAGATGGAAGCTTCATGGGCCTGAACTGCTTTTTCTAGGAATATTCCTTCCCTTTTTGGCTTTCTCCATACGGCCGAGATACTTCTCACCCGGAAGAACTTGCGCTATAATAGACTTAGCAGCAGATATTAGTACTTGGTAACAATATTGGAAGGGGCATTCTGCAATGATTTTTGATGAATTCAAGCAATTGGCACAGTCCCGCCGCAGTATCCGGGATTTCAGCGAAGAAGATGTGCTCCCGGAAGACATAAGAGATATTATCGACTGCGCCCGGTATGCTCCCAGCGATACCAACTCGCAGACCTGGGATTTTATCGCCGTAATGAACCGTGACAAAATCAAGGAGATTGAAGCCTTTACTTGGGAACGGCTGAAGGAAATCGCGGCTTCGGCGGAACAACGCGGACTGGCGCGGGAAGCTAAGATGATGGTGAAGTCGTTCGGCCCTTACGCGACCGCTTTCGGCAGCGCTCCTGCGATGGTTATTTGCCTGGCGACCCCATACACTTCTAAATTCCGTGAGCGCATTTTCGACCCGCTTGAGTTCGGCAGTCCAGAGATTTGGGCTGAAGAAGGAATCAAGAGCAGCAGCCTGTCCATTCAGAATTTGATGCTCGCCGCACATGCCAAAGGGCTTGGCACCTGCCCGATGACCGGCCCCGTACTGCTTGCCGAACAAGATCTTCGGGAATATTTGAATATTGCTGGGGACCGGCAGATCAATATGGCGGTTGCGCTTGGACATCCCGCCGCTCAGCCAAAAATGATTGCCCGCAAAGAGATCGATGAGATTCTGACCATTGTGAAGTAATCTATACATGACAGAAAAGGGCCTGCTGTCTCCTTCAAAAGACCGGCAGAGCCCTGATTTTTTGGGAAAGATGCTGTTGAAATAATCCCCGCGCCAAAATAAAAAACACAGCTCCCATAAAGAGAACTGTGTCTTGACTTATACATTGCCTGGGTTACGCCTTAATAAAAGCTTACCATATCAAGTATATTCAGAGCGAAGGGCTGTTCCCTTCCGCCTTGTCTTACAGTTTGATTACGTTAGCTGCTTGCGGTCCACGGTTGCCTTCAGTGATTTCGAATTCAACGGATTGACCTTCTTCCAAAGTTTTGAAGCCATCTCCTTGGATTGCGGAGAAATGAACGAATACGTCTTCGCCGCCATCAACTTGGATGAAACCGTAGCCTTTTTCTGCGTTAAACCATTTTACTGTACCTTTCAAGTGAACAACCTCCTAAAAATGCCGCCATATATGGCGAATATCTACATTATACTTCAATCTTCCAGGCAAAGCAATCCATCTTTTAATTGACCGGGAATTAATTTGCTTTTCCCTTCTCCGGTGCGTTATCATTTATCAAAAGCCAAATATCGCCAGGGTGGGACAACAATGATCAAAAAACACGAAATCTACAAGACGGATAAATGGAATATGATGACTGTAGAGGTCCAGGGCCGCTATATTGTACTGAGGGAAATATCCGACCAGTGGGGCGAAGAAACGCATACTTTTCTCAGCCGTCCTGCGTTGATGCAATGGGTTAATAACCGGTTTAATAAGGAATCCTATAAAGATAACGAGGAAGAGTACAATCGCA
This sequence comes from Paenibacillus zanthoxyli JH29, assembly GCF_000520715.1. GTDB lineage: Bacteria > Bacillota > Bacilli > Paenibacillales > Paenibacillaceae > Paenibacillus_AQ > Paenibacillus_AQ zanthoxyli. The sequence continues at coordinate 7,324 of NZ_ASSD01000128.1, forward strand.
TCATGGCGGCGTTTAAGCAGGTGTAAGACATGAACAATGAAAGTCTGGCCATATATGTTGTCGCCGTTCTATGCTTGGGCGCCGTGCTGATTATGAGCAAGGACCGCCTTGATCCCAGATTGAGAAGGGTCATCGCGTTAATCACGGTTGTAATGATTGCGCTGGCTTTTGTCTTTGTCATTTATGACTTGCTGATCTGATGTTAAGCGAGGGCAATGACATATGGCGCAGGAATAGATCCATAAATAGATTCATAACCACAGATTGCCGGGGAATACTAGGGGCACCTTTACATTCAAGGAGGCCGCCGTCATGTCTTTCGCAGCTAGATCCCTTTCTGCGCTGCTTGCGCTCGGTCTGCTGCAGGGGAGCTTCTCCTCCGCCGCGGCTACACCGCAGCCCGCGCAAATCTCATCCCATTTATTAAGGAGGATTCCCATGGAACAATTATTGAAGAGAAGCGAAGTGCCCGCTGAGAACCGTTGGAAGCTTGAAGATATGTTTGCTTCACAGCAGGTATGGGACAAAACTTATGACGAAGCCAAGAACCTGATTAAGGAAGCCTCCAAATTCCAAGGCAAGCTAAGCACCGCTTCCGCACTGAAAGAGTGCTTCGAGCTGGACGACGAACTGTCGCTCAAGACCGAGCGTTTATATGTATACGCCCATATGCGCCAGGATGAAGACACCGCGAGTCCGGTCTATCAGGCGCTTTCGCAGAAAGCAAAGAAGCTCAGTGTGGATGCGGGCGAAGCCCTCTCCTATGTAACACCGGAGATTCTTGCGCTGCCCGTGGAGAAACTTGACGAGTTCATTGCCGATCCGGCGCTTTCGGATTATACATTTACGCTGACGGAAATGAAGCGTCAAAAAGCCCATGTTCTCTCGAAACAGGAAGAGGCGCTGCTCGCGCAGGTTGGCACACTGTCCCAGGCACCGCAAAATATTTTCGGCATGCTGAACAACGCCGATCTTAAATTCCCGAAAATCAAGGACGAGTCCGGGAAAGAAGTTGACCTGACCCACGGAAGCTACATTAAATTCCTTGAAAGCCCGAACCGGGAAGTCCGCAAGAACGCCTTTACGGCGATGTACGATACCTATGCCAAGCAAAAGAACACGATCGCCGCAACCCTGAGCGCCAATGTGAACAAGAACGTCTTTTATTCGCGCGTGCGGAAATATCCTTCCGTCCTGGAGATGTCGCTGTTCGGCGATAACATTTCCAAGGAAGTCTACACGAACCTCATCGACACGATTCATGAGAGCCTGCCGCTGATGCACCGTTACATGAAGCTGCGCCAAAAGCTGCTGGGCGTGGATGAGCTCCATATGTATGATTTGTTCGCGCCTCTGGTGGACGAATACAAGCTGGATATTCCTTTTGAGGAAGCCAAAAAAATCACGAAGGAAGGCCTAAAGCCGCTAGGCGAGGATTATCTAAAGACGCTCCAGGAAGGATATGACAACGGCTGGATCGACATTTACGAGAACGAGAACAAGCGCACCGGAGCGTACAGCTGGGGAGCCTACGGCACTCACCCGTACGTGCTGCTGAACCATAACGACAATCTGAACAGCATGTTCACGCTGGCGCATGAAATGGGCCATGCCCTCCACTCGTACTATTCGGATAATGCGCTGAAATATCGCGACGCGCAATATACTATTTTTCTGGCCGAGGTAGCCTCGACAACGAACGAAGCGCTGCTGATGCATTATTTGCTGGAAAAATCGACGGACAAGAAGGAAAAGATGTATCTCCTCACCTATTATGCGGACCAGTTCCGCACCACGGTGTTCCGTCAGACGATGTTTGCCGAATTCGAGAAAATCGTGCACGAGCGCGCCGAGAAAGGCGAATCGCTCACACCGCAGGACCTGTCGTCCATTTACTATGATCTGAACCGCAAATATTACGGCAAAGACATGGTCGTGGACAAGGATATCGAGATGGAATGGGCACGGATTCCGCATTTCTATAACAGCTTCTACGTCTACAAATATGCGACAGGCTTCTCAGCGGCCACCAGCTTCTCCAAACAGATTCTGGAGGAAGGCAAACCGGCGGTTGACCGGTATCTCGGGTTCCTGAAGAGCGGCGGCAGCGACTACTCCATCAATATTTTGAAAAAAGCGGGCGTCGATATGTCCTCGCCTCAGCCGATCCGCGAAGCGATGAGCGTCTTTGAAAATGTGATTGAGCAAATGGAGCAGTTGACGAAGTAAAGTGTGAACCCTTTGGCGATCTAGGTTTGCAAGTTCATATCGTCGTCCCTTGCCCTTTTCGGGTAAGGGACTTTATAATGTAAAGCGGCCGTCTAACTGCCGATTCGGAATTTTCCCAAGGAGGAAGTTTGTTATGAAAATGCAATGGTCTTTAATTTTTGGCCTGATTTTTGCGCTGCTTATCGCCTTATTTGCCGTTATTAACGTCGATCCGGTTCAAGTGAACTTCGGTTTCAGCATCGTGTCGCTCCCGCTGATCCTGGTCATTCTTAGCTGCGCGCTGATCGGTGGAGTCATCGTGGGCTCGTACGGAATATTCCGTCAGTACAAGCAGCAAAGAAAGATCAAATCCCTTACTGCCGAGCTCGTGAAAGCCAATGAAAAAATCGCGGAACTGGAAACGGCAAACGCGGTGAGTACGATGCCAGAGAGCACCATACCCGGCGGAACGACAACATTTAATTAATGTACGGTTGATTGTTCACTAGTTAAAAAGACAGGAGGATTTCGATGCCAATCCTTTCGATACAGCCCAATGAAAAATACATTCTGACTATCCTCAAGAAACTGCTCGATACACCCAGCCCTAGCGGCTTCACCCATGCCGTCATGAAGCTTGTTGCAGAAGAAGGCGCCGCTCTTGGAGCAAGCCTGTCCTGGAACGAAAAAGGCGGGTTAATTCTAAGTGTCGATGGCCTTGATCCCTCCCGCACCATCGGACTGAGCGCCCATGTCGATACGCTCGGAGCGATGGTCCGCTCCATCCGCCCGGACGGCACCCTGCGCCTGACCTCCGTCGGGGGCTTCACGATGTACAGCATCGAGAATGAATACTGTGTCATTCATACACGCAGCGGAAAGACTTATACCGGAACGATTTTGTCGACCCGACCTTCCGCCCATGCCTACCCTGCCGATGCCCGTGATATTAAACGGATCGAAGAAAATATGGAGGTCCGCATCGACGAAGTCGTCTCAAGCAAGGACGATGTGCTGAAGCTGGGCATCTCTGTCGGCGATTTTATTTCGTTTGACGCCCGTCCCGTTATTACGCCAAGCGGCTTTATCAAGTCGCGCCATCTGGACGACAAAGCGAGCGTCGCCGCCCTGCTCGGCCTGCTGGAAAGCATCAAGCGTGAAGGCTGGAAACCTCTGCATAATCTGTCGCTGCTGATCTCCAATTATGAAGAGGTCGGACACGGCGCCTCCTGGATTCCCGGCGGCATCAGCGAATTGATCGCCGTCGATATGGGCGTCCTAGGCGATGATTTAAGCTGCAAGGAGACCGATGTCTCCATCTGCGCCAAAGATTCCACCGGCCCTTACGATTATACGATGACCGGACGGCTCATCGAGCTTGCCCAGGGCCTGGGTATCCCCCATGCGGTTGATATTTATCCGCATTACGGCTCTGACGCCTCTGCGGCGCTTCATGGCGGCGCCAATATCCGGGCCGCGCTGATCGGCCCGGGCGTTCACGCTTCTCACTCCATGGAGCGCACGCATAAGCAGGCCGTATTCAATACGGCCAAGCTGCTGGCCGCTTATGTTGGAGCGAACTGACAGACACGCTTCCACGTCCTATCATTGTATCGTAAAAAAGCTGGCCTCCCGGTTTCCCGGGGCCAGCTTTTTACGCTCTATTTACTTCACAACAACCTTCGCCGCAGCTGCACTGAACCGCTCCAAGGCTGCCTGCAAAATTGATCGTGGGCAAGCCACGTTGATCCGCAGAAATCCTTCCCCTTCACTTCCGTACACCGAGCCTTCATTAAAGGCAACGCCTGCCTCTTGATACATCAGCTTTTTCAGCCCCGCTCCGTTTAAGCCCAGCGCCCGGCAGTCCACCCACAGCAGGTAGGTAGCCTCAGGCTTCATTACCTTGACTTGCGGCAAATGCTCAGCCAGATAAGAGGACGCGTACTCGATGTTGCCGCTGATGTAGGAGATCAGTTCGTCAAGCCACTCAGCCCCTTCGGTATAGGCGGCTTCTACCGCATCCTGAGCGAAAAAGCTGGCCATATGCAGACTAAGTGTCTTGATCCGCGTCTCGAATTTGCGTTTCATTTCCGGGTTCGAAGCCACGATAAAAGAGGAGTGAATGCCCGGCAGATTGAAGGTTTTGGTCGGAGCCAGCGCCATCAGTGTAATGTCCGACAGTTCCTTGGACAGCGAGGCGAACGGAATATGCTTGTGTCCGGGAAGCGCCAAATCACAGTGGATTTCGTCAGAAACCACGGCA
>NZ_ASSD01000129.1 GCF_000520715.1 Paenibacillus zanthoxyli JH29
AATAGTAGACACAGAATATACTGAAAGGAACAGCGAAGAAAAAGGAGACTGTGTCGAATGAAAAAACCTGTGTATGACGAAGCGTTCAAGCGACAGACGGTACAGCATATTAAGGAAAGCGGCAAGCCGGTGGCGGAGGTCGCCCGGGAACTAAAGATCAATGACAATACCGTGTACGGCTGGGTCAAGAAGTTTGCAGCAGAGCCTGAGATCACTGCCGCGCAGGTGTTCAAATCCGAAGAGCATCAGATGCGGGAGATGCAGAAACGTATCCGGGAACTTCAAGAGGAAAACGAAATCCTAAAAAAAGCGATGCACTACTTCGCAAAAGACCGTCGGTAAAGTATTCGTTCATCCATGAACACCGCTTCGAGTACCGATTGGAGAAGTTGTGCTGCGTCCTCAACGTATCTCGCAGCGGATATTACAAATGGCGGTCCAGACCGGAAAGCGAACGCGCGCGGCAACATCGGGAATGGACAGAGAACGTGAAGCAGGCGTATGCCCAGTCGAATGGGCTCTACGGCAGTCCCAAGCTCACCCGGCACCTCAAACGCAGCGGCATTGCCATCTCCGAGCGTACCGTCTCCCGGATCATGAAGATGCAGGGTTTGCGCTCGCGTACCGTCAAAAAATACAAGGCGACAACCAACTCCAGGCACTCCTTACCGGTTCAGGAGAATGTGTTGAACCGGGAGTTT
>NZ_ASSD01000130.1 GCF_000520715.1 Paenibacillus zanthoxyli JH29
TTCCTTCCCCTGGGTCAAGCTGCTGATCCAGCAGCCCCCATTCCTTGACGGGCAGGCAACGGTATACCGTCCCCGAATCAAAAGCCACAGCGCCCAGCAGCCCCTTCAGCAGCGTCGTTTTGCCCGCTCCGTTGCGTCCGAAGAGTGCCATCCGCTCTCCCTCGGCCAGTTCAAACGATATATTCCGGAACAGGGGATTCCCGTTCCATTCCTTGGATATCTCTTTCACATGCAGTATCGGCATTGTCCATCCCTCCGAATTCATACCAAAAATAAAAACCGCAGCTGCCGCTGCGGTCAAAAATATCGTATGAAAGGAAGATGGATGGCGCGGTTCGCTATAGCCGATGGCAGGCCTGACGCTAAGCGGCGACCAGCCATGAACAGGTTCACTGCCGGGTGGAATACTGCCATAAGCAGGTTTAAGCATGGCAGATTCCATTTAAGCCCGGGCCGGGTTTACCCGTACAATCCATACAGCCGGGCTGTTCCTGGCAAGCTGTTCTTTGGCCTTTTTTAACGAAACGTTTGCCGATCCCTTGAATCTTCCCGAAGACATACGTATCCCTGACCGTCCGCCCAATGATGGGCGCACCGCGGCTTGTGCATATCGCTAGTCACAAGTTGGCTGGTCTTATAAGGAAACGTATTAGTTCTTCATCGTAGGGAAGATCCTCCATCAATTGTCCGAATTAGAATTCTATAGCTATTATAGGTCAGCGAAGTCCCGGCTGGCAAGACCTGGGCTTCGGCAGGAGAGTTTACAGCTCTAAGTCTTTAAGGATGACCCGTTTCTCCGCCGCTTCAAAAATCGTCTCGATCAACCGCAGCACACGGTGAACCTCCTCGTTCTTGATCAGAGGCTCGCTCTTGCCTTCGATCACGGAGACAAAGTTGTCATAGAAGCTCTGCTTCGTGCTCTGAACCTTCTCGATCGGCAAGCGCAAAGTAGATTCCTCCGAAGGCGGCGCCATCGTCTTGGTAAGCCCTTGTCCCGCCTGAATCGGCTTCGGCTCGACCTTGGCTACGTCCGGATTGTTCACCACGATCTCCCCGCTGAGATCCCAGTCGCGGATAATAGCGGTTCCTTCCGTACCCTTGACATACCAGCGGGGCAGCTTGATGAAGTTGGTCGTTCCTACTTCGATCACAGCAGTCAGGCCGTCTTTGAACCGGATAAAGCTGGTGAATCCGTCATCCACCTCGGTGCCGAGAATAGTGCTTAATTCAGCTGTGACGCTGTCGATCTTGCTTCCGGTGAGCAGCAGGAGCTGATCGAGTAGATGAACGCCCCAATCCAGCAGCATGCCGCCGCCGTACGTCTTGAGCTGGCGCCAGTCGCCGGGAATACCGTTGGCTCCCTGCACGCGGGACTCCAGATGGAACACCTCGCCGATTTTTTTCTTGTCGATCAGGTCTTGGATAATAAGGAAATCCTCGTCCCAGCGCCGGTTCTGGTGCACCATAAAGATGCGGTTCGTTTCTTTGGCCACTTCCAAAATATCACGCAGGTCCGCGCTGTTAATGGTCACCGGCTTCTCGCAGATCACATGCTTGCCGGCCGTAAGCGCCCGGATCGCAATATCCTTATGTACATCGTTGGGCGTCGCAATCAGCACAACATCTACCGTTTCATCAGATAAAACCGCTTCCAGACTATCATAAGTCTTAAAACCCTTGGCTGCCCCGAGCTCCATCCGGTAGTTGACCGCATCATACACACCGGTTACCGCCAGCCCCTCGCACGGTTCGATCAACTGCACATGATAGCTGCCCATTCCCCCGAAGCCGACGATGACAAGACTGTACTTGTTCTGTTCCATAGTTTATCCTTTCCCTTCCGCGTATGATGCTGCAAGTAGCCGCAGGTCAATTTTCATTCCCCTACATTCTACACCGTTTTCATTCATACAGGAATAGCGCTTGTCCGTAAAAAAATTGCGGATAGCGTTTAGTATATCCGTCTTTTTACACTATAATGAACGGATACCGGATTACATTTATGGAAAGGTGTAACCGTATATGGGAACTATTTTATTTGTGACCGATCTATATTACCCAGCCAAAGGGCGAAATTATTATGAAGAGGATTTGTTTCTGACTTCGCGGCTTAGAGAATCATTCCCGCTCACGATCTGCCATCCGCAGGATATCCATGCTTTTGAGAAGCATTATGATCTCATCGTGATCCGAAACGCCGGACCCGTGGCAAATTTTAAGGACGAGTATCTGACCTTTCGAGAAAGGGCCGCTATGAACCCATACAAAACCTATAATTCATTTGACGGTAAGGCGATATGAACGGGAAGGACTATTTGCTGAAGCTTACGCAGGCAGGATATCCCGTCATACCGACCATTGATGATGTGAAGGGGATTGAGAAATTGCCAAAGGCCGAAGCTTACATTTCCAAGCCGAAAGATGGAGCCGACTCCATCGGTCTTGAGCTTGTATCCTTAAATGAGCTAACCTCCAAACTTAATGCCAGTGAAGACCGGAATATCCTGATTCAGCCGTTCATTGATTTCGAATTCCTATCTCTCCCTGCTGGAATTAACACCGGACATTCGTCAAAAGTTCATTGATCATTTCAAGCACTCGCTGCAAAAAGCCCTTCAGGCCTGATTCTCTATCGCCCAAGGATCGTCATACACGACTTCCGTTCCGGCGGCGAAATCGTGAATCGCTCTTTTGTCCTTTCGGACAACCACCATCACGATGCTGATCAAAATGGCAATCCCGTAAGTGTAACTATACAGCAGGGAGCACAGCCCATTCCGTATAATCATCGTTCCAATTCCGGGAGAAGTTCCGTCCAGCTTTTGAATGCGGATTTTGCATATTCTTTTGCCGATTGTGCGGCCATTCCAGAACACCGGAACCAACACAGTGTAGCCAATAGTCAGGATGTTTTTTACAACATCCCGCTCCGATGCACTCCCTCTCTCTCCTCCCGTTATGAGAAAGTAGATAATCGCTGCCGGAATCGCCAAAATGAGACCGTCCAACAATGGGCGCCAAGTCTTATCCAAAAGCCTGCGTTCCTTTTGTTCAATCTAAAACTCCTTTCTAAATGCCTAAATAGAATCAATTTTCCGGAAATTATAGTACCACAGAACCATCCTTGGCGGCAGTTAAACATGTTGTGAACACTTGCAAGAAGAAACGCCTGACGGCGTCCTTGACGCAAGTAAATCCTCTTATTTCAACAAAAGCCGGTCCTGCATTTCGGACCAGCTTTTTGTTGCCCGCCTATGGAATTGTATGCTTACAGGATCGTAACGGTGCCGCTCGACCCGGTCCACTTGATCTGAACGCCGAACAACAGCGGAACACTGCTCAGCGGAATCATCAGGGTCCCGCTCTCATTGCGCGACGCCAGCATTCCAACCTTCGCCCCGTTCACGGTGGCATAATCAGCCAGCGGCTTGTGCGATGCCGTGCGGCTGCCCATCGTGATCGTCAGCGCTCCTTCGGAATCCAGCCCCAGCTTTGCGCCAAGCACAGATGCGGTCTCTCTCAGCGGAACATACACGCGGGAATTCTCCAGGATGAAGGGCTGGCTCAGCTTCGTCGCTGCGCCGTTCACAGCTATGGTTCCGGCAAATGTATTCGTCCCCAGAATATAGCCGTTTTTCCGCGCAATGCTCTCCATGTCAAGCGCCGAGGAGGTGATGACCACTGTCGTATTTCTTTTCACCTGCGGAAACAGCCAATGGATGTCGTCGTTATGCATCCGGATGCATCCGGCACTTACATACTTGCCGATGGAAGACTCTCTGTTATTGCCGTGAATTGCGTAAGTCGTTCCTCTTGTGCCGTACGCATCCAGCCCGAGCCAGCGGTCGCCAAGCGGATTGGCAGGATCGCCGCCAGGGATATGATCTTTGTAATAAGGCCGGTTTTTGATTTTATTGAAAATCTTGAAACGTCCTTCCGGAGTCAAGCTCTTCTCCCTGCCGGTAGCCACCGGGAATACTTTAACCAGCTTGCCGCCGTCGAAGAAGGCCAGCTTGTTGACCCTTTTGTTAATCACGAGCATTTGGGTGCCAGCCGCATCCGCCTCTCCCGCGAAGATGCCGGTACACAGCAGAACAAGCGCAAGCATCAGACTGAGCGCTGTCCGCCGACCCCTTCCCCTATGAACCTCTCCCATGTTATTTTTCATTCATGTTCCCCTCCGCCTAAGACTGTTAAAATTGGATCTCTTTATCCTAATTAACGGATTCCGGAGGGAAATGTTGCCACTTTTGTGCAAAAAAATTCCGGCCTCCTCACCGGAGACCGGATTGCGTTATATATGCTTTAGCCCTTAATAATTCTCAGCATGCGGCCAGTTCCTTTTTGAAACTCGTAAGGGACCTGTACCTCCTCGGCCGTGCAGCCGTCCTCTGCGATTTGCGCGAGCAGGTCGTCCATCTGACCGTACCGGTTGCCCGAGAGGTCCACCAGCGGATAAATGCGCAGCTCCCTCCGGGTCACACGCAGCAGCTCACGCAGCGACTTCAGGTGAAAATCATAATCAAGCCGGTCGCCGTACATGAACAAGAAATGCGCGGACAGCGTCAGATCGAACCGTTCGTCTTCAAACGGCAGCTCCGGCAGTACCGCCGGAACATAACGGTCAGGGTGACGCTTGAGGTCGGCAATACATTCCTCTAGAGCTCGGCTTCTATGGGCCCTTAATTCCTCCACCGAGAGGAAATAGTCCCACTTGAATCCGGCTTGCGCTTTTTCCAATTGGTTCATCGTATGCCGGATATCCTCCAGCCCTTTCTCCTCAAGGGGGAGGGGCGGGTAATAATAAGCTATATCGGCCGACACTGCCTGCGCTCCAAGGGCATTTGCCCGCGCCGTGAACGCGCATGCCCCGCCCGGACAATCCAGGACGGTCCGTCCCTTCAGTTCCTCTTCGGACAGGCCGAACATCGCCATATACTCCTCGTAGGTTCTTCCGATAAACACAATGCGGCTTAAATCCAGTCTGTTCTCTTCTAGGCTCAATCTCATCTCTTCCTTTCTCAGCTCGTCTCGTCTATAGCGGCTTGCGGCCGCTTTCTCAACTTTACCATATTAGGGCTACAATGGCAGCCGTATTTTTATTAATTCTGCGAAATATTCAGCCCCAATTTTCAAAATATTGTCATTAAAATCAAAAGCCGCTTCGCCGCATTGGAAACGAACGGATTCACAAATGTTCTTCTGGAGGATGAATGAATAATTTGCATGAAGTCAAAGCATAATAATTTTCGGTTACCAATCCATTCCACAAGGAGGATACGACATTGAATACGAACATTTCGAATCAAATCAACCAAGGTGAGCAGCTTGTTCAACGGCTGATCAACGAAACACAGCAATCCAGCCAAATGTATCAACAACTTCTGCAGCAAGAAGAACAAAACGCAAGACAGCTTGAGGAACTGGCAAACCGCGAGCGTAGAGCGGCTCAAACGATTCAGAACGTTCTGCAAGGCCACCAAACAGCCATTCAGCAATTGCAGCAAATCTCCCAAGTATTCCGCCAAGTGGAGCAGCAATCGGCTCAAACCGGCACATTTGGTTCGGCATACAACCAACCTGGGTTCCAAAACCCAATGACCCGCTCTTTCGGTTCTTCGTCTTTCGGCTCTCAAATCGGAGGATCTTCCATCGGATCTGCGCCTATCGGGTCATCTTCCTTCGGCACTGGCATTCAAGCACCGGGACAATTCTCCACCAACCAAAACCGGAACTTCCAGTAATAGAACCGCAGCCGGCCTAAAGGCCCGGCATCTAACAGGGACCAGCCTCTCGGCCACAAAGCCGGGGCGGTCCCTGTTTTTTCACTTTATCGACTTACACCGGCTGACCGCCGCTGCTGTAACTTGCAATTAGGATTGGTAACGTATACAATCATTTCCGATTAGACCGACAGTCGGGAGAGGAGACAGCGCTAATGACAACAGGGATTCGTATAGAACAAATTGGCGCAATAGACGAAGAATTGGAACGGGAGCTGGCCGGGCTGCTGACCGTGGTGGTGGAGGACGGAGCATCCGTCGGTTTTTTGCCGCCGCTTACGGAAGCGGAAGCTGGCCGGTATTGGCGAGGCGTGCCCGGCGAGGGCGTTATATTATGGGCCGCTTGGGAAGACGGCCAGATTGCTGGGAGCGTGCAGCTCCATCTTGCCCTGAAGCCGAACGGACTGCACCGCGCGGAAATCGCCAAGCTGATGGTCCACCCGCAGCACCGCCGCCGGGGCACTGCCCGCCTATTGATGGAAACGGCCGAAGCGTACGCGTCAACGGAAGACCGAACGCTGCTTGTGCTTGATACCCGCGCAGGCGATCCGTCCAACCTGCTGTATCAATCGCTCGGTTACGTGGAAGCCGGCAGAATTCCGGATTATGCCCGGTCGGCGGAAGGGGAACTGCATGAGACGGTGTTTTATTACAAGAAGCACTGAATGGCCGTTTGCCATGCAGCAGCAAGGCAGATTACCGCTGTCTTTAGGCTGGAATCCCGATTGCTTTAATTTTGAAACATGTTACAATCTAAGGTACAATTACTGTTGATTAGCAACTATATTAAGGAAGGTGATATCATGTCCATTCTGCAACTCCACTCCGCCGATGAGCTGGAGCAGTATATTGCAAAGCCCGGAAAAAGGCTGCTGTTCAAGCACAGCACAACCTGTCCGATCAGCGCGAAAGCGTACGAAGAGTTCCAGTCCTATCTGAAAGACAATGATACCGACGCCGCCATCGTGCTTGTGATCGAGGACCGTCCGGTGTCCAATAAAATCGCCGAAGATTTCGGCATTAAGCATGAGTCTCCGCAAATCTTCCTGCTTGAGGATGGCGAAGTGCGCTGGAATACCTCCCACTGGAAAATTACGCAATCAAGCATTAAAGAGGCTGTAAGCCAATGAGTGCCCAAGTGATCGTCTACTCCACCGAGGGCTGCGGCGATTGCAGCCGGGTGAAACAACTCCTTCAGAGCGAGGGCGTCCCGTTCGAGGTCAGAGATATTATGACAAGCGAAGCTTATCAGCAGGAAGTGGAACATCTCGGCTTCATGGGCATTCCGGTTACCATAGCGGGCGGCAGAGCGGTCAAAGGTTTTAACCACGGCGAACTAAAGGAACTGATTGCCGCAGCAGGGTTGAAGAAATAAATTTAAAGGAAAGAGCCTAAGGTCCCTGTTAAACAGCAGACTTAGGCTCCTTTTTGTTTAATGAGGTATCGTCCCCTATCTGGAAGCGTCCCAAATGGACTTCAAGCCGAATACGCGTAAAGAGATGATTTCAATGCTTCCTTCTTGAACGTACAGCTCCAGCTCCTGATGCTCCGGGTCCGGAAAAACCTGATCCGTCAGCACGACACACCCGCCGCCCGCGAACACTTCGACAGAGGAATGATCGGCAAATATCCGAAGCTTGATCATATCGCCGGAGGGCTTCAGATCCGCTCCGTGCTCACAGGAGAAATCGGGATGAAAGTCCGATATACCGGCATTTCTGCGGTCAATGAACAGATAGCTGCGGCTCGCATCATAACCGATAACCGTTCCTTGCCCGGCAGAGCCATGACTCCGAAAGCCGAACGCCGTCGTACCCGTAAGCTTAATTTCCGCTTCGATTTCCAGCACGCTTCCATGAATATCCTGCAAAACATTGCCGTCCCCAGCATTAATCACCGCATGATCGATCTGAAATTCCTTTTCTCTGAGCCCTTCAAGCTCCTTCACCGGCGTCTGGCGCAGCCGAACACCGTCTTCGCTCACCGCAAGCCTAAGCTCCCTTGGCAGCGTCATCGCGCCTCTCCACGTTTCCGTTGGCAGCTGATTGGCGTACTTCCAGTTGTTCATCCAGCCGATTAACAACCTCCGCCCGTCCTGCGCAGGAACATCCGACCAGGTCACCCCGGCATAATTGTCCCTGCCGTGATCCAGCCACAGCACGGTATCCGGCGGGTTGTCGTTTACAAAGGAGACGCCGTCATATTCCCCTACAAAATACTGGGTGCGCGAGCCTTCCGCCAGTTCATCATTCGGGCCGATGCTGACGATAAGCACCCACTTGGATTCACCGCCGCCACCATCGACCGGGAGCCTGAACAGATCAGGACATTCCCAGACCCCATCATGCGACCCTTCCGACGCACCGAATTCGCTGCCGAAGGACCAATGAATCAGATCAGGCGAATGATAGAACAAAATGCGCTGCCCGGCGGCGAGCACCATCGCCCACCGCTCCCGTTCGCCGTCCCAGAACACTTTCGGATCGCGGTAATCGACGTGCCGTTCATCCTCCAGAACCGGATTGCCTTCGTACACCGTCCAGGTTCTTCCCTTGTCCGTGCTGTAAGCGAGGCTCTGACTCTGGCGCGGCACTCCGCTTGGAGTCTGCGTATCGTGATGGGTAAATACCGCTACCAGACCGGAGCCTCCATTAAAAAAGCCTGTGGTATCATGCCAGTCCACAACCGCGCTTCCCGAGAAGATCGCCCCGTTATGATCAGGCCGGAGCGCAATGGGGAGCTCTTCCCAGTAGACCAGGTCCTTGCTTACCGCATGACCCCAATGCATCGGGCCCCACACCGCGCTGTGGGGATGATGCTGATAGAACAGGTGATACTCTTCCTCATACCATACCAGTCCGTTGGGATCATTCAGCCAATTTGCCTCCGGCGAATAATGAAATTGCGGGCGGAACGTTTCACTGTATGATTTTGTAGACACTCCTGCATCTCCTTTATCTCTGTATTAATGGGTTGGATAAGCCGGGCCCATCTCCCATACGTCCATATCGATTTGCTCCGCCGGGCCGTCGGCCCATAACAGCAGGCCAAGCGCATCCAGCCGCGACGGATAAGCTCTCGTCGTCAGGCTCTTCAGCCCGCCTGCGTAACATTCAATCAGCGAGCGGTCGACAAAAATATGCAGCCGCAAGTTTTCCTCGCCAATCGATATCGATAAGACCTTCTTCAAACCAGGTGTGAAAATATTTTACCGCCTCTTTGTATCCCGGCTGCAGAGCGGCGTAGTATACCTTTCCGTCCTTAACGTTCAGATGCTCGGAGTAGGTGTTGTTGGCCGGCTGATACGTCTTGTCGGATTCGCCGAACGCGCCGAACAGATAGCCGATATCCCCGGTCCAATAAGCGTTGATAAATGACAGCGGAATTTCGTCTTTTTTGCCGTTCTTGTTCGGGTCTTTATCTTTAAACGCTTTCAAAACGTTGTGGTATTCTTCCAAAGTCTTCGGCATTTCAAGTCCAAGATTCTTCAGCCAGTCTGAATTAATATACAAAAAGTCCGGATTCGCGCCGATATCCTCCTGCCCGGTGCCCAGCTCCTCGCCTACCGGCAGAGAGTAAATATTGCCGTCGGGAGCCGTAACGAGCGCTTTGATGTCCGGCCGCTTATCAAAGAGCGCTTTCAGGTTGGGCATATGCTTGTCGATCAGATCGTTAAGCGGATTAATGGTGCCATCCTGGCTGTAATGCAGCAGCTCCGTGTCCGTAAAGGAGGCTCCGTAGAACATATCCGGCAAATCGCCGCTTGCCAGCAGCAGGTTTTTCTTCTGGTCATAATCCGTATCAACGATGGTAGTCCATTCCACATGGACATTCGTATCCGACTCCATCCGCTTCGCCATTTCAAAATCATTGAAATCGCTCGGCGCCAGCGCCGGCCGCTTCGCCACTGCCTTCAGCGTCAGTTTCTCCTTAAGCGGGAAACCTGCGGCCTCGCCGCTGCTTGCATCACCCGCCGCACTCGAAGCCGCCGGAGCATTGTTTGAAGCCTCACCGCCGCTGCATGCCGTAAGTACGACGGAAGAGCACAGTACCGCCACGATAAACATCGATATTTTTCTATACATTGCAAATCAAACCTCCCTTATGATGACTTGCCCTATGCAGACACCTGCCACCCTTACAATGCCCTAGCCCCACCTCCTTTCAGCGTATTCGCGGACAGCCCCGGCCTCAGCTCATCCCTTGACTGAACCGATCATGACGCCTTTGACAAAATAACGTTGAAGCAGCGGATACAGCGTGAGCAATGGGAGCGCCGTAACGATAATGACTCCGAATTTAATCAGTTCGGTCACCTTCTGCTGGGCTACGAGCGTCGTAATGTCCGTCAGCATATCCCCGGAAGGCTGGTTCTGGATCAGGATGTTCCTCAAAATGAGCTGCAGCGGATACAGCGACGAATCGTTCACATAAATCAGGGCGTCAAAGAAACCGTTCCACTGGCGGACCACAGCGAGCAGCACAAGCACGGCGATGATCGGTTTCGACAGCGGCACGACAATGCTCCAGATGTAGCGCAGATTGGTGCACCCGTCGATGGCAGCCGCCTCCCGGAGTTCATCGGGCAAGCTCTGGAAGAACGTCCGTGCGATAATGATAGCGAACGCGTCCACCGCCCCGGGAAGCACAACGGCCCAGATGGTATTGATCATGTGAAGATCTTTGACAAGCAGATAGGTCGGGATAATTCCGCCGTTAAAAAAGAGGGTGACGACAAAAATCATCATGACGGCGTTCCGGCCGTAAAGATCTTTGCGCGACAGCGGATAAGCCGCCATAACGGTCAGAACCGAACTGATGACAGCCGCGAGCGCGGCGTAGAATAAGGAGTTCCGGTAACCGATCCAAATGGTGTTATCGCTGAAGATCCGCCGGTAGCCGTCAAAGGTAATCGACTTGGGCCACAACCATACGTTGCCCGCATAAATCTGGTTCGGATCACTTATGGAAGCGATTACGATAAAATAAAGCGGATATAGAATCATCAGCGTAAATCCGCCCAGCACGATGAAATTCACCACATCGAAAGCAATATCGCTCTTCAGCTTGCGTTTCATTTGAAACATGCTTAATCTCCCCCTTTCTAAAACAATCCGTTTCCGCTTATTTTTTTGGCGGCCCGGTTTACGATAAGCAGGAGCACCAGATTGATGGCCGCGTTAAACAGCCCGATTGCCGCCGAGAAGCTGTACTGCGCGCGCTGGATGCCGATTTTGTACACATAGGTCGAGATGATCTCCGACGCGTCGATATTGAGGTCGGTTTGCAGCAGAAAGGCTTTCTCAAATCCCACGTTCATTAAGTTGCCTACGGCCAGAATAAACAGCACGGTAATGGTGGGAAGAATCCCAGTCAAGTCGATATGGCGGATTCGCTGCCATTTGTTCGCCCCGTCTACAACGGCGGCTTCATGAAGATGCGTGTCGATGCCGGCCAGCGCGGCCAAATAAATAATGGTGGCGAACCCGGTCTCCTGCCATACCGTACTCATGATATAAATCGGACGGAACCAGCCGGCTTCGGACATGAACAGCACCGGCTCCCCGCCGAACGCCCCGATGATATGATTGATCAGTCCGCTGTTCGGCGACAGAAACACAATGATCATGCCGGCAAGCACAACGGTGGAGATGAAATAAGGGGCATAGATTACGGTTTGAACGAACTTCTTCAGCTTCTCCCGGGCCAATTGATTCAGCAAAATGGCGATGATTATGGGAATGGGAATGGGAAACGAGATCAGCAGGTTCAAGAGACTTAGCAGAACCGTGTTCTTGATGATCGTCCAGAAGTTATAGGATTCAAAAAACTCCCGGAAATACTGAAGTCCCACCCAGGGACTTCCCCATATTCCGGCGCGCGGCGTAAAGTCTTTAAAGGCAATCTGCACGCCGTACATGGGGACATACCGAAAAATAATAAAGTAGGCTACAGGCAGAATAAGCAGCAAATACAGTTCCCAATTTTTTCGCGCAGCTTTCAGCTTTCTCATATTTGACTCCCCCTGGCAATTCGATGTTACGTAGGCAGCGGCGCGTGAGGAACTTTCCGCCCAGCACGCGGTGGGGCGATACGTGGTGGCAGTCAACCACACCGCCTGCCCGTACGCTTACTGCACCGGCACGTTCACGTCGTCCACGTTGATATGGCCCCAGCCGCCCGTTGCGTTGTCCACAATCTTGATATAGCATGCCGTACCGATATAATCGGAAGCGTCCCAATAGACACGGGTGTAGGATTCCTGATCAAGACCGGTGGCTTTGAACAATTCCTTGCCGTCCGAGGAACGGACCAGCGCGACGTAGAGGTCGTAATAGTTATTACCGCCTCCGACAAGCAGATTGATCTGTCCATTGCCGCCGAGCGTAAAGGTCTGGGATTTCAAAACCCCGGTCTGGGCATCGTTTCCGTCTTTTACGCCCCAAAGATGGTTGGCGCCGCTTTGGTTAAACGGTCCGCCCCAGCCCCAATTGTCGTCCGACGTGACGTCCTGGCTGGAGAACGCATTGCCGGATACAATCGTCCAGCCGGTCAACTGATTGTCGAACTCGTGGTTCGTCAGTTCGCCATGCGCCGGTTCCGCCGTGACGGTAACGGCTGTCGTTGCGGTATAATTGCCCACCCGGGTCTTCGCGGTGATTGTGGCATTGCCGGCGGCCTTCGCCGTGATCTTCCCGTTCACCACGGTCGCAACCGCCGGATTGCTGGATGTCCAGATGACATCCTTGTTCGTGGCGTTCGCCGGGCTGACGGCGGCAAGCACAAGCTGGCTGTCGCCCTGGATGATGGTCTTGCTCGCAGGCAGCGTGACTCCCGTTGGATTCACGGCGCCGTAAGCCGAGTTCATCGCCCAGATCTTCAATGATTTCACGACGACGGTGTTCGAATCGGCATTGGCCCAGAGCCGGATTCCTTTGGCGTCGGCCCGGGTCGGATAAGCGCGGGTTGAACCAGGTGTTCCCGTCCTTGAAGACAAACGGATCGCGGAACTCGCCCATGATGCCTTCGCCGGGCTGCTGGTCGACGACGACTTTCGGACTTTTGATCCAATGGTTCAGATCATTATCCTGATCCACCCCGAAATTACTGCGGGCGATATTGATCCGCTGGTTAGGCGTTCGGCGGTCGTCACCCGCCGTATAGAAGATAACCGGAATATCGTTGCCATCAAGCACCGAACCGCCAGCCCATGCCCCGTCAGGATCGATGGCGTTTTTCTCTGGAATCACGGCGTCTTTGGCATCGCGCCAATGCACCATATCGCTGCTGACCAAGTGCCCCCAACGGATATGGTTCCAGAACGGCCCGCGCGGATTGCTTTGGTAGAACACGTGGTATTGCCCTTGAAGTAAATCGGTCCGCCCGGTTCATTCTGCCAGCCTGAGGGCGGCTCCGCATGATATTGCGGCCTTTGAACGTCATCCTGATAGACGCTCCGTTCCATCCGGTTATTCGCCGTCGGCAGATTGCCGCCCAGCGCGCTGACGTATGCGTTATACGCGCTCTGCACATCGGCTGCGCTCAGCGCCTGATTATATATTTTCACTTCATCGATAAGTCCGCTAAAGGCATTCAGATTGAAGCCGTACAGCCAGAATCCCTGATTATTTTTGCCGATAAGTAGGTCCGTATCGCTGGGAACGATCGCTTCGCCGGGCGTGAAATCCGCAGTGGTTACCAAATTTCCGTTAAGGTAAAGCGCAGCTTTCCCCGTTGAGCTCTCGTAAGTCGCGACCACATAAGACCACTCGTCAAGCGGCAGCTCGCTGCCGGTCTTGATTTCCCGCCAGTTGCTGCCCGTTCCGAACTGAAAGCCCCAGGTGCCGTGACGGTAGTTGCCGAGAATAAAGCCTTCCTTCGCTTCCCGGTTATGCTGGTTCACAATCGCAGACAAGCGTCCCTCGTCTCCATGCTCGAAATTCCGGGGGGCGACCCAGGCTCCTACCGTGATCGCTTGGGTTGGTGTCGGAAAATGACTCGCGTTCCGCGTAACCCAGGTGGAATAGCCGTCGAACAGAAGCGCCCCGCCGCTGATGCCGTCGCTCTGCCAGAGCGGGTCCTGAGCCGCTTGGTACACCCCGGTATTCAAATGATAGGATACCGGGTCCGCTGTGCCCGACACTGTCTCCATTGTCGTCTTGCCTGAAGCTTCGTTCAATTTCCAGTAGCCGGCCAGCCCGCCGGCGTATTGCGAGTTGTAGACATGGAAGTCGTCCGCGCCGATATGCCCGAAGCCGTCTGTTGCCTGATCGACGATGCGGATATAGACATCCTGTCCGAGGTAGGCGGAAGCATCCCAGAATACCCGCTGAAACGCTTCGGAATTTCGTCCGGTCTCCTTGAAAAGGATTTGCCCGCCATTTGCTTTGACCAGCGCGACATACAGGTTGGCTGTGTCTCTGCCTCCATTAATGAGAAAATCAATCCCGCCGTTGCCGCCCAGCGTGAACGTTTCGGATTTTATGGAACCAGTCTGAGCGTCGCCTCCGGCTTTGAATCCCCACAGATGGTAGGTACCTGCCTGATTGAATTTCCCTCCCCCGCTGTAGTAATCCTCATGAACCAGGCTGCTCGGGGCGAACGCGTCCCCGCTGACATTGATGCAACCTCTAATTTCGCCGGGATTCAGATCCGACTGCTCGAAATCGTGGTTGTACAGGGCAGGCTCGACATGACCGTTCAAAGAAGGGCTCTGGGGAACGTTGATGTCGTCGATATTGAGGTGCCCCTCCGCCGAGTTATCGACAAGCTTAATGTACACAACCTTTCCAACGTAAGCCGAAGCATCCCAGCTTTGTCTGGAATAGGTGTCGGTATTGTTGCCCGTGGCCTCTAACAGCTCTGTATTGGTAGCGCTATCAACCAAGGCCGCGTAAAGATTGTTGATGTCGCTGTCCCCTCCGATAAGGAGGTCGATCTGTCCGTCGCGGCCAAGGTGAACGTTTCGGATTTGAGTACGCCCACTTTGGCATTGTCGCCGCGTCCCCCCCAGATATGCCAAAAATTATGCTGATTGAATTTCTGCCGGTTCCAGTAATCGGTGTCGCTGGCTACATCGCCCGAGCTGAACGCATCCCCGCTCTCAATCGTCCAGCCTGACAGCGTCCCCGTCTCAAATCCGGGATTTGTGATCGAATTCGAATAGGCTTTGGCGGCAGGCATATGAACCGGAATCAAATAAAGAAATGCAAGAATGGCAAGCAGACGGCACACGGACTGGCGCCTTGGTTTAAATTGCATTGTGTACTTTTCCCCTTTCGATTTGTTCTGCTTTCCCTGACATTGCTCTTACGGGACACGATCTTCTTCTCAGCTACTAACACATCTATGGGTTGGATCATATGCCGTCATCTTTTGTTGAAACGTTTCCAATTTATGCAAGAAGAAACGTCTATCCGCCCTGTTTGAGCTTATGCTCTCGAAGCTTAGCCACATGAGCATCACTGTTCAGGCGTCCGTTCCTCATCGAAATATAAGGCTGCGGTTCAGCTTGCGCCCTAAGCTTACCGAATATCAGGTCGTCTCTCCTGCTCTATAGGTTACTGGGATACGGAAGACTTCACGGTCCAAGCTTTCCCCTTCGACTTTCTTAAGCAGCAGTCTTACGGCTGTTCTCGCCATCTCCTCTACCGGCTGACGAATCGTGGACAGGAGAGGATGAAAATAGGGATGATCCTGGATGCCGTCGTAGCCGATGACCTTCACATCGTCCGGAACGCGAATCCCGGCCTCCTTGGCTTTCTCGATATATCTGGCTGCGGTCATATCCGTGATGGCGAATACGCCGT
This sequence comes from Paenibacillus zanthoxyli JH29, assembly GCF_000520715.1. Taxonomy (GTDB): domain Bacteria; phylum Bacillota; class Bacilli; order Paenibacillales; family Paenibacillaceae; genus Paenibacillus_AQ; species Paenibacillus_AQ zanthoxyli. Next base: position 15,593 of record NZ_ASSD01000130.1, read on the forward strand.
CGATGTCCGGATGCCGCTGCAGGAAGTTGCTGTAATATTGGTCCTCATCCTTAAGCGAGTCGGGTTCTTCATACACGGCGCAGGGAATACCAAGGGTCTGCGCTTCATGCACGAAACCGTCCTTGCGCCGCAGCGTTTCACTGTACATCAAGGGCACACTGCCCAGAAAGGCGGGTTTCTTCGAACCGGCCTTTACAAGCTCCCTGAGTGCGACCCGGCCGCCTTCGAAATTGTCCGAGGTCACGCAGGTAATCTGCTTGTTGAAATGCCGGTCGATGCTGATGATCGGGATATCCGTGCTTACGATGTTCTCAATATCGTTGTATGTAATCCCGACGATTCCCGCCACCTTGTTCTGCTTGAGCATATCGAAGTAATACAGCTCTTTCTCCGGCTTGCCCCCGCTGTTGCACAGCATCAGCTTGAACCCGCTCCGGTCAAGTTCATCTTCAATATAATAGGCAAGCTCGGAGAAAAACGGATTCCAAATACTCGGCAGCATCAGGGCGACCATCTTGGACTTCTGCATCTTAAAATTCCGCGCGACCTCATCCGGCACATAATTCAATTGCTTGATCGCCGCCATGACTTTGTCCCGGGTTGTCGGCTTTACCGCCGGGGCATTATTAATGACTCTGGAGACCGTACCGACGGCGACACCTGCCAAATTGGCGACATCTTTAATACTGGCCATAAGCTTCCTCCGCTAAAACATCTTTGATAGCGCTATCATAACACTAAATTGGAAACGTTTCAATATCGAATATGAAGCGTTCTTATATTTTTTCATTAAATATCCTTATGAAATTTTTTTCGATTTTATTGACAGGTCGGCAATTCAGGTTTATATTCTGGTTAATCGTTTACATTATCTGTTGCAAGTCATTGAATTAATAGAAAGCGCTTAACAATAGCTGTCAGCCGTATTGGGGGGAACCGCATGAACCCTACAATTAAAGATGTAGCCAAGAAGGCGAACGTTTCCATCGCTACGGTCTCCCGGGTACTGAACAATTTGGGCGGATATTCCGACAAAACGAAGCAGAAGGTTAATGAGGTTATTCGAGAGCTGGGCTATCAGCCCAACGCGATCGCGCGCGGCTTAATCAATAAGCGTACGTATACGATCGGAGTATTATTTCCGAATGTATCAAGCGCCTTCTCCTCGGATATTTTGCAGGGAGTTGAAGATTACGCCCATGGCCGCAATTACAGCATTGTGGTCTGCAACACCGACGATGACGGCAAACGCACCATGAAGTATTTGCAGCTTTTGCGGGAAAAGCAGGTTGACGGAATCATCTTCTCCAGCAGTGTGTTAAAGGAGGAGTATTATGAGGCAATCCAAGCGATGAATATCCCGGTTGTCCTCGTCTCTTCCGAATCCAATTACGCCACCGTTCCTTACGTGAAGGTCGATGACTGCTTGGCCGCCTGCGACGCGGTAGAGTACCTCATCAGCAAAGGGCATCGTAAAATCGCAATGATCAGCGGAGGAAAAGAGGATGTATTAGCTGGAGCTCCTCGGGTGGACGGATATATGCGGGCGCTTGAGAAGCACCAAATTCCTTTTGACAGCCGATATATCGTTTACGGCGATTTCAGATTTGAAAGCGGATGCATTCAGTTTGAAACACTAATGCGCAACGCTCCCGATGTAACGGCCGTGTTTGCGGCCAGTGACGAAATGGCAATCGGCGTACTGTCGGCAGCTTATAAACTCGGAGTCCGAGTTCCCGATGATGTTTCGGTCATTGGATTTGACGGAGTTCAGCTGTCCAACATGGTAGTTCCTCCGTTGACAACGGTTAGCCAACCGCTTCAAGAGATGGGCAAAATCGCTTCCGAAACGCTGATCCGCGGTATTGAAACGGGCGAAATGCTGCCGGGAATCATAGTCTCTCATTCGATTATAGAAAGACAGACGGTAAGAACGCTTACCTGAGTCTTTTTATGAATACAACGTAAACGTTTAACCGAATATGAAAACGCTTGCTTTTCGTGAATTATGACATTAGAAGCGGAACAGCCGGGATTGCGCAGGTAAGTAAGTTAAACGTTTACGTCGCTGCAAATATCGTCGTTACGCAGGTTAATCCGCCTGACGCAGAAACTGTACTCAAAACACGCGCCGCAAAAAAACCAGCTAATGTTTGTCAAGGGGTACCACCAATATTTTAACGAAACTATACGCCAAGGAAATGGCGTATTTTTCTATAAGGGGTAGTACCAGCGAAGCTGACACACCCGCAAAGTAGATGTTATTAAAATGGGAAATCTATTAATTACCTCGTTATATTCATCCTGAGCATCTGTGATTACAAGTTTGGAATAGACTTCTAATGACTTATGGCTTTCATGACCTGAATACGGTTGTATAAGCGCATCATCAATGCCTTGTTTTTTAGCCAGGTTAAGTGAAAATGTCGCAGCTTGTGTGGAGACGATTTTGAGTCATGCCGGCAGCTTCCGAATATTTTGCTAGGATTTTGCGGATTCCCCGATCAATGTACTTCTTCTTCCATGAAGATTTCAAAAAGGTACACCGCTTGCTTTTTTTTCATGGAATCAGCATGCATGGCCAGCATTTCCTTGATCGAACGAGGGAATGGTACAATCCGATCCTTTTTCCCTGTACTCCAGAACGGGCCTCCTAGTAGATCATTGTCTTCAAATACATAAGAAACTGTACTTCCCTTCTTATCTTGTTTACCTTCCCACGGTTGAGCATAAGAAAACTTGAGTTTGTATGTTCCTGGTTTGGAAGCTTTAAAAGTCCAAGTTTTGTCTGAAGGAGCACCAATGGCATCACTTGTGGTTTTAGAAGAATCTGAGATTAGTTTAATGTTTTTACTGTCGGCTTGGTACGCCCAAGTGCTACCTGTTGTCAGGTTTGTTCGATTCGTTCTCAGTTACTTTAATCGTGTACTCTACTGTTTTTGCAGGTTTTGCTCTTTTATCCCACTGCTGGGCATAAGAAAACTTGAGTTTGTAAGTCCCTGGTTTGGAAGCTTTAAAAGTCCAAGTTTTGTCTGATGGCACACCAACAGGTGTTTCATCAACTTCAGATTGGTCTATTTTTTGAATTTCTGATTTCTCTGACACAAGATCAATACTTTCTTTATCTGTAACATAACTCCAAGAGTATCCAGTAGACGAATTTTCCTCAAGTTTGATATCAAATGTTTTACCAACTGATGTGTATATTTCGTTTAGCATTTTTTCTTTATTGTTAGTTGTAATTTTGCTTGAGCCTATTGATTTCACAGGTGATGCATTGGAAGCCATATTACCTACTGTTCCAAAACCACTTACTGTCACTGCACTTGCTAAAAGCACTGCTGCTACTGAACTATTTAATTTCATTTTGAATTCCTCCACTTGTAGTTTAAATGAGTACGAAAGAATTTTTTTATCTTTCTACAAAGAAAACGATTAATAGACTGAAAATGTTGCACTCATTTTTTTTCTAAGGTTGATCATCTCTCTAACCATCCTGAAACCCCTATATAATAACATTTACTTTGCGGGTAGTGTCAGCTTTGCTGGTACTCCCCCTATAAACTGAACGGTATGATCGTCTAATAGGTCGAGCATCAATGTCATCAGTCTTCTGATCGCGCTGGGACTGAATGCCAAGATCAAAGCCAAGAATTTTTTCCGCAGTGTGTACTTTCTGCCGAATGTGCTTGGCGTACTGATTGTCGGCTATATCTTTAACTACCTGTTCTCCAATGCCTTTACGATATGGGGCGCAAAGCTCGGAAGCGATTTCCTGTCGCAAAATATTCTCGGCAACCCCGACTGGGCATGGGTGGGTATCGTTATCGTCGGCGTCTGGCAGGGCATCGCTTATAACACCATCCTCTATCTTGCCGGCCTGCAGACGATTCCCGCGGGTCTGGATGGAGCCAGTAAATGGAGAGAATTCTGGAGCATTACCTTCCCGATGCTTCCTTCCTTCTTCACCATCAACATGGTTCTGGCCATGAAGGGCGGACTCATGATCTTCGACCAGATCGTCGCTTTGACCGGAGGCGGACCGGGACGCTCCACACAGTCGATCGCCCACCTGATTTATACCGGGGGATTTACTGGCGGAGAATTTGCGTATCAATCCGCGAACGCCGTCATCTATTTTATCGTGATCGTGGCGATTTCTCTGTTTCAGATTAAAGTACTACAAAGACGGGAGATGGACCTGTAATGAGAAAAAATACCAACTGGCTGGCGACCGCCCTCATTGCGCTCGGTTCGATCCTGATTCTGTTCCCGCTGTACATGACGGTCGGCATCGCGCTCAAGAATCCCGAAGAAATGGCACAGTCTATTTTCTCACTGCCGACCGGACTGCATTTTGAGAACTTCAGCAACGCCATTAAAGCGACCGATTTCTTCCATGCTCTTCAGAACAGCGCAGTCATCACCATAGTTTCGGTTGGATTTATCCTGCTGACCAACTCGCTCGTCTCCTATGCCATAGCAAGAAATATGAACCGGAGATTCTTCAAGCTCCTGTATCTGTATTTCGTCAGCGCCATGTTCATTCCGTTTCAGATCATCATGCTGCCTGTTGTCAAGGTAACAACCGATCTCGGCATGAACAATATTCCCGGTCTGATTCTCTTGTATATCGTGTACGGACTTCCGTTCAACGTGTTCGTCTATGTCGGATATATCCGTTCCATCCCGCTTGAGCTGGAAGAAGCCGCCACGGTGGACGGCACATCGACCTGGGGAACCTTCTGGAAGATTATTTTTCCGCTGCTTGGTCCGATCAGCGCAACGATCATTATACTGTCCAGCTTGTCGACCTGGAACGACTTCCTGCTCCCGCTCATTCTGCTGGCCGATCCAAGCCAATACACGCTGCCGCTTGTGCAGTACGTGTTCCAGGGGCAGTTCAGCACCGACTTCAATCTGGCCTTCGCCTCCTACCTGCTGGCGCTGCTGCCGATGGTTGTTGTCTATCTGTCCGCGCAAAAATGGATCATCAGCGGAATTACGCAGGGTGCAATTAAATAAGCAAATACGCTATGGACCGTTCATGCAATGGACGGTCCAAGCTTACGACAAAACCCTCCCGGCACTACCGAGGCCACTGAAAAAGTCCAAATCTTAGAACAGGAT
>NZ_ASSD01000131.1 GCF_000520715.1 Paenibacillus zanthoxyli JH29
CCATTATCAAGCATAAATCCGTATTTATTGTTCTTGACATCACTGAATTTCTTGGAGAACGCAATGACGTCTTCCCATGTGTCCAGCTTGGCGTCTTTCACCAAATCTTTATTGACATACAGCCCGTATGAGTACACGGACCGGGGATAACCGTACAGAATGCCCTCATAGGTTGATGCGTCAACGGCCAAATTGCGGTTGATGCTTCGGGTCTCTTCTTCAAAATAGTCGTTCGGCAGGACAAGCCCGGCATTTACGGCTCCGCCGAGAAAATCATTCGTCATCCCGAATACATCCGCGCCAGTGCCTGCCGGTCCATCCGTTGTCAGCCTGGCCACACTGTCCCAGTAAGCGACGTCTTCTACCGCCACTTTAATGTTGTATTTCTTTTCAAACTCTTGAACGGCGTAATCGCTGAAACCATCCTTGATCGTCCAGAAGGTCAACTCCGCCCCCGGTTCAGGCGTTAATTCCTCCGTCCCTTCCGCCGCCGCTTCCTCCCCGCTGTTACCGGCCGTACTGGAGGTATTGCCTGTATTGTCCGCCCCGGAACCGGCCTTGCCGCCGCACGCCGCGAGCATTAACATCAGCATCATACAAAGTGCGAGAAGTCCCAATTTCTTAGTCATCGCTTATCTCTCCCTCGGATTATGAATGGAATATTAAGATCAGTCAGTCAGTGCCCGGCAGCTTTCTCTTTCAATAATCTCATGAGGAAGAATTTTAGCTTCCCGAATATAATTGCCTTTTTCACGAATCTGTTTGAGCAGCATCTGCGCCGACCCGGCGCCTAGATCGTAGACCGGCTGGTGGATCGTCGTGAGCGCTGGCCGGTAAGCTCCGGCAATCGGGATATCATCAAAGCCCATAATGGATACATCCTCCGGAACGCTGACTCCGCTGTCTTCCGCCGCCCGGATCGCCCCGATAGCAACCATATCGCTGACACAGCAGACCGCCGTAGGCCGATCCGCCTGCGCGAACAGCTCCATTCCGCTCTTGTACCCTGATTCAATGTCATAGTCCTTATCAAAAAGCCACTTTTCCTGGTACTCAATTCCGTAATCTGCCAAAGCCTGCTTATACCCGTCAAAACGCCGGATCGTCTGGTAGTACTCCATCGGTCCGCAGAAAAAGGCGATGCTGCGGTGACCCAGTCCGATCAGATACTTAGCGGCATCATAGCTTGCTTGGTAATCATCAATGTTAATGCAAGGGAACCGGCTGTCCTTGTCTGTATGGCTCGAAAAGATAACGGGAATATCATACTTGTTAAAGAAATCGATTTGCTCCTGTTTCGGAGCGGAGGTTAACAGTACAACGCCATCCACATACTTATCACTAAGCAGATTTAAATAATGGAGTTCAACATCCGTATCCCCGTTCGTATTGCAGAGCAGAGTCGTATAGCCATGCTGGAAGAGTTCTTTTTCAATGCCGCGTACGAACATCGAAATAAAGGTATTGGCGACATCCGAAATCAGCACACCGACCAGCATACTCTCCTTCATAATCAGCGTCCGGGCCACAGGATTTGGATTGTATCCAAGCTCGTCCACCACTTTCATCACCTTCTCACGAACTTCGGGACTGACAGGCTTGCTCCGGTTCAGCACCCGCGACACCGTGGCAATGGAGACATTCGCCAGTCTGGCCACATCCTTGATTGTAAATGACATGCTTTCACCCCCTTTGTCATAATTAGGAAAACCTTTTCCTCAGTCTCAAAAAAAGAGAGAACCTTCGATACACACCTTTTTTCAACCATCGATTAAGCATTTAAGAAACGAAGGAAAACCTTTTCCCGCAAATGAAAACAACCTTTCTGAATCTTTCATCTTCGTTACAGCTGCTATTTTCGATAATAATACTATCGGGAATAAATGAATGTCAATATAAATGACACACTTTAATTAAATTTTTATCTTTGTCATTTTATATTACATATATTGATAGGTATTCTATGTTAAAATTCTCCCCTGCACTGAGGGAGTTTAGAATGTTTATCATATCACTATTCATAATAATTAGTGTATACTAATACATATTTTACTATATTTTTTCGCTATTCAGACTTGCCCATCTTTTACACAAGGACGTGATCGCCCTGAATTTTCTGGATATTGAGGAGTGGAAGGAAGAACAAATTCAAGATATTTTTGGCCTGGCCGACCGGCTTTGCCAGAACCGGGAGCAACCCCTGCTTCAAGGAAAAACGTTCGTTTTATTATTTCCCGAAACCAGTCTTCGTACGAGAGTAAGCTTTGAGAAAGGCATCCGCGATCTGCGGGGTAAGTGTATTTGCATGTCCCCGGAAGCTTTGAATAAGAGAGAAGACCTTGCCGATGTCATAGGCTATATGGAGAACTGGGCCGACGCGGCCGTAGTCCGGCATCCGGACCTCAATAAGCTTCGGGAACTGTCGCGTAATGCTTCGATTCCAGTTATTAATGCGATGACTTCGGAGAACCATCCGTGCGAAATCATGTCCGACCTCTATGCAATCAGCAGGCGGAGACCGGATTACAAGGACCTGGTCTATACCTTTGTGGGCCCGGGAGGCAACGTCAGCCGGACATGGATGAGCATGGCGAAGAGGATGAATTTAAACTTCCATCACGTCTCTACTAAGGGCAATGCGCTTGCGCCGGAAACCGCTAATTATACGTTTCATACCCGTCTGGACGGGATATTACAGGACAGCGACATCCTGCTGACCGATTCTTTGCCGGAGGAATACCGGACTGCCGAATACATAGGGAAGTACCAAATCAATATGCAGAGAATGCAGACGGCCAAGCCCGGCGCACTGCTCAATCCGTGTCCGCCCTTTTTCAGAGGGGAAGAGGTCTCGGCGGATATCATAGAATCGGATTATTTTGTCGGATATGAATTCAAAAAATGTCTTCTGTATGTCCAGCAGGCCATTATGCTGTACTGCCTTTTTCACTCCAGACATACGGCTTCTTGACGCTAACAAGCGCCGGTCCTCAAATGAGGCTCGGCGCTTGTTTCACTTCCAACTTATTTCAACAGGTACATTCTTGCCTCATAAGGACGGAGCGAACCGCCGGAAGCTTCATCGCTATAGTTCGAGATCAGCAGTTCCTTTTCTCCAGCCAGCTCTTCAGGCATTTCAAATGAAACGTTATTTCCATAAAAATTGCACAGCACGAGCAGTGTGGTCTCTCCCAATGTGCGGATATAGCCGAACAATTCCCTATCTTCGGGAAACAGCAGCTTGTATTCACCGTAAACGATTACGTTATATTCCTTGCGCAGCCGAATCAGCTTCTTGTAGTAATGAAAGATGGAGTCCGGATTCTCTAATTCGCCCGCCGCATTGATCTCCGTGTAATTCGGATTGACCCGAATCCAAGGCTGACCCGCTGTAAAGCCCGCATGTTCGGAAGCATCCCACTGCATCGGCGTACGCGCATTGTCGCGGCCTTTGGCGTAAATCGATTCCATGATCTCTTCGTGGGCGTATCCGCTTTCGATTCGCTCCTTGTACAGGTTCAGCAGCTCGATGTCCCGGAAATCCTCAAGAGGATAGCGCACATTCGTCATGCCCAGCTCTTCACCCTGATAGATGTAAGGAGTGCCCTGCATTCCATGAAGAAGGGTGGCCAGCATTTTGGCCGACTCCACGCGGTATTCGCCGTCATTCCCCCAGCGGGAGACGATGCGCGGCAGATCGTGGTTGTTCCAGAATAGGCTGTTCCAGGCTTCGCCCTTCAGCTCCGTCTGCCATTTGGACAGCACCTGCTTTAGTTTCAGGAAATCCAGCGGCGCAAGATCCCATTTTCCTTTCCCTTCCTGTTCATCCAGCATGATATGCTCGAACTGGAACACCATGGAAAACTCACTGCCATCGGGATTGCTGTACAGCTTGGCGATTTCCGGAGTTGCGCCCCAGGTTTCGCCTACCGTTAACAGATCTCCCTTTTGAAAAGTTTCCCTGCTGAGCTCTTGAATATACGTATGAAGCTTCGGGCCGTTGGCGGTGATTTTCCGGTCGGGCTCCTTGGCGATCAGATCGATCACATCGAGCCGGAAACCGCCCACACCTTTGTCCATCCACCAGTTGATCATATCGTAAATCTCCTGCCGGACTTTGGGATTATCCCAGTTGAGATCCGGCTGCCTCACAGAGAACAGATGCAAATAATATTGCCCCAGCTCCGGCACCCACTCCCACGCAGACCCGCCAAAGCAGCTTCGCAAATCGTTGGGCGGCGTTCCCTCTACCCCGTCTCTCCAGACGTAGTAATCATAGTACGGGTTATCTTTGCCTTTCTTCGCTTCCAGAAACCAAGGGTGCTCGTCGGACGAGTGGTTCAGCACCAGATCCATGACAATTCGGATGTTCCGTTTCTTGGATTCGTTAATCAGCAGCTCTATGTCCTCCAAAGAGCCGAACATCGGATCGATATCCTGATAATCGGAAATATCGTAGCCATTGTCATCCTGGGGCGATTTGCATACCGGGGAAAGCCAGATAGCGCCGATCCCAAGCTCCGCCAAATAATCCAGTCTGGAGATAATTCCTTTCAGGTCTCCGATGCCGTCTCCGTTCGTATCCTGAAAGCTCCGAGGGTAAATTTGATAGACTACCGTTTCTTTCCACCATTTATTATTTTCCATTGTAATCCCCTCTCATTCGAAACACTAGAAATCGAAAACACTAGAAATCGAAAACCCGCCGGTGCCAATTTGCCCTGGCCCCGGCGGGTTCGAGTATGCCTCCCGGCTAAATCAGCCCTGTCCGGATTAACTCCTTACAGCCACCACATTTCACCGATCTGCTCCTGAATCAGCACCTGGTTCAGATTGTCGACCGCTTTGGAGAAGCCTTCGTTGATCGACATCAGCCCGTCTTCATGCTCAATGCTGACGACATAATCATAGCCGACCAGGCGAAGCGCACTGACAATATCCGCCCAAGTCTTCAGATCATGGCCGTAGCCGACGGTGCGGAACTGCCAGGCGCGGTCCAGCATGTTGTCATAAGTCTGCATATCGGTCAGGCCGTACTTGTTCACGTTAACCGGATCAATGACCGTATCCTTGGCATGGAAGTGATGAATCGCTCCGGCGCGGCCCAGGACATGAATAGCCTGCACAGGATCGATGCCCTGCCACCACATATGGCTCGGGTCCAGGTTCGCCCCGACGACTTCGCCCGCCGCCTCTCTCAGGCGAAGCAGCGTTGCCGGTGTGTGAACCGAGAAGCCGCCATGCAGCTCAAGGCCGACCTTAACGCCATGCTCAGCCGCAAATGCCCCCGTCTCCGTCCAGTAAGGGATGATTTTATTCTCCCACTGCCATTTCAGCACTTCCTGAAAATCATTCGGCCAAGGCGCAACCGGCCAGTTCGGATACTTCGCATCCTCATGGTCTCCGGGGCAGCCGGAGAACGTATTGACAACCGGGACTCCCAGCTTTTCAGCTAATTTTACGGAATTCAGAAAATCCTCGTGATCCTTCTGCGCCAGTGCTTTTTGCGGATGCAGCGGGTTGCCGTGACAGCTAAGCGCGCTGATGATCAGCCCTCTCGACTCCACCGCATGCTTGAACTCCTTCAGCGCCCGCTCGTCTTCCAGCAGCAGCTTCGGATCGCAGTGGCTTTTTCCGGGATTGCCTCCCGTGCCGATCTCCACCGCTTTAACTCCTTTTTCCGCCACATAGTCCAGCGCATCCTCCAGCTTGCGGCCCCCGAACAGTACCATAAATACGCCAAGTTTCATGGATTGTGTTTCTCCTCTCGTATATCTTCCCTAATTATGTTAATTGATTTATTTATTGAGCACCGCTTGAGCCGAATCCTGGGTTGCGCTATCCTGGGCTCCGTCAAAATAAACCGTCTTCCCGGTGCGGGCGGATTCGTATATCGCCTCCAGAATTTGCGTAACCACCAGCGCCTGCTCCGGCTTCACAAGCGGCTCTTTGTCCAGGGTTACGGCTTTG
>NZ_ASSD01000132.1 GCF_000520715.1 Paenibacillus zanthoxyli JH29
GCTGATAGCGTGGGTTCGATTCCCATCACCCGCTTACTGCGTCATAAAGACTTCTGCGCTGCAGAGGTCTTTTTTTATATATCTATATCTGTATCCCCAGTTGTTCTTATACGGCTTTAGGTTCGCCGGGGGAGTCTTGGTTCGTTTCCTGGCGGGGAGCCGTTGCTTGTTCAAGGGGAACTCCTTCTTCTACGCTTCTCAGCTTCTTCAGAACGTCATACACACTCTTGATTTCCCTGGTATCGATGATGATCTCTTTGCTGCCTAATGCCCCGGGCACTTTAAAACGCCAACGTTTATTTTCCATCGGTTTTCGCTCCTCTTCAATAAATTTCTTTTGTAATTCCATCATAATGGGAGAAGCCAATCATGTATAATGAAGGGAAATGATAGAGGACATCACTATGGCTGATAGCTAAAAAGAGGGGACGTGCCGGGATGGATATTGGACTTCTGAAGGTGTTCAGGGCGGTCGCTGAGGAAGGAAGCATTTCAAAAGCGGCCCAGAGTCTTAACTATGTACAATCGAATGTGACGGCAAGAATTCAGCAGCTGGAGCAGGAGCTGAAGACTCCGCTCTTTTACCGGCACAGCCGGGGGATCACGCTGACCTCCGCAGGTCAGACCCTTATGACGTATACCGAGAAGATTTTAAACCTGCTGGAGGAGGCGGAAAAAGCGGTTCTGGATTCGCCCATTCCCAAGGGCTCCATTACGGTTGGCTCCGATACAACGGCGGCGATACGCTTGCCCTCTATTTTATCCGCCTATCGCGGCAAATTTTCTGAGGTTGAAGTCCATCTGGATATCGGATCAACCGATCAGCTCATCAATGCCGTCCTGCAGTATTCCGTTAACGGAGCCTTTGTGGATGGGCCAGTCGAGCATCCGGACATTATTCAGGAGCTAATCATTAACGAGCGTTTGGGTCTTATTATACCGGAGACGATGGATTTTCGCGGGCTCCGAACCATTCAGGACAAGACACTGCTGATCTTGAACCCGGACTGCATGTATCGGCTGCAGCTTGAGGAATGGCTCCGGGACGAAGGCTTTCGTCTAGCCAAAGTCATGCAGTTCGGATCGATGGAAGGGCTGCTGGGCTGTGTAAAAGCGGGGATCGGCTTTGCCGTACTGCCTGTATCTTATTATAATAAGCTGAATGTCAAGGACGGCATCCGGTGCTATCCTTTTCCGGAGAGGTATCGGGAAGTTCCGACGGTTTTTATACGGCGGCGCGATCTGTACATGACGAGCGCCTTTCATAAATTTATCGAGGAGGTAAAGGAGCATCTGCCAGAAGCGTTGTCATGCGGAACCCGGGCTTCGGAATCTTAGAGAAATTAATCCGAGGCTAACCGGATTCATATAACAATAACCAGGATCAAAAGATCGTATCAGGGTGGCAGTTGCGAATGGGAACTATCGAATGCCTGCCGTTAGCTAAAAACATGTATGGGATTCTGAGGTAGGGACATTAGGGCGCAAAGGCAATGCTAACGCTTTCTCAGCCTCATTCCGTGTGCTCCGTCCTGATGTTTTTTTGTAACATTTAGAGCAATTTTATTTATGAGCAGCTCTTCTTGTATTGACGATCGTAAGGCTAGGTATTAAAGTCATACTAAGTTAGTATGAATAGTGTGGGGATTGATCCATCTAGACGACTAGAGGTCACTCAGACGCTGACTTGCTGGCGGGATGAGTACTGAATAAAAACCGACTTTACCAAAAGAGGTTGAGATACAAGGCATGCTGCGGGCTGCGCTTGTATGCTTAACCTTTTTTATATTCAGCCAGTTAGTTGGAGGAGGAGATTATGGCGGACTATAGTTTTTCATGCACGAGCTGTGGTGTATACAACTGCATAACTAGGGAAGCGGAATTTCCGAAAGCTTGCCCTACGACGAATTCCGATGAGGTGTTCTTTGAGGAAGCCCTTGATGCCTATAAAAAAGAAGAGCTGGTATCGAGAATCGCAAGGGCATCGGCGGAGGTCGAGGGACAATTCTACGGCAAGCTGACCCGAGTGGAAGAGATTATTGAATTTGCCAAAAAGTTAGGCGCAAAGAAGATTGGTATTGCAACCTGTGCCGGATTGATTCAGGAAAGTAAGATTTTTGCGAAAATTTTAAAGGCCCGGGGACTCGAATTCTATAGCGTCATATGCAAAGTTGGAGGTGTGGACAAGACCGAAATCGGCATCCCTGAAGAGGATAAAGTGAGAAAAGGCGGCCATGAGTCGCTCTGCAACCCGCTTTTGCAGGCCAAAATCCTCAATGCGGAACAAACCGATCTGAATGTGGTGGTCGGACTTTGCGTCGGTCATGATTCGCTGTTTATGAAATATTCGGACGCCCCTGTAACAACGTTGGTAACGAAGGACCGCGTTATGGGCCATAACCCGGTTGCCGCGCTGTATACGACAGGCTCGTACTACGCCAAGCTTCTCCGCACGGAATAAAAACTGGGGATGGAAAGCAGCACCGCCCATCAATGGCAATGCTGCTGTGCTGCGTTTACCGCTTATTTCACGACTAGCGTGAAACTTACAATGGCGGCAAAATCGTCGAACGGGAGGCTCCCTGGCGGATTATACAGCGTGACGGTGTAGGTTCCTTTTCCCTGTTCCGGCTTGATTCGGTAGGTGAAGCTGCCGTCTTTGGCTACCGGAATGCTGACAGCCTTGCTCACCCTTCCATGGGCCGGCCGCAGCGTGAGCCTCAGAGAGGAAAAGCCATTGCCGCCCGCTGTTATAGCGCCGCTTAAGTCGGCATAAGAGGATGTCTCCGCGTAGCCCGCCGGCCACGAGGTTCCGTCGCTTGAGGTCAGCTTCAGGTTAAGGGCCAGGGAGTCATAGGACGGATTACCGCTGTAACGGAAAGATATATCGGCTGCAGTTAACGCGGAATCGACTGGAATGGTGCTGATGATGCGTCCCGTTCTAGAGTCGCGGTATACGAATGCATTGTCCCCAGGCAAAAGAGGAATGCTGACCCGGTACATGGCGTATTTACGTCCGTTATAGCCCTGAGGAGGTTTGCTCTGGGTGTAGCTGTACGAACCGAAAGAACCGAACCGGCTGCTCTCGTATGAAAAACTGCCGATACCGAATACCGATAGGGAGAGAGTGTCACCGGATGCCTGAAGTGCCCGGTTGTTCGTGAACCAGCCGGTATGTTGGATTTTTCCCGTCTGCGTCGCAGGGGTATAGCTGAACACAAGGCCCAACTGCTCATGCAAAAAACGGAGCGGTACTAAGGTTACGCCATTCGCTTTGCGGATCTTGATGGTGGCGATTTTTTGAGTCCCTTTATATACTTGGCCCGTTTTTAAATAAAGCTTAAGCTGATTGTAGTATCCTTCTTCCGAGAAATAAACGGCATTCTCCGCCGGGACGGTCTGCATATTCCCCTTAATAAATGCAATGGCATCTTTTAAAGGAAAATAGGGAACTCCGTCAATAAGAAAAGGAGCGCCGCTGATCGTCGTGCGTTTGTTCTCCCGGGGATAAAAAGCGGTCTTACTACCGATCCGCCAATTCAGCTCCGAATCCAACGGCAGCAGCACCACATCTGCCTGATCCAGCAGATTAATAACCGGCCGGAAGCTGTAAAGCACCGACAGGAAATCAGCGAGAGAGGTATGGCTTACCAGCTTGTAGCCCGTCTTGCCGTCAAAAGACCAATAGGCGGAGTAAACGGTGCTGTTTCCCGTGCCCGATACGTTGACGATGCCTTTCGCGTCGGCAGATAAAGGCGTTGCGAATTTCGCAGCCTGGGAGAAGGTCTGAATAAGCTGCCGTTTGCGGCTGACCGTCCCCGCTGCGGAGGAATCCGCATAAAAAGTCCAACCGTTCTTTGCAAGCAGCACAGTATCTCCATGCGGGAAGGACGGTTTGGCTGCTCCGGCGGAAGTTTCCATCAAAATGTCCCGGGGTTTCATGACAGGCGATGCCGCGCCGGGCAGTGTCTGGGCCGGGATGGTACTTTATCGGTCCTGTAAAGCTGGATGGCATAGCCCTCCTGCGTTAACCGGCTTGAAATGTCGTAGTACGACGAGCAGGAATCCGGCAGGCGGGTAGGAAGATAGGCGGTCACAGGACTGGACTTATACAGTTCATTCGCGAGCGCCTCCCAGATGCTGCGATACCCGAAGCCGGGGTCTAGAACGACCCGTCCGCCGGCTAATCCAGGCGATGCTTCTGCGGCTGCGCTTCTTCCGGCGTAAGGAATTATCGCGGCTAGAAGAAATACAATTAGGGCTCCGGCGGTCCATTTCAAAACGGGTTTAGTTCTATAAAAGGTGTTCATTGATGCTACCTCCTCGAACGCTTGTTTGTCATTTAAAGAGCGGACACAACCATTAGACGTATATAATTTCCAAAAGTTTCAAATTGGTTAAGTGTCAGCATTCTGGGACGGCAGCATAAAGCCCCGAACCAGGCGGTTCGGGGCTTTTCTTAGAATAAAAATGGGGTTATTAGTTCTCGGCCGCTACGGACAGTCCGAGTCCTTCGGCAATTCGGGTGCCGAACTCGGGATCGGCTTTGTAAAAATGGCCAATCTGACGGAGCTTGATGTCATCTTGCTCCACTGGCCTCATCGAATCGACGATGTTGCGCACCAGTCTGGCGCGTTCGTCTTCGCTCAGCAGACGGTACAGATCGCCCGGCTGGGTGTAATGATCGTGATGGTCGTAGGCAACGCTGTCGGCCTGCCCGGAGACTTCATATGGAGCAGTCTTGTGCTCCGGAGACTCTTTAGGTCCGCCGAAGCTGTTCGGCTCGTAGTATACGGAGGCGCCGCCGTTGTCGCC
>NZ_ASSD01000133.1 GCF_000520715.1 Paenibacillus zanthoxyli JH29
TTGAAAACTTCAACCGCTAATTTTTAGAGTGAGCCTAAAATGTTGTCATATTAATATTAAGTACTGAACAAGGAATTGACTTAACAAATAATAAAAGATATTAATAACGAAATCATCCATATTTTCACGAAGGGTATTATTGAAGGTGGTTTCACGACAGCAACTTGGTAACATAATGATAAACAAACTACTTTTGCGACAGCAACGTAGTTACATTATCTTTATTATGAGGGGCTGCAAAATTAGAATTGCGACAGCAACTTGGTAACATGAATTCATGTTACCAAGTTGCTGTCGTTAGACAAGATAACAATGATGATTAGAGACTGAAAGCTCGTCGCTCGATAGTTTATCATAATACTTCTTCACAAAACCCGTATTTTGTACATATGTATGACGAACATTTGCGGGGGGATTTTTCATTGATTGTACAGTGACACAAATGTTCCTACATAAATGACACAAAATTACCTACATTCACTATATTACAGCCCTTTCCTTTTGATAATAAAACAGATTTATCTCTAAACCTGGACACCAGAACTGTTTTTTTAGCAGCAGATCAATTTCTATCAACCAATGTTAATCAGCGAACTGACCGATATGGCGCTTCTCCGGAAAACCGAGCGCGATTCATGCTCGAAGTAGTGGATGCAGTGTGTGCGGTTCGCGGTCCTGAGTTTGTCGCAATCAAACTGACGCCGGGATTCACGATCGGTGAAATTGAAGAAGCTGATATCGATGAAAAGTACAGTTATATAATTAAAGAATTAAATGCCCGAGGCGATTTGCTCTTCTTGCATCTTTGGTTCAATGACTTAAAACAATCCGAAATATATCGAAAGATCAGAAATGACTTCAAAGGAAAAATTCTTGCCGAAGGAAGTCTTACGGCCGATGAATATGCAACTGGAATTGAGGCGGGTACTATGGACCTTATTGGATTCGGCCGGATGTTTATTTCCAATCCTGATTTGCCTTTACGGTTGGCTCAAGATGCCCCTCTCTCTCAGCCTGACTATGAAACCATCTATACGCCAGGCTCAAAGGGCTATACAGATTATCCATCCTGGGACCCGACTGATCCGGAAGGCAGCGTTGTAAATCCCACTGAACTTACGAATTGACTATTTTAGCAAAAGATAAAAATCACATAGGCTTATTAGGTGGTATCTGTGGAGGTATCACGCTCGGTAAATTGCTCCTGAGAAATGAGTTTAAGTTTTCCAGCCTCTCCGAATGGAAGAGCAAGGCCGTCTTGCTATCTGGACTTTTTCTTCAAACAAATCAGTATACTGAGCGATATAAACCTAACTGTAACACTCAATTATTCCAATAATATAAGTATTTAATTTTCACTGCATAATCCCTCAAAAATACATTTGTGAAAATCAACAATTTCTGGCATCCTTCCTTTACATTGAAATGCTCGACTAGAAATCGGCATATTCAACAACAGAGGCAGGATGTTTTTTTATATCTATAGGAATATCTATCTATTTTTTATCTAAAGTTGTTTTTAATGAATCCCACTTCAATACGAGAGGCGATGTTTAGCATTTATCATGAGTCAAAGATGGGTATAGATTTGAAAAGGGATTATTTATCCGCTACGTTCACGCCTGCCTTTATCATGCCAGTCGAGATTTTTTCAGAAAAGTAGATCGATACTTCTATTATACAAAGCCACTGGATGAGAATCATGACTTACACCTCACGATCAACATTTTCCCGTCCTCTACTGTCTTTGAAGAGGCACAAGAAGACTTACATCATGCCATTCAGCGCTTAAATTCAACCGAAAGAGAACAAATCCACGTACGCGCTCGCTGCTGCGGATGAGGACAAGCAGAGAGTCTTTAAAGAAGAAACTTTACTTGCTTTGAAAAAAGACTCATGAACGGGGAGATCGCCCATCTGTTGGATGGTTTGTCTCTGACACAGACCCGAGCTCATCCTGCGGCCGGACTGCCTGGAGGAAACGGTGGAGTACCGTCTTGCGGAGTCGGAGCAAATCTGCCCCTACTGTGGAAACAAACTGCACGAAATGTGCAGCCAGACTCGCCGGGAACTGATACTCAGGTGAAGGTGCTCAACCGGGTGCAGTTGCAGTACGGATGCCGCACATGTGAACGAGAAAGCATCGCGACGCCGATCTTGACCGAGCATACGCTGCTTGTGGAGAGGGATCATTTTCATGCCTATGAAACGCTGGTGGGCAGTTGGGCGCATGCACGAAGGAGTCACGGATGCAATGGAGCAGCCTCAGAAGGAACCAAGGCTCAGGAGGGGCTAGACTTCTACAACTGACTATTCACCCTTGAGCAGCAGTGGCAGGAAGAGGAACCGGATGAGTGGCAAAAGCTGCGGATGGAGCACAGCATCCCTGTGCTGGGAGCGTTCCAGGAGCGGCTGCGAAGCCAGCACAACCGGGTATTGCCCAAGAGCAAGCTGGGTTAATCCATCCAGTACGGCCCAATGGGAGAAGTTGATGGTGTTCGTGAAGGGCGGCTGGATCTGGACAACAACCGGAGCGAACCGGCGATCAAGTCCTTTGTAATTGGAAGAAAAAATTGGCTATTTGGAACACACCTAGGGGGCAAAATCTAGCACCATCACGTACAGCCTGATCGAAACGACAAAAGAAAACGAGATAAAGCCATATGAGTATCTGAGTATGTATTGGAGCAGTTGCCCCAATTGCATAATCCAGTGGATGTACAGGCGCTGGATGCGCTGTTACCCTGGTCCTCAAGCCTTCCTGCGGACATCCGGATACCGTCGTCTACATAAGCGGAATCGGTAGGTTGTCCCCCGATTACCACCGAATTGGGGCTTGTTTGTCGTCCTTTGCATTAATCGTCGGGAGCCTAAAGGAAGAACTCTCCTGGCCATCCCGAGCAATTGATTAACAAAGCTAAGCAAAAAACCGGGGAAGAATTTCCCCGGGCTAACGCTAAGAGTAAAATATCCGCATTCATAGTGGCAGCAGTAGTCAGAATACAAATGTGACCAGCTTCCTAAGGCCTGTGCAATCGATTTTCCGAAGCCTCGTAAAAGATCATATTCAGCTAGACCAACTTCAGCGTCTTCTCAACGATCGCGGAGTGAATACCTACCGAGGTTTCCTTCATGTACTTCTCACGCATCTTGGCGGCCTTCTTGTAGCTGTCGGCCTGTAAAGCCTTCATCATCTCTACCTTAGAATCGAAGCTGATCTGGACGATCGCGTCGATTGGAAGCTCTGCTCCATCGGTCATAACGTCCGATAGGTAGTGCTGGATGTACTCCCTCGTCTCGGGAAGCCCTACATAGGTCGGTCCGTAGTCAAATTCCATAAAGTGCCGAAAATCTTCGGTTGAAATCTCAGGTTTCTTCCGAATTACAGTCATCATCGTGAACATCAGTTCTTCACCTTCCATTTTCTCAAGTATTGTGCGAATATGTCAAAACTCAAGGAAATAACCCCTTAGTTGTTACCTATACGATACAACTTAAAGTTAAGTTTAAGTCAAGGTATTAGAAACTTAAATTTTTGAGTTTATCAAGATTTTTTTCAGCTGTAACTAATCCATCATAAACCGCAATTTTTTGATTCAATTGTTCCAAATTCTCTCTAATCCGCATCAATTGTTGTTCAACGTTCTTTTTATGTGCCAGCAAAATTTCTCTTCTTTGCCCTATTGTTTCATTTCCTTGCACGATTAGATGGGTGTATTTTTTAATTTCATCAACCCTCATACCCGTGTCCTTCAAACAAATCACTAATTCCAGTAATAATAAGTCTTCATCTGAATATTGCCTTCTTCCGCTCGTATTGCGATTTGCGTTTGGGATAATTCCTTCCTTTTCGTAAAATCTTATCGTAGACGCAGGTAAACCGCTCATTTGTGAAATCTGACTCACGGAATACATCATCATTTCCAAACCTCCAACTCTAAGCAGATTTTTTTAGGTTTTTTAGTTGACTTTAGCCCACAGCCCGATGGATACCGCGCAGCACAGTACCGCAAAGACCGTCACGCCGAAAAATCCGTTCAACTGCGCGTATAAAATTCCGGCGAAATAGGCCCCGACTGTCGTTGCGGCGTAGTTGACCACGTTCGATAGCGCTGCGATTGTCCCACGGGCAGTGGAGGATAGCGTCTGGAACAGCGCCATCATGATCGGGAAAACGGTCCCGAAGACTAGATACAAGACGAAGAAGCACAGATGCACCAGCAGCGGCGACGCTGCGAGGTTGAGCAGCAAATAAAGTACTGCCAGCATGCCGATCCCCCCTATCAGTACGGTTCGCTCGCCGAGTCTCGCCGCCGCATGGCCGCCGATAAAACTGCCGATCAAGTTGCCAAGGCCCATGAAAATAAACACATGACCGATCTCCGACACATTCATCCCGAACTTGTCCGAGAGCCAGTTGCCGATAAACGTGAAAACGGCGAAGACGCCCGTCAAAATCGCAAAAAAGGCCAGATAGGACCCTTTTGCCCCGTTCATGCCGAGCAGCTCGGCGTAACGATCCAGTATGGAAGGCTGTCTGCCATAAGCCGCTGGCTTAAATTGGGGGACGTTCCATAATATCAACACGAACAGTACAAAAGCGATTCCCCCGATAATAAAAAACGGCATCTTCCAGGAATGCGCGGCCAAATAGCTGCCAATCGGCACGCCGACCGTCTGCGAGACGGCGAAACCGGCCGATACAATGCCCATCGATTTCGTCACCTTCGGGGCGGGAACTAGAACTGGGATCGTCGCCCACACCTGCGGAGACGTAAATGCCGCAAAAATACCGGCCAGCGCCCGAAACGCAAACATCGACCAAAAGTTCCACGCCAAGCCACACAGGAAGGTAGAAACCGCAAAACCGAGGATGCCAAATAGCATGATCTTTTTCCGGTTCAAACCGTCCGAAACCGGCCCCGCTATAAGAGCGAACAAGGCATATCCCAGTGCATACGCCCCGATCATCCAACCCGATGCTTCGACGCTGATATGAAACTGCTGCCGAAGCGTCGGCAGCAGCGGCGACACCAGAAACGTATCCGTACCTATTACGAATGCAATCAGAAAATATAGGCTTAAGATTCTCTTCATTCCCGGTTCTCTCCTTTCTTTGTTCAAAAGGATTGCTGCTTATTCTCTCACAGGGACATCCGACTCACGTCTGTGATATCCCAGCAAAATATAACTTAAAACGATGTGAAAGGGAATATTTTTATTATATAATGGTTTGCTTCCCTTTACCGTTATCTTTATAATGAAGGGCGAATGCCATAGGGATCGAGGTGCTTTTATGCTGTCCTTAGAAAAACAAATCCTGTACATGCTCCTGCATCGGCGAGCAATTTCGACCTCCGAGTTTATTCGGATTTTCAAGGGTCGCGGCAAATCCGAACAGGTTATTCGCAATACGCTCTCTTCCTTAAAGAAGAAAGGCTACATCGTGGCCGAAGACCGGAAATATAATTTGGCGGAAGCAGGCGCCCGGGTCATCGAGAGTCTTCAGCTGAAATTTTCCGGCATGGATACATCGTGGGACGGGCGCTGGCATTTCATCATGTTCAGCATTCCCGAGCAGCATCGTTCGATGCGGAATTCGTTCCGCCGCGAGCTTATGCAAATCGGTTACGGGCTCCTATTCGACGGCGTCTTCGTATGCCCGTTCAATCGCGAGAACGCCGTGCTCGAGTTGGCCGCGCAGTGCGGCGTGGACGCATTATGGATCCGCACCGCAATCGGCGATCTGCGTTACGGTCCGATCACGGCGATCGACGCGGAACGGATTTGGCCCGTCCAGGAGCTGAATGAAAAATACGCTTGGTTTATCGGCTGGATCAACGACAAGATCAAAGAATCGTCGGCTTTCATGGAGAACAGCGGGGAGCTTATGCCGTGGGATGTCCTGCTGCTCATTTTGGAGGCCGGAGAGGCGTTCGGTGAAATTTTGCTGGAAGACCCATTCCTGCCGAAAGAGTTGCTGCCGGACGATTGGAAAATGCGGAAGGCTCGGGAATTGTATCATTTTTATATCGACCATAAGCTCGCTCCCCTACTCCAAAGCGACAAAGAGCTGTATTCCCTGATCGTGTCGACAGACTAATAGTACAATGACTACTTAAGCTGTCAAACAAGCTTGCGGCTGAAGCTCACCGCGGCCATGACGAGACTTGCTGCAAAAATGACGGCGGCGATTTCATGAAGACTACCCGTCGTCGCCTTGCCGCTGAAGACGGTGCCGATAAGGCTCGTCGCCAAAATGCTCCCTAAAGAACGGAAGGTAAGGAACAGCCCGGACGCCGCGCCTGTCTCCCCCGGTTTGGCAAGCGTGAACAGAGCTGTCTGCCATCCAACATTGGCAAGGCCGTTCGGGATGCCAAGTATAGCGAGAACGGCCAGCAGCCATTTCAATCCGGTATCCGATTTTACGAGCAGCAGCAGTGCTGCGCCTAGGATCAGAATCATATACCCGATGACGATCGATCTTCTGTACGTATAGCGGGAAACGATGGGAACCGCCGCTTGCGTCGCCACAATTCCGGACACCAGCAGCGGCAGCAGAATAAGCCCCGACTCCTTCGCCGAGTATCCCCGCAGCTGCTGCAGCCACAAAGGCAATCCATACAAGATGCAGTAATAAACAAAACTTGTCCCTGCGTACTGCACATATACCATCAATAGTTTCAAATCAGACTTCAGCAGCCTGACATTGATAAACGGGTTCTCCCTGCGCAATTCGTGGCCGACCAGCGCGCCAAACAGAATCGCGGCAGTGATAAGCATCCACCAAAGCGGGCCGCTCTTCATGGACTGCAGAAAGTACATGAATCCGAAAAGCGAGCTGCTAAAAAGCAGAATGCCCGGAATATCAAGCTGGCTCCGCCAGGACGCCACACTCCGGTCAGCGGCGGCCGAGGATTGTTCTCGGGGAATCCAAAGGTGGAATAACGTCATGATCAGCATTACAATCGGCACGTTAATCCAGAAAATAGATCGCCAATCGATGAAATACACAAGAACCCCCCCGATGACCGGGCCGAGCGCCGCAGTAATGTTGTTCGTGAAGGAAATCATCCCCGTAGCCGAAACGGGAATTTTCCCGTTATTCGTCCCGGCTACGGCCGCAGAAGCCTGGAGCAGCGCCATCCCTGCCGGAAATAACGCCGTATTGCTGAACGCCTGCAAAATGCGCAGGGCTACCAGCCATCCGAACGACGGCGCCCACACGGAAAGCAGGCTGAACAAGGCAACGAAAACGAGCCCGGTGTTGAAAATGCGGCGGGGCCCGTACAGATCGGCAAGCTTGCCCATAACCGGCTGGCCGATGGCCGTCATCAGGAAATAACCTAAAATCAGCCAGGACGTCTGCGCGATCGAAATCTGATAATAGAAGGCGATTTTCAGAAGCGCAACCGAGATCATCGACGAGTTAAGGGGATTCAGCAATGCTGCCATAGCGACAATGCCGGTCGTTTTTCTGACGGTTGAAGCCATCTTTACGCGATTGTTTAAATTAAAAGCCGCGAGTTGGTCATTCATGTATCTCTCACCCTCTTCCTCTCATTTCGGGGCAAGACTTCGGGGCCAAAAATGCTCGCAGCGCGTACCCGGAGAGGCGCGCGTTGCGGCAAACTTCGAGAAAGGTCAGTTGTCGGTTTTGGCCTCGAAATACTCCACCATCAGTCCGTCGGGATTCCGAACCATCATGTTTTTGCCGAACGCGTTCGAGTGCGGGCCGTGCAAAATTACTGCCCCGTTCTCCTTCAGCCAAGGCTCGAACTCGTCGAGGGAATCGACGTAAAAGATAGCCTGAATGTCGCGAACCGGGTCAAGCGACTCCTTGTCGCCGGACAAAATAAGAACGCCGCCGATTTTGGCGCCCTTGATGTCTAGTTCGGCAATATCGAAGCGCATCTCGCAGGCAGTGCCTTGAATATTCTCGTAGAAGACGATCATGCTGTCGAATTTCTCTTTGTCGGTATAAAGGCGAAGTATTCGGTCCGTCACGAGCATAACATTCATCCTCTCCAATAAATTTCTAATCGTGTAAATTACATATCGTGGCGTATAACGACGCATTCGAGATTGCTTGCCGCCGCGGCGGCTTCCATCGCTTCCGGCAAATCTTTGAGCGAATATACTTTCGCGGCGATCGGGCTCATATCAAGCTGTCCGCTTCTCAGCAAATTCAGCAGCTTGAGATGGGCGTCGGCGTCGTACATGAAGTGGCCGATGATCTCCAGGTTGTTGAACATCATTTGCATGTAGTTCACAGGCAAAGGCGAGGTCATGCTGCCCATCAGCACGAGCCGGCCACGCTGCCGCAGGCTCCCGAGTGCCGCCAGCGTCGCATTCGGGTCTCCGGCCTGGCCCACTATATCGAAGGCCATGTCGGCTCCGCCCCCCGCCGCTTCGCGCAGGGCTTCACTGTCCTTCCGGACGTCGCCGCTCAGCGACACAGCTACAACCCGGCTGCCGGCAGCTTGTGCCAGCATCTCGAGCGACGTTTTGTTGCGACCGGCTGCGACCACTTTGCCTGCTCCCATGGCCAGTGCCACGAGCACCGCTGCCGTTCCGTAAGCCCCGGTCGCGCCGGTGACAACAACCGTTTCACCCGCCGCCAATCGGCCTCGCACGAGTCCGCCGTACGGTACGACGCAGCGGCTGAAGACAGCGAACTGCTCCGGAGCAATAGGGTCCAATCCTTGTACAGGAGTGACCGCCATGACCGGGAACAGCGCATATTCGGCAAGGGTGCCGTCGGCCCAGTCAGCCTGCATTTGTTCGCCTATGCCGCCGAAATGGGTGACGCCGATCAAAATTTGCCCTTTTTCGGGCACGTTCTCGCCGGAGACCAGATGCGAGGATAGAATGACACGCTGCCCAGGCTTCAAATGCCACACGTCGGGACCGACGGCCTCGATAACCCCGAAGCCATTCCCTCCGGGAGTGAACCACCCTTTCGGTGGCAAATAGGTCGGGAGCTTGCCTTCGACATATTCTTTCAGATACGACATCAGCGACGAAGCTTCGATTCGGACCAGCACACTTCCCGGACGTACTTCCGGCTTCGGAACTTCCTTGAGCTGTAATCCGCTGCCGAATCCTTTGATCTGCCATGCCTTCATCGTGTTGCTCATAGGCAATTTCCTCCTTTAAAAAAATGCAAACGCCGGCGTTAGGAAGAAATATAACATAACAAAATGCGAAAGTAAATATTTATATTATACTTATGAGACACGTCAGCGTTATTACTAAGCGTGGTCTACCATCGATTTATGTACATAACACAACCTCTTCTCATACTGCCGAAGGACATGAACTGGTATCCTATAAAAAAAGAACCGCGCAGGGCGCGGATCCAAATCTCAATGATTTTGATTAAAACAGCTTAAATAATAAAGCCGCCGTCCATAACTAATGTTGTGCCAATTGTGAAAGATGCTTCTTCTGAGAGTAGGAAAACAATGCCTTTTGCAATTTCTTCTGTTTCAGCGATTCTTTTCATCGGAATTATTTGTGAAAATTTTTCAATCATTGCATCGCCAAGACCTTCCGTAATTTCCGATTTGGTTGGGCCGGGTGCGATGGAATTAATTCGAATATTCTGACTGGCCATTTCTTTGGCAGCTACTTTAGTTAAAGCCTCAACAGCGAATTTCGATGCACTATAAGCACTAGAAAGATTGGTAGGTCTAATTCCAGCAATGGAGGAAACATTCACAATAGCTCCACCTCCTGTTTTCAACATTTGTTGTACTTCGTATTTCATACAGGCAAACAAGCCTATAACATTCGTCTGAAACGCATCTTGGAGATCCTTTGTATCGGTATCAACTAAAGAAGCAGGTGTTTTACTTATCCCTGCGCTATTTACCGCTAAATCCAACCTTCCATATTGATCAACGATCCACTGAATGCCATCGCGTATGCTTTCTTCATTCGCAACATCCAGCTTCAAGAAAACGGCTTCTCCGCCCAGAGCGCGAATTTCTTCAACAACTTGTTGTCCCTTTTCTTCACGGCGGGCAGCGATGACAACCTTAGCTCCCTTAGATGCTAATATCACTGCAGTCGATTTACCTATACCACTTGTTGCACCTATCACTAAGGCTACCTTGTTTTTCATTTTCAAAACCTCCAGATATTTTTATTTATGATTAAGCGTCCCTTCTAATCTGATGACGAAAATTCCAACCTTAGTTTTTTTTGAGCCACTACTTCATTAACACAGATCGACCAAAACGAATGTTCATTCTATTTTTTATCAAATCCATCTTATATATTTATCGTAACCCATCTCCCTGAAATAAGATTGAACGTTCGTTCTAGGTGATTATAAAAAAGGCTTGTTCGATCGAGCCTATCGTTCCGTCAGCGCATTATCCATGAGACGTACGGCATTCCAGCAGGAACGGATTGCTTCGTATACGCTATCGGTGGTTAATTCGAAGACACCGTGCAGATGGGCTTTCAACATGTAAACAAAAGTCCCGTAATGCATCTGCACCATCATTTTCGGATTCAGCGGGATAAACAACTTCTGCTGAATTGCTTCTTCGTATAACTTGTTCATAGGCCCGCACCAACCGCCTGTATA
Organism: Paenibacillus zanthoxyli JH29; assembly: GCF_000520715.1. Lineage (GTDB taxonomy): Bacteria > Bacillota > Bacilli > Paenibacillales > Paenibacillaceae > Paenibacillus_AQ > Paenibacillus_AQ zanthoxyli. The sequence goes on from NZ_ASSD01000133.1 coordinate 10,601, forward strand.
GACAGCCTGCTTCACATCCTCGTAAATGTAAGGCGAGAACGAATACTGCTCAATAAAT
>NZ_ASSD01000134.1 GCF_000520715.1 Paenibacillus zanthoxyli JH29
GAATGGATTTTCTTGAGCTTCAACTGTTTCCGCAACGAACCTTCCCGGTCCTGGGGATCCAGCGATGTCCTGGCATGGCTGATCATCAGATTATAGCCGGCGAAGAACACGATCATCAGTGCTTGCACGATGTTCATCATGAACACGGTCCGTACGGATTTGTAAGTGTACTGATCCGATAAGCCGTTCGGCCCCATATGCGTCGCGAACGACTGTGGAATCGCGTTCCATCTCACAACGACAAAGAAGATGCATAGCGCCATCACGGCGACATGCGCTGAATACCACCAAGAGCTCAGCACCGAACCATGCGTTCGGCCGACCAAGAGGCTTGCTGCGCGCTTCGTCTGCACGGCAACCTGCCAGCCTCTGGCCGCCTTCAAGCGTTGCGCGGACATCCGGCTGATCCGAGTGGCGAAGACCGACACAACCATTAAAAGCAAGATGGCTGTCGCCCAATACAGGATACTCCGACTCGTCGTTTGATGACGCGTCACTAAAAAGCAAGCTACTCCGATGACGATCGCAAAACCGCCGGTGAGCAAAACGTAATTCCGGCGAATGCCTCTCACTCCCGTATCCTGCAGGACCTCCGCCGGCAGCGTGATGCCGAACAGCAGGGTCCGCAAGCCGATATAGGCCTGTATGCTGATCATCAACGCGATAAACAAATAAAAGATGGATATGAGTATCGTCTCCAGTACAGTCAACGCTGTTCCCCTCCCCGATTTGTAATGGTATTCCGGTACACCGACCTGCTCTCCTGCGTGAATGCCTCTTCCGACATGCCTCGTACAGCAGCTGCTGCCGCAAGAGACCGCAGCTGCTGCCGGAGCTTCTCTTCGAAAGCCTCAGTCACGCCGGGCATCCCGTCGGGCTGAACGATAACGCCCTTTTTCCGGTGTACTTGAAGAAAGCCCTCCTGCTTGAGCAAATTGTAGGATTTGTTGACGGTATGAAGATTGATCCCCAAATCCTCCGCCAATCTCCGGACCGATGGAAGCGGATCCCCCGGCTTCAACTCGCCAGACGCGATCCCTTCGATCAATTGATCGACTAACTGCGCGTAAATCGGAGTTTCAGATTGCAGATCGAGCTCTATGAACAAGAATATCCCTCCTTATTGCAGTTGCTGCGCGTCTTCAGGAAGCTAGGAGGCCGATAATGCCGTACAGAAGCAAGTCGGCCATCATATGAGCGACCATTGCGTATTCTAAGCCTTTGCGGCTGGCCTTCGGAAGCCCTTCGAGCGAATAGGGCATCAGCAGCGCACCGGCAATGGTGCAGGCGATCATTAACCATGCGCGATTTTGATATGTCGAAGCCGTTTCATATTGTACTACTCTCCTTATCTGTTATATTACATGTATAACACATATGGAAATGACAAACAAGATCCAGTTGTAGATTCTTCCATTTTGCTTAGTTTCAAGCTTGTCTCCGGCGGCATAAAATATCCTCTATCGTACTTTTCAACATTTTCATGAATCTTCCTTTCATTAATTTCTGCGCTGATTTGCCGAAAATCGGACGGAACAAAAAAAGCCTTTCATCTCCACTAAACAGAGACGAAAGACTGTGACACCTTACGCGGTACCACTCCGAATTCATGCCATAGTCGGCATGCATTTCACGGATCGGGTTTCCCAAAACGTACAACCATTGTATTTTCCTGATGATAACGGTCAGGCCCCGGCTCCACCTACTTTACTGGTTCAGCGAGCAGCTCCAAGGCGAGTTCCGATTTTCTCCACGGCTGTTTCACACCGTCCAACAGCTATCTGTTCGCTTAGAAAATCGCACTAATCCTTTTCAACGTAATTGAATATATTAGGGTTAATGTTAAATCACTTGTTCGAATACTTTAAAAGTAATTATTTATTCTTTTCGACAATGTTAGAATAATGGAATCGTATATCACGAATGGATTATCTGAACCGCCTGAGGTGGTGGCACAACAATTGGGAATTTTGTTAGAGAGGAATCTATAAATCGTTATAGTTCTACATATTCTAGGAACTTCTGATCTCCCCCGTACAAAATCCGTTTTTCCAAATCAATCCCCTCTTTTAGCATATAAAAAAGCACCTCGAAGAGAGCGGCGGTTACCGCACTTCTCCCGGTGCTTCCAAGTGCGAATTGATTAGCACTTTTTACATCAATTAGGCTCAATTGTGGAGTCTGGCTATTCCATTCGTTTCTCTCGTTCTATTTCTTCACAAATCGAAATGTTGTACTCTTCTTCAAGGGGATGGATGGCATATCTTTCCGCGCTTCATTGACGGTACCAGGTGTACAGTGAAAGTATTAGACTCACTCCAGAAAACTGAAACAGCGACAACTATGGATGAGAAAATAAAGTCCTTGACTGTCGTAGTTTTTATTAAACTAACGTTCTTCGTTAGCCTCCGCC
>NZ_ASSD01000135.1 GCF_000520715.1 Paenibacillus zanthoxyli JH29
TCCATATCCGCCACCCATAGCGGTAAAATATCCTTGTTTCCGAACAGTTTTTCCACTTGATCCCACTTGTAGGAATGCGTATTGCTCCGGTTGACAACACGGTCAAAATCATAATTTGTCAATGCACTCACCCATCTTTAAATTTATTTTATCTGTTACCATACCTGATCGAGTTTGTCGGCATAGTAGCTTATGGCCCGGGCATATTCAGAAATACCGGGATCGCCGGACGTATCAGCAAGCAAATGCAGCAGAACTCCCATAGCCTTGTCATTTTGCCGTAAATTGTACAAGGTCATCGCATAGAACACTTGAAATTGTCTGTGCTGGGGATAATCTTCGATCGCCCGCCGCAGCACATTCTCCGATTGCTCGTATTGGCCCAGCGTTCGATATGTACTGCCCAATCCCAAAAGAGCGCCAGGTCTCCATTTTTCGGCCAACCCGGCTGACAAGCTTTGTTCGTAAAAGGGAACGGCGGCGCTCTCCAGACCCATAACATCATGGGTCCAGGCGATTTGATAGAGCAGCTCGGCGTAGAACGGGTCCTGCCCGAAGCTTGCGTTCTTCGCTCCGGTTTCGGCTTCGGAAGGAGCTTGCCGAACGGACCGATTGTGACCGGCTGCCATGGTCCATGGTGCTCTCATATTGCTGAAGCAGCAGGAGAAGCTTATCCAGCGCCGCTTCAGCCCGCCCCTCTTCGCGCAACCGGACCGCGTCCTCAAGCGTCAATCGCATAAATCCGCCTCCTTAGTCATTGCTGCGAACGACCCGTTACGATTTGTTCGCGATTTTCTCCGCCAGTTCGTTCAGATAAGTCCAGCGATCCATCAGCCGCTCCAGCTCCGCCTCGGCTGCGCGCTGCTCTTCCACCAATTGCTGGAGCTTCGCGGAATCGGCAAAGGCCGCTTCCATCTGCGCGGCAATAGAGCTTAAATGCTGCTCGGCCTGCTCAACGAGGCTGTCAATCTCTTCATACTCCCGCTGTTCCTTAAATGAAAATTTCAGCTTTTCCCGGGCCGGAGCCGGAGCAGGAACAGTTTGTCCTTGCGGAGACTGGCTGTCTGAGCCGTGTTTGGCTGCCGCATCCTCTTTCCCATCGCCTGCGGTGCTGCGAACCTGCAAATTCTTGGCCAGCCACTCTTCATACTCGCTGTAATCACCGACATGAACCCGGATCATTCCGTCCTCGAACGCGATGATCTTGTCCACCGTCCGGTCCAGGAAGAACCGGTCATGCGAGACGGCAAAGACGACTCCAGGAAACTCATCCAGATAGTCCTCCAGTATAGCAAGTGTTCCGATATCCAGATCATTGGTCGGTTCGTCCAGCAGCAGCACATTAGGAGCGCTCATCAGTACGCGCAGAAGATACAGCCGCCTCTTTTCTCCGCCGGACAGCTTCGAAATCGGCGTCCACTGCATCGCGGGCGGAAACAGGAAGCGTTCCAGCATCTGAGCGGCTGTAATCGTTGAGCCGTCTGCCGTCCGGACGACTTCCGCTTCTTCCTTGATGTATTCAATCACCCGCAGCGAGTCGTCCATATCCTGATGCTCCTGGGTGAAATAGCCCAGCTTCACTGTCGGTCCAAGCACGACTTCGCCGCTGTCCGGCTGAAGCTTGCCGGCAATCAGGTTCAGCAGCGTTGATTTGCCGCTGCCATTCGGCCCGACGATGCCGACGCGGTCCTGCGGGACGGCGATGTAGCTCAAATCCTTAATGAGCGTCCGGCCGCCCCTTGACATCGCCAGATCCTCAATTTCAAGGATCTTGCGCCCCAGCCTTGTCGAGGCCGCAGAAATCTCCAACTGGCTGCCGGAGGATACGCCCTGCTGGTCTTTCAGCTTCTCGAAGCGCTCGATCCTCGCCTTCTGCTTCGTAGACCGCGCCTTGGCGCCGCGCCTGATCCAGGCCAGCTCGCTGCGCAGCAGGTTCTGCCGCTTCTGCTCGGAAGCGGCCTCCCGCTCTTCACGCTCGGCCTTCAGCTCCAAGAAGCGGGAATAGTTCGCTTCATAGCGGAACAGCCGTCCCTGATTCAGCTCCAGCATAACACCCGCCACCCGCTCCAAGAAGTAGCGGTCATGAGTAACCATCAGCAGCGCGCCGCGCCGCTTCTGTAAATACTGCTCCAGCCACGCGACCGAAGACGTATCAATATGGTTGGTAGGTTCGTCCAGAATGAGCAGCTCCGAAGGTGTAATCAGGGCCGCCGCCAGCGCGACCCGTTTGCGCTGGCCGCCGGAGAGCGCCCCCATCCGCGCGTCGAACTGCTGAATCCCGAGCTTGGACAGCACGCTTTTCGCCTCGCTCTCCAAATGCCAGACCCCTGCGGCGTCGATGTCCTGACCTTGGCGGACCAGCTCTGCTTCCAATTTCGCATTCCCCGGATCGGCTTCAAGCAGCGCCGTTGTCTCCATGTACCGCCGCATAACGGCCAGCTCCGGATTGTCTCCTGCGAATACCTGCTGAAGCACGGTATACTCCGGGTTATAAGGCGGATTCTGCGCCAAAAACTGTACGCGCACATCATTGCCGATGGCAATCTGCCCCTCGTCCGGACTTTCAAGTCCGGCAATAATCCGCAGAAGCGTGGATTTGCCAGTCCCGTTCACACCGATGACGCCGATCTTGTCACGCTCGTCCATTCCGAAGGACGCGTCCTGGAACAGCACTTTTTCTCCGTAGCTTTTGACAAGATGCTCTACGGTCATAATATTCATAGTCGTTATTCGCCTTCCCTGTAGATTTGGAACTAAACAATCACATCAGCCCGCCAATCAGCAGCGCCAAGGCTCCTCCAGCAATCGAGCTTAGGGCATTCACCGCATCATTGCTCATCCAGCGCCACCCTCTTGCATGTGCCGTTGGCCTCCCGCAATGGACGCCGCTTTCTACCTCACGGCCGCATACGGCGCAGCGGTTCATCTTCTGCACCGTAGCGCCAAGGAGGGAGTCGGCAAAAGCGCCAACGAGTCCCCCAAAGAGGCCCGCAGCCGCTAAAGCCGCAAGCGACTGTCCGGTCATTCCTGTCAATTGCTGCAAAACCCACGAAGCGATGCCGATTAGGAGACCGCCCGCCGCAGCCGCAAGCGTACCCGGAAGCGAGACACCGCCGGAAGCGCCTGTCGGAAGCCTTTTGCCGTTCAGGATCGACCTTGGCGGCTTCTTGCTCAGAGTTCCGCATTCCGTCGCCCACGTATCCGCAGTCACCGTCGCCATCACACCGACGAATAGCAGCTCCCATGCGGGCAGCGGGTACACGGCATTCAGCAGAACGAGCAGCATGCCGAGACCGCCATTGGCGAACACCTGTCCGGCATCCCGCCTTCCTGTCTTGGCATAGGAACGTTCCAGTTCCTCCTTGTGCTCCGCCCTGAGCTTCGACAGCAGGCTGGAGGAGATGAAGAACAGCAGCAATATTCCGAACCAAAAGGCGTTGCCCGCTCCGAAATAGATGGTGCCCATGAGCACGGCGGCAAGCATTCCGGATAAGCTCAGCGAGCCCTTATGATAAGCCGCTCCGGCAACGAACAAGGCGCCTAAGGCGCCGATTATCCACTGCATGATTTCAACTCCAGTATATAGTCCTAGAATAAGTTATCCGATTAGACAGGTGCCCATCAGCCGGTCGCCCCAATACAGCTCGAACGAATCGCCCGATACGGTAGGACCGACGCCTGCGGGCGTGCCGGTGAAGATCACGTCATCCTTGCCCAGCCCGTAACGGCTGGCGGCG
>NZ_ASSD01000136.1 GCF_000520715.1 Paenibacillus zanthoxyli JH29
GTGCCACAAGAAGATGGAGCTGAAAGAAGGCAAGGCCGGACTATTCGTGCAGTGTCTTGGCTGCGGCATTACGGAGACGGTGAACAAGGATAGCAAGCATATAAACAAGCGCGAGCAGCAGAAGCTTGTGCAGCAGTACAGCAAGCCGGAAAGCTTAGGCACTAGTCTGGGGGATTTGCTGAAAGCCGCAATGGAAGGTAAAAAGGACGGGAAATAACGGCGCCAATAAGCAAATAAGGCCCGGATGAAAATAAAAGTGAAGCTTCAGGAGTCATGAAGAGGCCAAGGACGGAATCCGTTCATGGCCTTTTTTGCAGCGGGGCGTGAGGGAACATCGATTCCAAATGCTCCAGTACGATTTTTCCTATGGTCCTGCCGAAAAAATGTCCTATAATTAATTTAAATATTCAGCTGCAAAATGATAAGTACACACATAAATGTATGTAGTATCTATATTGATACCTAGGGGGATTTATATGCGGAACCGTAAAGTTGGATATGGCGAATGTCCGAATGACTTGGGCTGTCCGGTAGAATATACGCTGGATGTGATCGGGGGCAAATGGAAGGGTGTTCTGCTGTATCACCTGATCGAAGGGACCAAACGGTTTAACGAGTTCAGACGGATATGCCCCGCCATTACTCAAAGAATGCTGACCCTTCAGCTGAGAGAGTTGGAAGAGGACGGCGTGATCCATCGCGAAGTGTATCATCAGGTGCCGCCCAAGGTCGAATACTCGCTAACAGAGTTCGGTCGTACACTGGTTCCGATTATTCTGCTAATGCGCGATTGGGGCGAAGTGTATAAAAAAAGACCCGGATCCAGCGACAGACAGCTTCCTTCTACGAAGTAACGCGAATACAGCGGAAAGATTAATGAGGCAGGTCATTAAATGAGGGATTGGGTGATTCCATGTGGCGTTAAGTCAAGCGAAAGCGTCAACACAGGCGGATGCGGCTCCGGCGGGCAGCCGAAGCGCCCGGTTGTTTTTTCTGGTCATTGTGTATTTATTCTGGTTCTCCTCCTATATTTACGTTCCGGTGCTTTCTCCTTACGTGGAGCATCTGGGCGCGTCCTACTTCATGGTAGGAATGGTGCTGGGTGTTTACGGCTTGATGCAGATTTTGTTCCGGATGCCCATCGGGATCGGTTCGGACTATCTTAACCGGAGGCGGCCGTTCATATGGCTGGGGCTAATCGCAAGCGGTGCCAGCTGCCTGCTGTTTCTGCTGGGGCCTTATCCCGGCTGGGCGCTTGCAGGACGCGCCGTATCCGGGATTGCGGCAAGCGCATGGGTTGTGTACAGCGTCATGTATGCGGGCTATTTTCCCAAGGAGGAGGCCGGCAGGGCGATGGGAATGCTGCAGTTTACGATGGTAATCGCCCAACTGACCAGCATGATGCTCAGTGGTTACATAGTGGAGCACTGGGGCTGGAATGCCCCGTTCTGGGCCGGAGCCGCTGTCGCTGCGTTGGCGCTCCTGATCGGACTGCGTCTGCCTGAGAAGCATGAGGTGCGCAGAGAAACCGCGATTAAGCTCGGCGAGCTGGTGCCGGTCATGCGGGAGCCGGTGCTTGTAAAAGTGTCCCTGCTGTCGGTGCTGGCCCACTGCGTGCTGTTCATTACCATGTTCGGGTATACGCCCAATCAGGCGCTGAATCTCGGAGCCGACAAAGAAAGTCTGGGCTGGCTCACACTGGCGTTCATGCTGCCCCACGCGGCGGCGACGCTATACGGGGCGCGGGTGTTCGGAAGATGGCTGGGCGACCGCGGCACGCTCGTGCTCGGCTTTGCCGGAAGCGCATTGTTCACGCTGCTCATCCCGGCAATGCCGAGCTTCGGGGCGCTGTGCGCCACCCAGATCGGGAACGGGTTTATGCAGGGGCTGATCTTCCCGCTGCTGCTCGGCAAGTCGGTGTCGGATATTCATCCGCACAAGCGGGCGACGGCGATGGGATTCTATCAGGCGGTGTATGCGCTGGGAATGTCGGGCGGTCCTTTTGTCGCGGGCTGGATGAGTGCGCTGTATGGACTAAGGGGAGGCTTCTGGCTAGGGGGGATTGCCGCCGGCTGCGCCGCGCTGCTTTCTTTTATTTGGCTTAGGGAAAAAGATCGGGCAAGCGTCAAAATAAGCGCCTGAGTCCGGCTGTGAATGAACAGCGGCGCTTGTCCGTCTGCAAGGGGAGATAGCGCAAGGAATGACGGGAAAACAGGCGTTTAGAGGCGCAAGCCTAGTTGGTTTTTTGCCTGAAAGGAGAATATAATAAAGGTATAGGACGGCAGGGGAAGGGAGCCTGGAATGGTCAAGCTTGTGACGTTGTGGTTTGCGGTCATCAATATTATCGGTTATATGGTCATGTCGGAGGACAAGGATAAAGCCCGAAGCAGACGGGAGCGGGTCCCGGAGAAAACGCTGTTTCTGCTGGCGGCGATCGGCGGGGCTCTCGGCGTGCTTACAGCCATGTACCGCAGACGCCACAAGACGCGGCATATGTCCTTTGTAATCGGCATTCCGCTGCTGCTGCTCCTGAACGTCCTGATATACGGTTATTTTTTGCAATAGATTCTTTCATCGGCAAGTCAAAACAGAAAAAAGAGGTGGCGCACATGTTATTCTCTAAAATCTTACTCGCCTATGACGGTTCGAAAGCCGCCAACAAAGCGTTGGATCGCGCGGTCGAGTTGGCCAAGGTAACGCCGGGGTCCTCCCTGCATGTCGTACACGCATTTGAATTTCCGCGGTTTTTTATCGGGGAAGCTCTCGCGCCTCTGCCGGCTTCGGTTAACAAAGATTACTATGATTTGGCGGTGCAGACGACGGAAGAAGTGAAGAAACGGCTTGAAACGGAAGGGCTTAACGCAAAAGTTGAGCTGCTGCAAGGCTCGCCTGCGGAGACCATTCTGAAATACGCCAAGGATAACGCCGCAGATGTTATCGTAATCGGCAGCAGGGGGCTCGGCGGCATTCGCGAATTCGTGCTCGGCAGTGTCAGCCATAATGTGGTGCAAAGTGCGAAGATTCCGGTGCTGGTCGTAAAATAATAGCTTTGGTGACAAGGAACGCTTCGGCGTTCCTTTTTTATTAATTTAAGAGGGTATGAAATTCGCGTTAAGATTCTATGGGACGATTTATAAATTAATGATGATGTCCTCGAGTTTTCGCTTCGGCACATGGTGAACGCCTTGTTCGTCGCGCCAGTATTTAATATTCTGCGGCTCCGTTACTTCTTCCAGGACAACGACTTCCTTCGGTTTGCCAAGCGCAATAACCAGAATAAGCTCGTACCGCTCCGGAATATGAAGCGCCTCTACTAAAGCCTGTTTGTTGCTTGCACCGAACATGCAGCCCCCTAGTCCTTTCTCGCAAGCGCCGAGCAAGATGCTTTGACAAGCGATTCCATGGTCCCAGAAATGGTTAGCGCTTATCTCTTTGTCGCCCAGCACTACGATGTAAGCCGAAGGTCTCTCGCCCTCCTCCGGTCCGTCCCAATCCGTCAAATAACCCGCCCATCTCAGATGCGGAAAGATCAGGCTGTTCTTCTCTTCATCATGCGAAAGGAATGTAATGACACAATTATATTTAATTATACTTTGTTATAATCAAATATAATAAAACATGCATAATAAATTCTGAAACAATGTTAACGGTGATGACATTTATATTTTAATTATCTTTAAATAGAAAATGTGTGGTGACAAATTTGTGAATATGAGATCTTTGAGAATACGAATTTCGATAGAACTGTTATTCATTGCGCTGATTCTTCCATCGACTTATTTACTGGAAAAGGTGTCCCGGGAAAAAGGGCTCGAGTTAGGTACGATCATAAGAGTGCAGGATAAGCTTTCCGGTTCGCTGGTGTCGCTTATGGGCGTGGATGTACTGAAATCGCTGATGCATCAGCAATATCCCGGCGATCCGGGTGCCAAGGGGCCGACACTGCTCTATGCGATCGGCGCGTTGGGATTAAGCGGCTATAAGCAGGTGGAGGTCAAGGGCTTAAAGAAGGGACAGCTGTTAATGGCGGATCAACAAAGCTTGAATCAGTCCTATGTGCTGGCCTTTAATGAACACGGAACGGTGGATCTAATTGATCTGAAGTCGAAGGGTTCGCCGATTGTTCAAGATGTGAGCGAAATTAACAAGATTGAATAAAGGAGTAGGGAAAATGGGGGACAATCCGGGGCAAGCGCATGACGAGAAGCTTTCGGGAAGATTAGCCGGGGTGCAAAGACGGTTTCTATTCAATCTCGGCTTGGCAGACGTGCTTCGGTTTACGATGTTTGGCACGATGATTGTCGTGGTCAACGATGTGACGCGGCTCCCGCTGCAGATCCCGGGACACACAAGCATCTTTTGGATGGCGATTATGTTACTGGGAGCAGGGCTCATTCCCAAATTTGGCGGCGGAATGATTATGGGGTCTGTCTCCGGCGTATTGGCGGTGGTGCTTGGACTTATCTTTGAACGACCCGTCGTTACCCCCAAGACGCAGTCCCGCTCCGGCCATCACCCCGATTAAACCTTGCCCCGTTCCGCCATGTTCCGACAGGTGAATGCCAAGCTCCGACGCTAAAGTGTAAGCACTATTCTTGTCCAGCACCTCCCGTTTGGCTAGATAACCGTAGTCGATTAATCGCACAGGGTCTGCAAGCCGGTCCGGGACCACGACGCACAGGCCGGGATCAGCCTCCGGCTCGCTCTCCGTTTCCAAATGCCGGGCGCTGAAATCAATGACAGCCTATAAGATACCGAGGATCAATATCCGCTTCAAAACACATGGAGCTGTTATGTGACGTATAAGGGATGTTCTCATGGAGCAGGAGCTGATGGCGGGTAATTCTGCTGGATGTGCCCCAGCCGTTCGACTTAATGGCGCGGGATATATTTTTTGCCAAATCGCCGGTTCCCTTTATTCCCTTGGTCGTAAAATGATCCGTATCGTCAATACTCACCAAAATTCACATAAGCTTCTCTCCTTTCGTCAATTTATTAACATTAAAGATATATAAATATATTTAGATATATTTAGGTATGAATTATATCAACAAAGGCATACCCAGAAGATGATAAATTGCAACCGACACAATAATGTAAAAAAATAATGCAAATACCCATGTAATAATTCAGATAACCTGATAATTATTAGAATCTTAAAGGATAATATCATTAATTTATTTTGCGGATATGGACAAACTTCGGAGATAAGGAATTCATGCAAGAATGAAGAGGATTGTCAAAAAACGAACATTTGAACAAGACGCTATGATAATGTTCGTGTTTAAGTTGACATACGGTGTAGGGGGTTGTTAAACTGAAGGCATCAACAGCTCGTATAAATCCGGAAATAAGGTCCGGAAGTTTCTACCTGGGAACCGTAAATTTCCGGACTACGGGGAATTGATAGACATAAGGCGACATCGCTTGCGGGCTTGTCCGGAAGAATTGATGCTGTCCTTTTTCCTGTCTCGCCCCGAGGCGAGTGCGCGGAAAATGTCCTTTATTCCCGTTTGACTAGTCCGAATTTCCCGAAAAATATGTTTGGGAATCGGGCTTTTTTGTGCGAATTATGGAAAACTATAGCGAAATGGGTCAAGATAGGAACTGGAGCTGAATTATCATTCCATTGAACGGAAGGCAGGTTGAATCATGTCGGTGCAGGTAGCTGTTATTATGGGCAGCAAATCGGACTGGGAAACAATGAAGCATGCATGCGAGGTGCTGGAGGAACTGGAGATCCCCTATGAGAAAAAGGTCGTATCCGCACATCGCACGCCGGATCTCATGTTCCAATTTGCGGAGGAGGCCGCGGGGCGGGGCATCCGCGTCATTATCGCCGGCGCCGGAGGCGCGGCGCATCTGCCGGGCATGGTAGCCGCGAAGA
>NZ_ASSD01000137.1 GCF_000520715.1 Paenibacillus zanthoxyli JH29
GATGGTGCCGCGTTAGCGGCATGGATGTCTAATACTATATTTTCTCAGTCTACAACTTTATTTTCTTTAGACATTTAGAACAATCCATTTTTGAGGCTGTCCTAGAAGCAGGTTTCTAAAATTTTTAGGGACTCCTCACGTAAAAAAACAGCAAACCGGCCGGTTTGTCATTTTGTCTACCGCATGTTTCTTCAATAAATTATGGGCGAGCTAAGGCCGCCCGTGCCCCCATGCCCACCCGGATCCCCCGATTTCCTTTCACCTTGGTACATGCCTTCTTTAACAGATAGCCCTCACAGCTTTCACTCCTGCATAGCCACAGCTTCACTTCATATCCACCTTCTGTTTTACTCCGGTTTTCCTGCATAAAAACCCATTTCCCGCCCTAGTAATGTTCTTACTTGGCAGTATTGACTATTTCTCTACTAAGCAGACATCAGGCATCCACTATAGCGACGAAGCAACATTATAATATCGTCCAACATAACCCAACAGGAAGTGCTGATTTTAGAGATCCTAAAATCATTTGGCATGAACCAACCAAAAAGTGGGTCATGCTGCTAGCAGAAAGAGATAAAGTGGGATTGTATACATCTTCAAACTTAAAAGACTGGGAGTATGCTTCTTCTTTTGTAAAACAGGATATTGGAATTGTTGAATGTCCTGATCTTTTTCAATTGAATGTAGATGATAATAGCAACAATAAAAAGTGGGTTTTGATGGTAGGGGGGAATGGGTTTAATTATGGTGTAACCACAGGTTCCAGTTACTTTGTAGGCGACTTTGATGGAAGAGAGTTTCATGCTGAAACTCCTGTCAAGTGGCTGGAACAGGGCGCAGACTCCTATACAGGGGTTACTTGGGATGCTCCGTATACAAATGGGAACTTCAGGTTCTTTATTTCGTGGATGAATAATTGGAATTATGCACGTAAGCTCCCGTGGGATACGTTTAATGGAAATACAAGCATTGTAAGAGAAATGCGGTTAAAAACAACAACGGACGGATTAAAGCTGGTACAAAAACCAATATGGAACCTTATGGACAATTTTTTCACAATATTGGATATAAAAGAGGTAGATATATACACTGGCCAAGAGAATATTTTTAAAGATTTTCACGGACTTTCTTATACTATTGAGGCCCAAATAGATGTCGGAGATTTAACGGAAGGAAAGTTTGGGTTTTCTGTTAGAGATGGGGATGGGCAGCATGCAGACCTGACCTATGATAAATCAATAAATGAATTTGTGTTTAATAGGGAAAATTCAAGGATAAAGGTTGATGTTGAGGAGTTCAACAGACCGCAAAGAGTGACTGTATACCCGAAAGAGGGGAAGATTAAGCTGGAAATATTAGTGGACCGGAATGCCGTTGAAATATTTATCAATGACGGGGAATACGTGCTGAGTAATTTAATATTAAATGATTTGTCTTCAGATGGATTGAGATTATGGACAGATGGACAAGTACATTTAGAATACCTAAAACTAAGGAATTCTAATAAATTTACGATCAGCTAAACAGAATGCCTCAAAGGAGACGTCAGGTCCGATGAACTACGAAATTGTGCATACGAATACGTTCACCTATGAAACGCAAGTCGATCAAAGCCTGAATACGATCCGGCTTAAACCGTTGACGGATGAAGTACAGCGGCTGCTGATGTACCGGGCGGAGATTACGCCGGCCTCCCTGACCCAAGAATATACCGATTTGTGGGGGAATCAGGTGGAGACCTTTTTTATACCCGAGAAGCATAATCTGCTGGAAGTGAAGACCACGTCGGTCGTGAGCATTCAGCGAGGTTCCTTTATTCATGAAATCCAGTATTCGAAGCGGATGCAGGATATTTTTCATTCTCAGCAATTCCGGCAGCATTATCTGTCCTATCTGAACGAGACCGACTATACCTTGCTGCACCCGGAGCAGTTGTCGGAAGTGAAGCGCGGGCTGGGCGAGATGGACAATCCCGTGCAGTACCCTTTACGGGTCATGAATTATGTATACGAAACGTTCACCTATTGCGGAGAGGTGACAAGCGTGGACACGCTGGCCCGGCAGGCTTTTGAGCTGAAAAAAGGGGTGTGTCAGGATCTGGCCCATATTATGATCGGCATTCTGCGCGCGTGCCGCATCCCGGCACGGTATGTAAGCGGGTATTTATACGTCGGCGAAGATTCCGCCCTTAAGGGCGATGCAGCCACTCATGCCTGGGTCGAGGTGATGGTGCCGGGCATCGGCTGGGTCGGCCTTGACCCGACCAATAATGTGGAGGCGCTGGACAATCACATCCGTGTTGGAACGGGGCGCGATTATGCCGATGTCAGCCCGCTGCAGGGCGTGTACCGCGGGGGCAGCAGCACGCTTGAAGTCGGCGTGTCCGTGACGCTGCTGGAGTAACGCGGGGACTAGAGGCCGGAGCAGCCGAAAGGGCGGAGAGCGGAATTCAGCATAACGGCATACTCCAGCGGACAAAGTCATGTCGAGCGGGAGCTTGGCTTTGGCACCGGCCACCCGCTATGCTGCGCGGCAGCGTACGGAGGATCGGCTTAGGCGCGGGCTGCTGACCGCGTTAACGTCCCGCCTCGTATTCCGTCCGCAGAATCGACAGGATGTGAAGCGAATCGAACCTGTCGCCGGCCTTTACGCATTCCCGCAAGGTGCCTTCCGGAGTGAAGCCGGCGCCCTCGTAAATATGGCGCGCTTTGGCGTTATGCGTCTTGACGTCCAGCCATAGGCGGTGTGCGGAGGTGCTGCGGAACAGCCATTCCTTGAGCAGCCGGAGCGTTTCTTTGCCGTAGCCGCTTCCTTTTTTCACCACGACTATACGTTTGATGCATATCGACAGATTGGGGTCGGTAAGACCCGTTACGATCACATATCCCGCTTGCTCCCCCGCCGCATCTTCGATGATGATGTGCAAAATATCGGGGTCCCGCAGTGCATTCCGGTGTTCTTGCTCGTTCCATTGGCCTACATAAAGGCTGTTGTGCTGATCCCGCTCGGCCTCAATCACGAATGCCAAGTCGCCCTCTTCCGTCTTTCGTAGACGTATCATGCCCGAATCGATCAAATTCCGACCTCTCCTTCCAAAAATTTTCATAATTATATAACAAACAAGAAGCTTTGTCCCCCTAACATCTGTTAGAATACGGGAGTGCGCTGTTTTCTGTAAATATTCATATGTTTTCAAAAGGGTACTTGCGGCTTTGGCCCGGGGTAGCTGACGTGATATAATTAAGAATCACAAAACTTCTTAAGAATGAGGAAAATACATGGATTCCATAAATCAACCTTCCAGGCCTCCTCAAAAGGCGACGATCGCCGATGTGGCCAAGGCCGCCGGGGTCTCCAAAACGACCATTTCCCGCTACTTGAGCGGAGACTATAAATCGATTTCCGATGCCACCCTGCAAAGAATTAAACAAAGCGTGAAAGAGCTCCGCTACCGCCCGAGCCGGTTGGCCCGGGGCCTGCGCCAGGACCGCAGCTATTCCATCGGCATGATTTTCGCCGACATCTCCAACCCCTTCTCCACCTCCGTTCTTAAGGGGGCCGAGGACGTATGCACGAAACAGGGGTACAGCATGATTGTATGCAATACGGATAACGATCCCGAGAAGGAAAAAAATTATATCGCGATGCTGCATGCCCAGCGCGTTGACGGGCTGATCATCCACCCGACCGGACAGAACCTGGAGAATCTGCGGGAACTCGCGGAGGACCAAACCCCGATTGTATTGATCGACCGCAGCATCCCGGGACTTGAAGTCGATACGGTCGGAACCGATAATGACAAGGCCATGACCGAAGCGACAGGCTATTTTCTTGACCAGGGATTCGAGCGGATCGGATTCTTCTCGCAGACGATAGAGCATGTCAGCTCCCGGATTGAGCGGGCCCGGACCTTTGTCCAGGTTCTGGCTGCGGCCGGCCATCCAAGCGTCGGCGATATTTACGAGTATGAACCCCGGATCCAGGGGCAGTTCGACGAACAGCTGGACCGGTTCATCGCCGAGACGCAGGGTCAATACCGCATGATTTTTGCGGTTAACGTAGTAATCCAGCTGAAATTGATCAACGCTCTGCAGAAGCGGGGGCTCCGCATCCCCGAAGATGTCGGCTTTGCCGGTGTTGACGATTCGGAGTGGGCGCCCGTGGTCGGTTCCGGACTCACAACCATTGCGCAGCCGACTTATGAGATCGGCAATAAGGCGATGGAGCTCATTCTGGAGCGTATTGCCGGCGATAATGGGCAGCCGCGTCATTATGCCCTGTCTGCGAATTTGATCACAAGAGGCTCAACTCCATCACGAAATGCTAAGATCCTGTGAACTGTATTGACTGGGGAGCCTCCCCTCATGTATCTTAATGCCAGTGGAACCGATACCGATAACCGATTCCATTCCTAATCGATTAGCGTAGGTTGTGAAAAGTGTCACTTAGAGTCGCTTTTAAATAAAGCGGCTCATCTTTAGAAGTTCGATGGAACCGATACCGTTTATCGGTACCATTGACAGGCGATGCGTGGCGGCAGTTAACCACACGCCGAATTCTAGGGATTTGAAGGGCTATTTTTTGACAAAAGGAGAATTTGGGATGACTCAGGTATTTACAACAACGGCTTCCCTGGGGCCTCTGGCCGCAGACGGTGGACAGGAATTATGTATCCCGGTAGCCATAGCCGCAGGATGTGCCGGTATTGAAATCCGCAGAGAGCTGTTCCGGGAGGAAACGCCTCGCCTGGACGATCTGAAAGACTTGATCAGGAAGGGTCAGCTTGTAAGCGTTTATTCGGCACCCATTGAGCTGTGGAAGGCGGATGGTTCGCTGAATGTGGAGAAGCTGGGTGTTGTTATACCGGAGGCGCTGTCAATCGGAGCAGTATGGCTCAAGACTTCGCTTGGGCATTACAAATCCGGAGTATCGGATCTCGAAGGGCTGAAGAAGTACTGGAAGAGCCTTGTATCCGATTCGGACGCTTTGGCATTGACGGTTGAGAATGACCAAACACTTCATGGCGGTAATGTAATGAAGCTCCGTAAATTTTTTGAA
The DNA here is from genome assembly GCF_000520715.1 of Paenibacillus zanthoxyli JH29. Taxonomy (GTDB): domain Bacteria; phylum Bacillota; class Bacilli; order Paenibacillales; family Paenibacillaceae; genus Paenibacillus_AQ; species Paenibacillus_AQ zanthoxyli. The sequence continues at coordinate 5,059 of NZ_ASSD01000137.1, forward strand.
GATTGCCAAGAAGCGGGGCTTTTTATCCAGATGACCTTTGATATCGGCAACTGGGATTTTACCGAAGAAGAAGCCATGAAAGCGGCGGCGGAACTAAACAAATATGTCGGCTATATTCATTTAAAACATGTAGAGAAAATCGATGGGAAGCTGGTAACTCTGGGACTTCCGGAAGAAAAAGATAGCCTCTGGTGTAACATTCTGGATCTGCTCCCGCGTGATGTGCCGCGCACAATTGAGTTTCCGGTTGAAGGTGAAGATGTTGAAGAGGTTCTGCGGCAGTATGTATCCATGATATCGGAAGCATGAGTTTACGCTTTCGAGGCCAGTATTGCGAAGTGCCACTGGAAGCTTATGCTTTCGAAGTGAGTTTTGCGAAGTGGACACTGTAAGCAGATGCTGTCAAAACTTTTAGGAGGAATGGTTATGAAAGCATGCGATGTTGTAACATTCGGAGAAGCCATGGCTATGTTCATCGCTGATCGTCCTGGCGAGCTGCATCAAATCGAACAGTTCACAAAGGCTCTTGCCGGAGCGGAAACCAATGTCTCCACAGGTCTGGCACGGCTCGGCTTTGGCATGCGGTGGATTAGTAAGGTCGGAAACGACGCATTTGGAAAATTCATTATCGATACTCTTCGCAAAGAGAACGTTGATGTGGATGCCGTATTTACGGATGAGCGTTATCCGACAGGATTTCAAATGAAATCCAAGGTCTTGGACGGCGACCCGCAGGTTCAATATTTCCGTAAAGGCTCCGCCGCCAGCACAATCTGCCCGGCAGATGTCGATATGAAGTACTTTACCACTGCAAAGCATCTCCATCTGACAGGAATTCCTGCGGCAATCTCGGAATCCGCCCGCGAGCTGTCTTTTGAAGCGATGAAGGCAATGAGAGCGGCCGGACGGAGTATTTCTTTCGATGTGAATCTGCGGCCGAAGCTGTGGAGCAGCGAAGCGGAAATGATCGAGAACGTCAATGCACTGGCGGTTCAGGCGGATTGGGTGCTTCCAGGCGTAGGAGAAGGCAAGCTGCTCACCGGTTATCCCGATCACAGGGACATTGCGGCCTACTATCTTGACCGCGGAGTGAAGCTTGTTGCTGTGAAGCTCGGACCGGAAGGCGCATACTACCGAACACCGACTGAAGAAGGCGTTGTCGAAGGCTTCAAAGTAAAGGCGGTCGATACGGTTGGGGCCGGTGACGGGTTTGCGGTCGGCGTAATCAGCGGTCTGCTTGACGGTCTGGCAGTTAAAGAAGCGGTACGCCGCGGTAATGCGATTGGAGCTCTTGCCGTAACGGCAGAAGGTGACGCGGAAGGGTTGCCTACCCGTGAGCAGCTGGAAGCCTTTATGAATGCATCTGTTATAACTCAATAAGGAGAGAAACGATTATGGAAAACAAAAAGCTGGCGCCCAGCCGGTGGCTGAAGCTGATTCCTATTATATTTTTTACTTATAGCTTGGCCTACCTGGACCGCGCAAACTACAGTTTCGGTTCGGCATCCGGTATGGCGAATGATCTTCATATTACTCCGTCCGCCTCCTCGCTGCTGGGCGCGCTGTTCTTCCTGGGATACTTCTTCTTTCAGATTCCCGGCGCGACTTACGCCGCCAAGAGAAGTGCGAAGAAGCTCGTATTTATCTGTCTGATCTTGTGGGGATCATGCGCTGCTGCGACCGGTCTTGTAAACGATATCCGGGTTCTCTATGTCATCCGGTTCACACTTGGGGTTGTAGAAAGCGCTGTAATGCCGGCGATGCTGGTCTTCCTCAGCAACTGGTTCACCAAAAGCGAACGTTCCCGTGCGAATACGTTCCTGATCCTTGGAAATCCGGTTACGGTTCTTTGGATGTCTATTGTCTCCGGATATCTGGTACATGGCCTTGGATGGCGGCATATGTTTGTCGTTGAAGGTTTGCCTTCCATAATTTGGGCATTCTTCTGGTGGAGGCTGGTTAAGGACAAACCTAGCGAAGCCAAGTGGTTGTCCGACAACGAAAAGAAAGATCTTGAACAAGCGCTTCTTGAAGAACAAAAAGGTATGAAAGAAGTCAAGAACTACCGTGAAGCGTTCAAAAACCCTGAACGGCTCTACCGGTTCGCCTGACGCTTCCTTTATCTTCATGGCGCTGGCGCTCGTTGTATCCGTCGTAATGACCATTGTGGTAAAAACTCCGAAGGGTACCCTCCCTGACGAGAAAATGGCAGCGTAAATTTCATCATGGAAGATACGGCTCGCCTGTCAATTTTGGCACAGCGTCGTCTCTTCCGTTTATGTATTATTAATAATGTAGGATTGACATATTCGTTCAGAAAAAATCAAGTAGACAAAATCAAGCAGTAAAATTTGGAGGGAATTAGTATGAGTAACCGAATTTCTACCATCTCGCCGTTTACCAGAGCAATTCTGAAGGCCCATCTGTGTTCCTGCGGAGTAGACTACTCCAAAATGGATAAGCCTGTCATCGCCGTAGCCAACTCCTGGAACGAAATCGTGCCGGGACATGTGCATTTGCGCCAATTGGCTGACCGTGTAAAGGCAGGGATCGAGGCTGCCGGCGGTCTGGCGCTCGAATTCAACACCATCGCTGTCTGCGACGGAATTGCGCAAGGGCATGAAGGCATGAAGTATTCGCTGCCGAGCCGCGAAATCGTGGCCGACAGCGTGGAAACGATGGTTAAGGCGCATGGTATTTTTGACGGCATGGTCGTCCTTAGCTCCTGCGACAAAATCGTTCCGGGCATGCTGATGGCAGCCGCTCGCCTGAACCTGCCGGGTCTGGTTGTACTTGGCGGAGTTATGCCGAACCACATCAAGCCGAAGGAATCCAAAGCGGCAAGACGGGCATTCCTCGACGGAAAGCTGGATGAAAAAGGTCTGGTTGAAGTGACCAACCAATACTACCCGGGTCCTGGAGCGTGCCCATTCCTCGGAACGGCGAACACGATGCAGGGATTGTCCGAGGCGCTCGGCATGGCTATGCCGAATACGTCCTGGATGCAGGCATTGTCGGACGAGCAGTTGGACGCTGCTGAAGCTGCTGGACGTCAAGCTGTTGAATTGGTGAAGAAAGGCATTACGCCGAGCCAAATCATGACCCGCGAAGCGTTCGAGAATGCCATTTCCGTACTGCTGGCCATGGGGGGCTCGCTGAACGCATGCCTGCATCTGCCGGCGATTGCGCATGAACTCGGCATCGAACTGCCGATGACCCTGTTCGACGACATCAGCCGCCGCGTACCGTTCCTGGCGGGTGTAACGCCGAATAACCAAGAATATACCACGAACGACCTGCAGCGTGCCGGCGGAATGAAAGCTTTAATGAAGGAACTCGGCGGATTGCTGCACACGGGAGCTCTGACCGTGACAGGCGATTCCGTGGAGAACAACATTGCGGATGCGTCTGTACTCGACCGCGATGTCATCCGCACGCTGGAAGAGCCGCTCGACAAGGAAGGCGGCGTAGCCGTA
>NZ_ASSD01000138.1 GCF_000520715.1 Paenibacillus zanthoxyli JH29
AATTTCCGAATCGGGGATTATTCGTGGTACAATATTTTTTAGTGTTTAAGCTTGTCGATAGAATGTAGGAGGCATTTATTTGATATGAAATCCAGAAACTTGGCTGCAATTTCACTTGTGGTAATGGCGTGCGGCTTTCTGCTGACGCTGTTTTTGCCTGAGAATACGGCGGTAAAGCTGCTCCGGGGCGGCTTTGAGGCCGGACTGGTCGGCGGCATTGCCGACTGGTTCGCGGTTACGGCGCTGTTCCGCCATCCGCTGGGCCTTCCTATTCCGCATACTTCCTTGCTGCTGAAGAACCGGAATAAGATTATAGAGTCTCTCATTTCGGCAATGGAGAACGAACTGCTGAACAAGGAGAGCATCGAGAACAAGCTGCGCGGAATCAAGTTCATCTCGCTGGGGTCTTCGATGCTTACAAAGTTCTTCAGCCGCAAGCAGACGCGAATGGAAATTTTGGCCCGCCTGAGTGTCCTTGTGACCCAAATTCCGGCGGAAAAGGCGCTGCCGTATCTTCAGTCGGCGCTCGCGGGTTACGTCCGGAACGCGGACCTCAAGCAGACCGCCGATACGGTCGTTACGAGGCTGCTGCATGACGGCAGGGACAAGGAAGCCCTTGATTACGGGCTCGGACAGGCTGAGGTCTGGATCAGCCGTCCGGAGACGAAGGCCATGCTCGGCCAGCTCGCGTCTTCCAAGCTTGCCGAGGTGAAGCTGGGCGGATTTAAGGGAGTGGCTTTTCAGGCGTTTGTCGGCTTCGTTGATGAAGAAATGCTGGGCGAGCTGCTGCAGAACATGCTGCGGTCCGCCATCCGCGATATTCAGGATGAGGACAACGTCTACCGCGAGGACATTATCCGGGAGATCCGCGTTGCCCTGTTCCAGCTGGTAAATGACGAGGAGCGGATGAAAGCTCTGACGGACTGGGCGGCGGCCGAACTTGAGGGACAGGAGGCGGGAGCTTTTCTGCTGGCCCGGCTTGAGGAGATTCGCGGTAGGGTACTCGCTCTGCTGGAAGAAGATCGCGTCCGCGGGGGGCGGGGCCTGTTCGCCGCCTATGCGCTGCTGGCCCGCCGCATCGCCGGGGAGAAGGAATGGGTCTCGGAATGGGAGGATAAGATCCGTTCCTCGCTCATCGCGTTCGCGGAGGCGAACCATTACCGGATCGGCGTGCTGGTGAAGGAAAACCTCGACAAAATGGACGACGCCAGCCTGGTCGCCATGCTGGAACAGAAGGTCGGGAAGGACCTGCAATGGATCCGCGTCAACGGAGCGGTGTGCGGGTTCGTGGTCGGTCTGGCGCTTACTTTAATTCAATGGATTCCGTTCACTTGAACGGGACGCGCTAATGTTCAAAGGGCAAGGCTGCCGGAGCCTATATATAAGCATCCGGGGCCTTGCCCTTTGATTTTTATTTGTCTCTTTTAATATAAAGCCGACACATTCGTATAGTCATGGCAGGATTTGGGGTTCGGGGCTCCTGCCATGAGGGGGTTCCGCCGCTGAATCGCCGTTTATTACAATTCTTTTTTGCCGGTACTGATTGTATACGCTTCCAGGACGGGGAGTACGAAAATTTTGCCGTCCCCGAAAGACCCGTGATCGCCGGTTCTTGCCGTCCGCTTCACAATGTCGATGACTTCCTCTTTGTCGTCCTCTGGAATGACCATCATCAGCATTTTTTTGGAAATCTGATTGTAGTGGTTCGTGCCGACTTGAATTCCTTTTTGCTTACCGCGTCCCAATATATCCATTTTACTGATGGAAGGAAAACCTGCGGCCAGCAGTTCCTCCATCACTTCATCGGCCTTCTCCGGTCTTACGATAATTTCGAGCATCAACATAACAATCCACCCTTTCCACGGACAAAAGATATGCAGGGTGTTGCCGACTAGGGGGCTAAGATGATTTATTCGGCATGGCAACGCTTACAACGTTATTATACAACGGATAAGAAGGTAAAAAAGTGAATATTGTCATTGCATAACATTTAATTTTGTTGCCGGCGCTGACAGAGTCCGGAGTAGAGAAGCTCCAAACGATCAGCCGTCCGCGCCCAGTCGAAGGCCTGGAGCGCGTCCTGCCGCCCTTGCATCCCGATGGCGGCGGCACGCTTCGGGCTGCGGGCAAGCGGCAGCATCATTCGGGCGAATGAAGCGGCCTCGCGGTAGCGGTCCACTAGGAAGCCGCCCCGGCCGGGTGATATGATTTCGCGGATACCGCCATTATTGGAGGCGATGACCGGCAGTCCGGCGGCCATGGCTTCCACATTGACCAGCCCGAATGATTCATGCCGCTGCGAAGGGCAGACCAGACAGTCGGCGATCTGATAAATCCGGTGAATTTCCTCGTGCGGAACACTGCCGATGAAGGAAACGGACAAACGCAGTCGCCGGGCGAGCAGCTTGAGCCTCCGCACATAGGCCGGTTTCCCCGTGCCGGCGACAACAAGATGCACGGGCAGCCGTCTTTCCAACATAGCCGCCGCCCGCATGAGGACGTGCACGCCTTTGCGGGGGATGAGCCGGCCGACGAACAGAACCGTAAAGCGGCGGCGGGGGC
>NZ_ASSD01000139.1 GCF_000520715.1 Paenibacillus zanthoxyli JH29
ACAGTCAGCTTCGGACTCATAAGCGTCCTCGTTTTCTGGCTTGGCGTCATGAAGGTTGCGGAAGATGCCGGACTGCTGCGCGTCATCGCCAAACTGCTAGGTCCGGTTGTCCGCTTCCTGTTCCCGGATGTGCCGAAAGGGCATCCAGCGATTGGCTATATATTATCCAATATGAGCGCGAACTTGCTCGGCCTAGGCAATGCGGCGACGCCGATGGGCATCAAGGCGATGCAGGAATTGCAGACCTTGAATCCCCAAAAGGATACGGCCACCCCCGCGATGTGCACCTTGCTTGCGCTCAACACCGCCAGCATCACGCTCATTCCGGCGACGCTGATTGCGATCCGCCTGAACTACGGCTCTGCCGATCCGGCGGACATCGTCGGGACGACGCTCGCGGCGACCTTCGTCGCAACGCTCGCCGCCATCTTCGCAGACCGGCTGTGCCGCCGGATGCTGCTGCTGCGCAGGCCGCCGGGGCCGCCTGCGCAGAACCGATCCCCCGCCAGGGGCGGATCGGCTCCACCACATTATCAAGTGAAAGGGTGACCGCCCTTGTACCAGATCATCAGCCTGATTTCAACCTGGGCCATACCCGTCATGATCGCTTTCATTCCATTATACGCCTATGCCCGGAAGGTTCCCGTCTACGAATCGTTTGTCGACGGAGCCAAGGAGGGCTTCGGAACGGCAATCGGGATCATTCCCCATCTGGTCGGCATGATGGTGGCGATCAGCGTGTTCCGCGCTTCGGGAGCGCTTGATTTTCTCATGGGATACATCTCTCCGCTGCTGAGAGGTCTCGGAGTTCCGCCGGAGGTGATGCCCCTCGGATTGCTGCGCCCCCTTACCGGCACGGGCTCGCTGGCCTACGCTACCGAACTGATTCGCGTTCACGGGCCCGATTCGCTGATCGGCCGGATCGCCTCCACGATCCAGGGCAGCACGGACACAACCTTGTATGTGCTGACCGTCTACTTTGGCGCCGTCGGCATCCGCAACGGACGCTATGCGCTCAAGGTGGGACTCTTCTCGGACCTTGTAGGCTTTGTCGCCGCTATCGCAGTCTGCCTGCTGGTGTTCGGCTGACGCCATTCCCTGCTTGCCTGCATGGCTTGCCCGCCTCTGACGCTGCCGCCAAGGCGGCTTTTCGGCGAGGCGTAACGCCGGTTTCCTCTTTTTCATATGCTATTGAAGCAATGGAAAAGGGAGGAGACGCGGATGCCGTATCAAGGGTTCATCATTCACACTTCCGTCTGTCCGTCTATCAACGGCAAAGGCTTTGATTTCTGGATCGATGCTTCAGGCACAACCTATGCGGCGCCGCTTCTGACCGACCCCGAATATATCCACCTCTGTCTGGAGGGCGATTTCGGGAAGCCTAAGGCCGCTGCGCAGCAAGCCGAGACCCAGGAGCAGATTTTTGCCGCATGCCGGCTCATTCTGGATTTGGCCGCGCTGTACAGCATATCTCCGGTGATTGTCAAGCCCCACAACGATTCGTGCCCCGGCCCCTATTTTCCCTGGAATGAACTTGTGCTTTATCCCGGCGATGGTTATCATTAGTCTGAGGTGACCAATCGACAATGGAAAGATTACAGAAAATACTGGCACAGGCCGGAGTGGCGTCCAGACGAAAATGCGAAGAGCTGATTCTGGCCGGTAAAGTGGAAGTCAACGGCGAGGTCGTGACGGCTCTCGGAACGAAAGCCGATCCGGATACGGATATCATCAAGGTGTCGGGCAAAAGGATTTCAGGCGAGAATAAAATCTATATTATGTTCAACAAGCCGAAAGGCGTTATTACAAGCGCTTCCGATCCGAAGGGCCGCAAAATCGTGACGGATTACATGAAGGGCATCAAGGAACGGGTGTATCCGATCGGAAGGCTCGATTACGATACGGAAGGTCTGCTGCTGCTGACCAACGACGGGGAATTTGCCAATCTGCTGACCCATCCGAAGCATCATGTGCCCAAGACTTATCTGGCTACGGTCAAAGGCATTCCGCACGGCACGTCCCTGGACAAGCTGAAGGAGGGCATCAAGCTGGAGGACGGCATGACCGCTCCTGCGGAAGTGGAGTACAAGGATATTGACGAGGACAGCAAGGAGTCGGTCATCAGCATCACGATCCACGAGGGCCGCAACCGCCAGGTGCGCCGGATGTTCGAGGCGATCTCTCATCCCGTTATCCGGCTGAAGCGGATTTCGTTCGGCGATATTCTGCTGCAGAATCTGAAGCGCGGTTCGTACCGCCATCTGACCAAGGACGAGATCAACGGGCTGAAGCAGCTCGCTATGGCCGGACTAGCCAAAGGAAATAACACCCGCAAAGACACATAATGTTCACAAGTACCCCCAAGACTCCCCGGAAAAATGAGACCGTATTCGTTATAATGTTCATAGGATGTTCACACTTCTTGTTAACGATATGAACGGTATCATAGAAGGGGGCAATCTGTGTGGGCAAAGCGAGAAAACCGGTACAAATCATCATTTTGGTTCTGATCGTTCTGCTTGGCGGGTATGCGATCGGAACCTCGGCGTTTGGAGGAGACGGCAAGCCGGAAGAGGGCAGCCGTGCTCCGTCCTTTGAGCTGCTTGGGCTGGACGGCAAGACCCATAAGCTGGACGAATATAAAGGTAAGCCGATTGTCCTGAATTTCTGGGGCTCCTGGTGCGCCCCATGCGTGAAGGAAATGCCTGCGCTGGAGGCACAGTGGGAGAAATGGAAGGCCCGAGGAGTCGTTGTCGTCGGCATCAATGTCGGCGAGGATCAAATGACGGTCCAGAATTTTGTAAACGGTACCGGCGTCAACTTCCCGATTCTGATGGACCCGGAGAGGGAGGCGGTGCGCAGCTACGGGATCTCACCTCTGCCGACGACCTTTTTTATCAACGCCAAAGGAAAAATTGATACGATCCATATCGGGCAGCTTGATCTGAGCACGCTCGATGCGCAAATCGGAAAGCTGGTGAACCGATGAGCGGCCGCACCCCTCTTTTCGTCAATACGAAATGCGAATGCGGACACCAGAATCCCGCCGGTACGGTGCTGTGCGAAGCATGCGGCAAGCCGCTGCTTGATAACACGGACTCGGGTGATCCCCTTGAAATGCGCTATGACGGCATGGCCCGCCGTTCCCAAAAGGCCAATCCGGGCATCGTTGACCGGGTATGGAACTTTTTTTCCTCGGTCAAAATCGCGATCTACCTGATCGTGCTGACGCTTCTCGGCTCCACGCTGGGAACGATCTTTCCGCAGGAAAGCACCTTTCTCAATATCGATCCTTCCACCTATTACAAGCAGCGTTACGGCACAGCCGGCGAAATCTATTACAGACTCGGTCTATCCCATACGTATGAATCCTGGTGGTTCATCACTCTCCTGGTCATGATCGGAGCCTCGCTCGTCATTTGCAGCCTTGACCGTGTGCTCCCTCTGTATAAAGCTCTTCATCGGCAAAATATCCGCAAGCACCGCCGGTTTCTAACAAGGCAGAAGGTTGTACTGGTAAGAAAGATCGCAGAGGATTCGGATGCCTGGATTGCAGGAGCCGTTCAGCCTCTGAAGAAACAGGGTTACCGGGTTATGACGGACGGCAGCGCACTGCTCGCGGAGAAGCACCGGTTCAGCCGCTGGGGGCCTTACATTATCCATATCGGCCTGATTATCTTTCTGCTTGCCGTACTGGCCAGAGGGCTCCCAGGGCTTAATATGGATCAGCATCTTGTTTTTCCGCAGGGAGACATCATTCATATTCCGGACACCTCCTATTATTTGGAGAATGAGAAGTTCACCGTAGAGTTTTATAAGGACGAAGAAATGCCTAAAGAATTCCGCGGCAAAAAAGTGCTGCCGAAGCTGTACGAAACGAAGGCGGTGCTGTACGAATGTACGGCGGACTGCGGCGACCCATCCAAGGAACCAAAGCTGACGAAGGTGGCTTCGCATGCGATCCAGGTTAACGATCCTTTGAGCTACAAGGGAATGAAAGCGTATCAGTTCGACTACGACCTGACTCCTGTGCTGCGTTCGGTAACGCCAAAGCTGGTCAATTCCGCGACAGGAGAATCATACGGTTCGTTCAAGCTGGAGATGAAAAATCCCGAGCGCCGTTTTGCCGCCGGTCCGTATACACTGGAGCTGAAGGAGAAGTATATGGAATTCGGACTGAACGAGGAAGGGCAGCCGATCTCCAAGTCACCGTATCCGAACGCGCCTGCCTTTCTTTTTCTGATTAAGGGCCCGAATTTGCCGGCGGACGGCGAGCAGTATTTCTATTTTCCGAAGCAGAATGACAAGGCCGAATTCCAGCAGGACGCGATCAATGACAAGCTCGGGGGAGCGGGCCGCTTTTTGGAGCTTGAGGTGGGCGATATGAGCGGCGTCGATTTTTCGGAATCAACCAGTTATCTCAACCTCCGCGTGGACCGCGCGATGCCGTTTGTCTGGACCGGCGCCGGAATTGTCATGCTCGGCCTGGTGCTTGGCTTTTACTGGCAGCATAGACGGATTTGGCTGACTGTGGACGGGGGCGAATTGACGCTTGGGGCCCATACGAACAAGAACTGGTTCGGGCTTCGGCGGGAAGTGAAAGCTTTCTTGGAGAAAATGAATATTTCCGTGGATGAAAAATCATTGGAAAATGGGGGAGGTCAAGCATGAGTCTGCTCGATTTCAGCAATGATGCGTTTATCGCAGCCTTTTTCCTGTACAGCGGAGCGTTCATGTTATTTACCATCGCCATCTTGGGGCGCAGATGGTCCGGCCGGAGTCCGAAGGAGCATACCGCGCGCTGGGGCCAAATCGCCTTTATCGCCTCAGCCGTCGGGCTCTTGTGCCATCTTGCGTATTTCTTCACCCGCTGGGCGGGCGGAGGGCATATTCCCGTCAGCAACATGTATGAGTTCATGACCTTCTTATCCATGATGGTGATGGTCGCGTTTACGGTCATCTTCTCCATTTACCGCAAAATCCTGCTCGGTCTTTTCTCCGTTCCGGTATCCATCATCGTTATGGCGTATGCCGCCGTATTCCCGCAGGAAGTCCAGCCGCTCATTCCGGCTTTAAGATCAGTCTATTTGAATATCCATGTGACGCTGGCTGCTTTTGGCGAATCCTTTTTTGCGGTGGGATTTGCTGCGGGCCTGATGTATTTGCTGCGGACGGTCAATTTTAATAGCTCGTCAAAAAACGACAAACGCCAGCAGCGAGGAGTCGAGTTTACGCTGTTCACCATCATCATTATTATCGGATTTCTGGTATCCGTATTCGCATTTCGGGCGGCGGGGTACGAGACGGTTTTTACCAGAAGCAACGTTACCGTTGACAATCCCGGGCAGAATGATAGTAAAATAGAGAAAGTCAGTTATAGAATGCCGCCCATTGTGGCACCTTACCATAGCAAAATTGAGAGCTTCCAGTCGATTCTTGGCATCAAGAAACCGCTAACCGAAGCGCCGTCCTGGATGAAGGGTGTCAATGCCGGAAGGAAATTCAATACGGTGATCTGGTCGTTGCTGACCGGAGCTGTGATTTACGGCGCATTGCGCCTCATTGCCCGCAAGCCGCTTGGCAGAGCGCTTCAACCCGTATTGGATGGAATCGACGAGGGCGATCTCGATGAGATTACATACCGGGCAATCGCCATCGGTTTCCCTATTTTTACGCTGGGGGCTTTGATTTTTGCCATGATATGGGCCCAGGTGGCATGGGGAAGATTTTGGGGCTGGGATCCGAAGGAAGTATGGGCTCTTGTGACTTGGCTGTTTTACAGCGCCTATCTCCATCTTCGGCTGGCGCGCGGATGGCAGGGCCGCAAATCCGCATGGCTGGCCGTACTTGGTTTTCTGGTTGTCATGTTTACTCTGGTTGGCGTCAATCTGGTGATCGCCGGACTCCATTCGTATGCCGGGACAGACTAAGTTGTCTACCGGGATACAGGGAGCGTCAATCTCTGGGTATCTTCTACTGTATCGATGAAGGGGTTGTTGTGAAATGGCAGAGCATCTGAATAGAATTCTGGTGGTAGACGATGAGGAACGTATCCGCCGTCTTCTGAAAATGTATCTTGAGAAGGAAGGCTATGAAATCGACGAAGCAGAGGACGGGGAAATTGCGCTTCGCAAAGCAACCGCCGCTGATTACGGATTGATTCTGCTGGATGTCATGCTGCCCGGGATTGACGGTATTGAGGTGCTGACCCGGCTCAGAGACGTAAAGTCCACTCCGGTACTCATGCTGACCGCCAAGGGCGAGGAGATCAACCGTGTGCAGGGCTTTGAAATGGGAGCCGACGATTATGTTGTGAAACCGTTCAGCCCGCGTGAGGTCATCTACCGGGTGAAGGCGATTATGCGCCGTTCCTCGGCGACCGCCTTTCTGTCGAAGGAGACGAATTCCAGCAATAATATCGTATTTACGCATCTGGTGATCGAGCATGACGCGCACCGCGTTACGGCCGGAGGGCAGGAGGTTAGCTTGACGCCGAAGGAGTATGAACTGCTGCATTATTTGGCGGTGTCGCCGGATAAGGTATTCTCGCGGGAGGAGCTGCTGAAGGACGTGTGGAATTACGAATTTTTCGGCGATTTGCGTACAGTGGATACCCATGTGAAGCGTCTCCGTGAAAAGCTGAATAAAGTATCGCCGGAATCTGCTGCGATGATCACGACGGTGTGGGGCGTAGGCTATAAGCTTGAGGTCCCGAAATAAGTGAACTTCTGGAGAAGCCTTGTCGGCAAGCTGTGGGTGACGATCATCTGTCTCGTTGCGGTCGTGCTTATGACATTGGGGCTGTTCCTGCTGCCATACATTGACAGCAACTTCGCCAATTCCGGCGCAATCAAACGGCTATTCATGTATACGGCCTTGATCGGGTTTTCCATGACGACCTTCTTCGCATTGTTTCTGTTCACCAAGATAACGCAGCCGATGCATCAGGTTATCGCAGCAGCGGATGCAATCCGCCGGGGAGAGTACGGCAAGAGGCTAAAGCTTGTCACAAGCGATGAAATCGGCGAGCTGGCGACATCCTTCAATCACATGGCCGCCGAACTGGAGGGAACTATCCGAAGTCTGAATCATGAAAAAGGGCTTCTGTCCAGCGTGCTGCGCAGCATGAGCGATCCCGTGATCACATTTGACAACGAAGGCAAGATCGTGCTCACCAATCCGCACGGCCAGTCCCTGCTGGAAAGCTGGAATGATTTGAAATGGGAGCAGGAAGGCGAAGATGATTTCGAGTACGTAAGCGGAGAGGCTCTGGGTGTTCCGCGTCCGCTGCGCCTGCTGTTCCGGCGTACGCTTCAGGATGGCGGCGACCACAACTCCAATGTGCATGTGCGTCAGGATGTATGGTCGGTGCATATGACGCCGCTCTATTCGGACAACCAAATTCAGGGCACCGTAGCCGTGCTGCGGGATGTGACCGAAGAAGTCCGGCTTGAGAAAATGCGCCGCGACTTTCTGGCGAACGTATCCCATGAAATCCGCACTCCGCTATCGATGATGCAGGGATACAGCGAGGCGCTGCTGGACGGCATGGCTTCTTCGCCGGAGGAGAGCAGCGAGCTTGTTCAGGTGATTCATGATGAGGCGTTGCGGATGGGCCGTCTGGTGAAGGATCTGCTTGATTTGGCCCGAATGGATGCCGGACACACGGATCTCCATAAGGCTCCGGTCAACATGACCGAACTGCTGGAACGGATATACCGTAAATTCTCCGTGCGTGCCAAGGAGCGGGACATTGAATTGCACTGTATTAAAAAGAGCAGCGAGCTTTGGCTCCATGACGCTGACGAAGATAAGCTGGAGCAGGTGCTGACGAATCTGCTGGATAATGCGTTCCGGCATACCCCTGCGGGCAAAAAGATCGATATCGTGGCGGACTGGATTATTTACGCGAATCGGTCGGAAATCGAGGTCGAGGTTCGGGACGAAGGGGTGGGCATTCCATCCGAGGATCTTCCCTTTATTTTTGAACGATTCTACAAAGCGGATAAAGCCCGGGTTCGCGGGGAATCCGGAGGAACCGGTCTCGGCCTGGCTATCGTCAAAAATATCGTCGAGTCCCACGGCGGACATATCTCGGCTGCCAGCAAATTAGGCGAAGGAACCTGCTTTACGCTTCGTCTGCCTGTCGAAAAACAATAAATTTTAAACATTTTTGATCGCACCTCTTGTCTCAGAGGTGCTTTTTGTTGAATGGAGCAGATAAATCTTGTTCTTCGTGGAACAAGCTAACAGGAGGATTTTCCATGAGAAAAATTACAAATGTTAAGCGCTTTATTGATTTTTCGGCAATAGTCCTGTTTCCAGACATACTTCTGGACGGAGCTGCACGATGAGCCGCTATATTTTGTCCCTTGACCAGGGCACGACCAGTTCACGGGCGATTCTGTTCGATGAAGAAGCCAAAATGGTCAGCCAGGCTCAGTATGAGCTAACCCAGTATTTCCCCCGTCCAGGCTGGGTAGAACATGATCCGGAGCAGATTTGGAATATACAGCTCAGGTCGGCAAGAGAGGCCGTCGTAAAAAGTGGTGTCGATCCCTCGCAAATCGCCGCGATCGGCATTACGAACCAGCGTGAGACGGCGCTGATCTGGGAGAAGGCGACCGGCAGACCGGTATACCCGGCCATCGTATGGCAGGACCGGCGAACCGCTGAGATGTGCGAGGAACTTAAGCGAAGGGGGCTGGAGCGGGAGATCGGGGAGAAGACCGGCCTCGTCGCCGACGCTTATTTCTCAGCGACGAAGCTCGCCTGGATACTGGATTATGTGCAAGGCGCCCGGGCAAGAGCCGAGCGTGGCGAACTGCTCGCCGGGACGGTGGATACCTGGCTGATCTGGAAGCTCACCGGCGGTGCTGTTCACGCCACGGACGTCACCAATGCGTCACGGACGATGCTGTTCGATCTGCACCGGAGAGTCTGGGACGATAAGCTGATGGCCGAACTGAACATCCCGGCGGGCATGCTGCCCGAGGTGCGGATGTCTGGCGGGTCCTTCGGAACGGCGCTTAAGCAGTGGTTCGGAGCGGAAATCCCTATTGCTTCCGTGCTGGGGGACCAGCAGGCGGCGCTCTTTGGGCATACCTGTCTGGAAGCCGGGAGCGCTAAGAATACGTACGGCACCGGCTGCTTCATTCTAATGAACACGGGAAGCGAAGCGGTAGCCTCTAAGCATGGACTGCTCACGACGGTGGCTTGGGGAATAGAGGGTGAACTGTATTATGCGCTTGAAGGCAGTGTATTCGTCGCGGGCGCGGCGGTGCAGTGGCTGGAGGAGGGTCTCGGCCTGATTGAAAACCCGAGGCAATCCGAGGAAAAAGCGCGGGAAGTTGAAGACAGCGGGGGTGTCGTAGTTGTACCTGCTTTTACCGGACTGGGCGCGCCGTATTGGGATATGTATGCCCGTGGAGCGGTTTTCGGTTTAACGCGGGGAACGACCTCCGCCCACCTCATACGCGCCACACTGGAATCACTTGCATTCCAATCAAGGGATGTGATCGGGGCAATGGAGAAGGACGCCGATATGCCACTCTCCGACCTGCGGGTGGACGGCGGAGCGGTGCGCAATGATCTGCTGATGCAGTTCCAGGCAGATATTCTGGGCAGAGAAGTAACGCGTACGACATACGCGGAGACAACGGCGCTGGGTGCGGCTCTGCTGGCCGGGCTTATCGCGGGCTTCTGGAACCGTGAAGAGCTGCGGAATTTCAACAAGGCGGAGAAGACATTTACGCCCGCCATGCCGCAGGAGGAGCGGGAGGGCCGTTACCATATTTGGCAGGATGCCGTCTCACGGACGATGGGGTGGGATAAGCATGAGCGGCCGTGAGAGTAACGTTGGCTCCCGTTGGTCCCTACACATAGAAAATACGGTAATGACAAGAAGAGGCGGATCGCGATCCTTTAAGGAATTTGCGGTCCGCTTTCCGGCGTCCGGTAGAGGGAGGCAATGGCACAGGCGGTATGCTCAATTTCCTGTCTCAGCTTAGGCGGCGTGGTAACGATCAAGTCCGCTCCGTAAGACAATATGATGCGTTTTGCCGATTCGAACGTATGGAACTCTGCCTTTACATCAAGCCATGCAGGGTCTGACGAAACGGCGGTAGACAACACCTTCACATAACGCTCTTTTTCAAGCTCCGGGAGAGCGGTGTCCCGAATCCGCAGCTCGGCGGGATAGCGGGGCAATGAAGCCTTGAAGTCGCGCGTAGACTGTTCCCAGTACGCACTAAGATCGAAATCCGGAGGCCGCTGAAAATTTTCCTCCATAATATCGGCCTGTACGATCCGCGACACCCGATAGGTCCGAAAATCACCCTCGCAGCAAGCGACCGCGTACCATACCCCTTTTTTCGCCACTAGTCCTAGAGGTTCGATGATCCGTTCCTTCTGCTCGTCACTCTGACCGTAGGTGATCCTGACTCGCCGGCTTTCTCGGATTGCATGCTGAAGCAGAATTAGATAGGGGACGGATTCATCAATAGGATGCCAGGAGACACCGTCTATATGGATTTGTCCGGACAGGCTGTATCCGGCTTCCGGGCTAAGCGTTCCGGATACGGCTTCGAGTTTGCGGGCCGCCGCAGTATAGTCCTCTTTAATCCCCAGGTCGTCAAGGATCGCCGGATCGGCGGTTAATAGCAGCGCGCCAATCTCCCTGGGCTTCATGCCCGTAAGCCTGGTGCGATAGCCTTCCGCCAGCATCCAGCCTCCTTCGCGGCCCCGCTCCGCCAGTACGGGAATACCCGCGGCCGATAGAGCCTCCATATCCCGGTGCACCGTCCGTTCGGATATTTCAAGCATGCCGGATAATTGGCGGGTCGTAAACTTGCCGCGATTCTGAAGCAGCAGCAGAATGGACAGCAGACGGTCGGCTCTCATCTCCGCAATTCCTCCTAACTTAAAAATAACTTTAAATAATTATATTAATAATATACGACAATCGATGACATATATAAGGACTAAACTGAATATACAGCCTGTGTTAATCCAGTGAAGGCCCGAAAAAGCTGAAAATCTGGAGAAGCGAAATGGAGCAGGTGAGTTCTGTCTTAGGAGGAAACTTAATATGAAAACGCTGCAGGGAAAGATTGCGCTTGTCACCGGAGCAAGCAGAGGAGCGGGCAAGGGTATCGCGCTGGAATTGGCCGCCGCCGGGGCTTACGTCTATGTGACAGGAAGAAGCGTTAATGGAATTCGCTCGAAAAATAGACCGGGAGATATTGATGCCACCGTAGAAGAAATCGAAAAGAGAGGAGGGCGCGGAGCGGCGGTAAGATGCGATCATACCGATATCCGGGATATGGAAAGCTTAATTTCGCGCATTACTTCCGAACAAGGCAGGCTGGACATACTGGTGAACAATGTATGGGGAGGCAACGAGCTGCCGATTGATGAGCGGCCCTTCTGGGAGCAG
>NZ_ASSD01000140.1 GCF_000520715.1 Paenibacillus zanthoxyli JH29
GCGGAGGACGGACGCAGCCATCGGGACGTTACAGCGAGGCAGCGCTGCTGACACAGATGGAGAAGCACGGCCTTGGCACACCAGCGACCCGCGCCGACATTATCGAGAAGCTCGTATCGTCGGACACGATCGAGCGGCAGGGCAATGTCCTGCATCCGACCGGCAAGGGCAAGCAGCTGATCAAGCTGGTCTCCCCGCAGCTTCGCACACCGGATTTGACGGCCCGCTGGGAGGCCGAGCTGGAGCGGATCGCCCGCGGCCAAGGCAAGCCGGAGCCATTCCTCAAGGGTATACGCGGCATGGCAAAGGAGCTCGTCGCAGAGGTGAAGAACAGCGGCGCCGAATATAAGCCGCATAATGTCTCGAACAGCCACTGCCCGCAGTGCGGCACGCGGCTGCTGGAGAAGAAGTCGAAGCGCGGCAAGCTGCTCGTCTGCCCGGCGGAGGACTGCGGGTATACCCGCGCCGGAGAGAAGCGGCTGTCGAACCGCC
>NZ_ASSD01000141.1 GCF_000520715.1 Paenibacillus zanthoxyli JH29
AGCCGTTATCGTCGTCGGCGATGTGGTGAAGCAGCGGGAAGAGCTGAAATGGGCCGAGGAGCTGCCGCTGTTCGGCAAGCGGATTCTTGTCACCCGGGCGCGCAGCCAGGCCAGTGAACTGGTGGACCGGATTGAGGAACTGGGCGGAGAGCCTTACGAATTTCCGGTTATCGAGACAATTATGCCGGAGAGTGTGGAGAAGCGGCAGGCGATTGCCTCGGCGCTCACCAAGCTTCCGGAATATGATTGGGTGTTCTTTACGAGTGTAAACGGAGTGGAGTTCTTCTTCCGCCATCTGGCAGAGCTTAAAGCGGACATTCGCGGCCTGTCCCGCGCCCGTATCGCCGCCGTCGGTCCCGCGACTGCCGAAGCGCTCGCCCAGCGCGGCCTTGTGGCAGAGGAACTGCCGGCAAGGTTCCAGGCGGAAGGGCTGATCGAAGCGTACGGCGACCGGCTGCTGCCGGGGCAGAAGGCGCTGCTGCCGCGCGGCGATCTGGCAAGGGACTGGCTTCCGCAGAAGCTGACTGAGCTGGGGCTTGCGGTCACGGAGATCGATACGTACGAGACGATCGTTACCGGAGAGGATGACATAGAGCTTATGAAGCTGCTGGAGGAGGGACGGATACATGCTGTTACCTTTACCAGTTCCTCCACCGTGCGCAATTTTCTCGATATCCTGAAAAGGATGGGATTAACGGACCCGCTGCCCTTGCTGGAGAACGTCAAGATGGCCTGCATCGGCCCGATCACGCAGCAGACGGCAGTGGAAGCCGGGCTGACTCCCGGATTGCTGGCGGAGGAGGCGACGATCGACTCGCTGGTCAATGAGCTGTGCCGCTGGAATGAACTAACGCGGAACCGGTAAAAGCTGTAGTCTGGGATTGGTATAAATGTTTTGATTGTTTGCAGCAGCCTGGCCGATATGCGCGCGCCGGGCTGTTTGGTGTTGGCATTGATACCAGCCTGCGCTTGTTTATCTTCGTTCCTTGTATGAAATCCTTCGGATGTGTTATTATATAGGAACAAATGTTCCTGTATGGAGGGTTGAGAATGCCAAAGACATACGAACCGGTAACATCGAAGACGGGAATGACACGTGTGAAAGAGGAACGGATGCCTTTCGGCTGGTCGGTCAATCCGTACCGGGGGTGCGCACATGGCTGCAGCTTCTGTTTTGCCAGAGGGTTTCAAGGATTTATCGATAAAAAAGCGGATGACGAGTTCCAAAATCATATCCTGCTCAAGACGAACGCGGCGGAAGCGCTGGAAGCGCAGCTGTCGGGTTTGGCCCGCAAATTCAAGTACGATCTTGCAGCGATGAGAGATGAAGTGGGCGAGGTCATGATCGGGACAGCGACCGATCCTTATCAGCCGGTCGAGAGCAGAACGAAGCTGACCCGAAAATGTCTGCTGGTGCTGGCGAAGTACGGTATACGGACCTCGGTAACCACCCGGTCCCCTCTGATCCTGCGCGACTTGGATTTGCTTGAGAACATGCATACTTTGTCGGTTAATATCAGCATCAATACATTGAATGACGGGCTTGCGCGCAAGCTGGAGCCGGAATCTCCCCTGCCGTCCAGGAGGCTGGATACGGTTCAAAAGCTGACGGAACGGGGGATCAGGGCGGCTGTATTTATCGCCCCGATTCTTCCATTTCTGACCGATGAACCGGACGAGCTTGAAGCGCTGTTCGCCGCTGCTGCGGACCTGGGAGCGGAATCGGTCATGACTTCGCTGCTTCGTCTTTCCCGGGATGTCAAAGGCTGGTACTTCCGTACGCTTAAAGAACAGTTCCCGGGTAAGCTGGAGCCGTACCGGAGACTGTATGCGGACGGGGGCTATGCTGAGTCGGGATACCGGGAGAACATGTCCCAGCTTCTGGACAAGCTGCACCGTAAATACGGTCCACGGTTCCGTTCTGTGCCTGAGAGGACCGCAGTATGGGGTGATTACCGTGCAGGGGAAGAACCGAAGCGGTCCGGATTGGCCGAAATCGCCGGGGAGCCGCCGGTTGAGCAGCTGTCCTTCCCGTTTTGAGCGGCGGCGGAGCTGGTTTGGACCATAGGGGAGGACTTCACATCGGGAACGAACCTGCTGGACTCCGAATCTTGTGGCGGACTTGGCAATCGGATGGCCCGCAGCGGATTTAGGTTACTTGCAATCCCCTGTAAAAGGGGAAAGGATGCTTTTTCCAACAGGCTGCGGTAAAATTAAAGGGTTAAACAATAGTTGGAAATTAATTATAGAGATGAGGGATAGGCATGAAGAAACGCGAATTGGGCAAATCCGGTCTTGAGGTTTCCGCTCTTGGTCTCGGCTGTATGGGCATGTCCGAATTCTACGGCAGCCTCGACGAAGATGAATCCATCCGCACGATTCACCGGGCGATTGAAATGGGCCTTACATTCCTTGATACTGCGGATATGTATGGAGTCGGCAGAAATGAGGAACTGGTCGGTCGGGCGATTAAGGGACGACGGGACGACGTTATTCTGGCCACGAAATTCGGCAATGTTCGGGCGGCTGACGGAACTCCGCTCGGAATAAATGGCCGTCCCGAATATGTGAAGCAAGCTTGCGACGCCAGCCTGAAGCGTCTTGGTGTCGATCATATCGATCTCTATTATCAGCACCGGGTTGATCCCAATACCCCGATTGAAGAAACGGTCGGGGCGATGGCCGATCTTGTACAAGCCGGCAAGGTCCGGTTTCTCGGTTTGTCCGAGGCATCGCCCCGGACGATAGCCAAAGCTCATGCCGTTCATCCGATCGCCGCGTTGCAGACGGAATACTCGCTGTGGAGCCGGGAGGTCGAGGATGAGATTCTTCCGCTCTGCCGGGAACTCGGGATCGGCTTTGTGGCATACAGTCCGCTGGGAAGAGGCTTCTTGACCGGTCAGATTAAATCCTTCGACGACTTGGAAGAGAGCGATTACCGGAGATTTTCTCCGAGATTCCAAGGAGACAACTTCCGCAAGAATCTTGATCTGGTTGAACGAATCCATGAGATTGCCAAGGAAAAAGACTGCACGTCCTCTCAGTTGGCGCTGGCCTGGCTGCTCAGCCGTGGAGACGACATCGTACCGATTCCCGGAACGAAGCGGAGATCCTACCTGGAAGAGAACGCCGGAGCGCTTGATGTAACACTTAGCAAGGAAGAGCTCAGCCGGATCGACGAAGCTGCGCCGCTAGGGGCGGCCGCCGGATTTCGGTATCCTGAAGCTTCGATGAAAGTTATCGATAAATAACGCCGCAATCATCGAATATTATAAGATTCACAGTTGTTCATGTGATATACTTAACAAAGACACTGCCAATAATATGTTATGAAGCGGTGAGTGGACTGGCTTATTTGCGAGGTCCCTTTGGATAGGTGCCGCCTTGGCATTCCAACCCTGATCCGGCTGTTGCCTTTTGCAAGCGCCAAGGCGCTGACTGCGAGGGAGGCGGCCTGCTGGGGTTTCTTGCTGTTTTCTGGGGAGAGAGTCTTTCTGAAAGGGCTTCGGTTAAGGACGGTTCACATCCCTTGATGTCTCATTTCTTCCGCTTACAGCGGATGGCAACCGGGAATTTGCTTACACTAAGCGCAGGAGCGGCTCAAACTAAACTTGAGCGGCAGTTCTTACAACAGAGCCGGGCCTGCGGCTTTGCAATCATATTTTTCATTTAGGAGGAAGTAGAATGGCTTTTCCGATTGTGCGGCACCGCCGCTTGCGCGCTTCCGCCGGTATTCGCGGAATGGTGCGCGAGACCGTGCTGAATCCGCTGGATTTGATACAACCGATATTTGTTACATATGGAACTGGAATTAAAAGTGAGATCGCTTCTATGCCGGGCGTCTACCACTTCTCGTTGGACACGCTGAAGGAGGAAGTCGATGAAATTGTCTCTCTTGGCATACCTGCGGTTCTGCTGTTCGGCATTCCCGAGACGAAGGACGCAGTCGGTTCCTCCGGGTTTGACGAGAACGGAATCGTGCAGGAGGCGACGCGCCTGATTAAAGGGTGGTATCCCGAGCTGCTTGTTGTTGCCGACACCTGCCTGTGCGAGTTCACAGACCACGGCCACTGCGGCATGGTGCATACTCATACCGTGGACGGCGTCTTGCACGGCGATGTGATCAATGACGCTTCACTTGAGCTGCTCACTCGTACGGCGGTGTCGCAAGCGAAGGCTGGAGCGGACATCATCGCGCCGTCGAACATGATGGACGGATTCGTGCAGGCGATTCGCGCCGGGCTGGATGAGGCCGGGTTCGAGCATGTGCCGATCATGTCCTATTCGGTTAAATACGCTTCCGCTTTCTACGGACCGTTCCGGGAGGCAGCGGATTCGGCGCCGCAGTTCGGCGACCGGAAGACTTACCAGATGGACCCGGCGAATGTTCGCGAAGCGATCCGTGAAGCGGAGAGCGACGTACTGGAAGGCGCCGACATGCTGATGGTGAAGCCTGCGCTCGCTTATATGGACGTTATACGCGTTATCCGCGAGCAGTTTGATCTTCCGCTCGTCGCCTATAATGTCAGCGGCGAATACTCGATGGTCAAGGCGGCCGCGCAGCAGGGCTGGATCAATGAGAAAGCGATTGTGCTTGAGCTTCTGACAGGACTGAAGCGTGCAGGGGCCGATACCATCATAACCTACCATGCGAAGGACGCGGTTCGCTGGCTGCGCGGGGAATAGAACGGCAGATTCCAAGACAGGAGGAATGAAGTGTGGGTAAGGAAAGGATCGCCCGGAGAGAGGAAGCTTCCCGGGCCGCCTTTGAAGAGGCGAAGTATTATATTCCCGGCGGTGTGAACAGCCCGGTTCGGGCGTTTAAGTCGGTTGGTCTGACTCCGGTGTATGTGGAACGCGGGGAAGGCTCCCGGATCTATGATATTGACGGCAACAGCTTTATCGATTATGTCTGCTCCTGGGGACCGCTCATTATGGGCCATGCCCATCCGGAAGTCGTCAAAGCGCTTCAGGAGACTGCGTCCAAAGGAACGAGCTTTGGCGCGCCGACGCTGCTGGAGACGGAAATGGCCAAGACGGTTGTGGAGCGCGTCGAGTCTGTAGATATCGTGCGTATGGTAAACTCCGGCACGGAAGCGACCATGAGCGCGATTCGTCTGGCACGCGGATACACGGGAAGGAATAAAATCTTGAAATTTGAGGGCTCCTATCACGGTCATGGCGACAGCCTGCTGATCAAGGCCGGTTCCGGCGTTGCGACACTTGGGCTGCCGGACAGCCCGGGGGTGCCGGAAGGCATAGCCTCGAACACGATTGCAGTGCCATACAACAGCCTGGAATCGGTCGAGTTGGCCTTCGAACGATACGGAAACGATATCGCGGCTGTTATTGTCGAGCCCATTGCCGGGAATATGGGCGTTGTTCCGCCTGCCGGCGGATTTCTGGAAGGCTTGCGCAAAATCACTGAGGACTATGGCGCTTTGCTTGTGTTTGACGAGGTGATGACCGGCTTCCGCGTGAACCGGGGCTGCGCGCAGGGCCTGTTCGGCATCCGGCCGGACCTGACCTGCTTCGGGAAGGTGATCGGCGGCGGACTTCCTGTCGGCGCCTATGGCGGACGCCGGGAGATTATGGAACAAATCGCGCCTACCGGCCCTATTTACCAGGCGGGCACGCTCAGCGGCAATCCGCTGGCGATGGCGGCGGGTCTTACGACACTGAAGCTGTTGACGCCGGAAGTCTACGACCGGCTGGAAAGCCTTGGCGCGCGGCTGGAAGCAGGGCTTAAGGCCAATGCGGAGGAAGCCGGAATTCCGCTGACTGTAAACCGGGTCGGTTCGATGGTGTGCCCGTTCTTCACAGCGGAGCCGGTAACCAACTATGATACCGCAAAGAGCAGCGATGTGAACCGTTTCCGCGCCTACTTCGGTAAAATGCTGGAACAGGGAATAAGTCTGCCTCCTTCGCAATTTGAGGGCATGTTTATTTCGGCGGTGCACAGCGAGCAGGATATCGATGACACAAATGAGGCTCACCGCGCCGCATTGAAGGCGCTGTGAAGCCGGGAGAGCCTGTGAGGAAGCCCGGCTGGGTCCGCCGAGGAGAATGGCTGGGGGCGG
>NZ_ASSD01000142.1 GCF_000520715.1 Paenibacillus zanthoxyli JH29
AGGTCTTCTCCGGTCCAGGGGAACGGGGCCTTGCCGCGCGCGAGCAGCCCGCTGCGCGCCAGCATCGCAAGGCCCGTCAGCGGCCGGGGGCCTTCCACGATGCGCGTCAGCTCGGCCAAGACGCGCTCCACGGCGATATGCGCCAGGCCGTCCCGGCGGCGCAGCAGGCCGCGCCACGTGTTCTTCGTGATGCGAAAGGCCAGAGTGGACGCGAAGCGCACGCAGCGGAGCATGCGAAGCGCATCCTCGTCAAAGCGGTCTTCCGCTTTGCCTACGCAGCGGATCAGTTGGCGGCGCAGGTCCTCCGCACCGCCGAACGGATCGATCAATCTTCCGTCAAGACCGAGACAGATCGCATTGATCGTAAAGTCCCGGCGGCGCAGGTCCTCTTTGACGTCCATAACAAAAGTAACCGTCTCCGGCCGCCGGTGATCGGCATAGCCGCTCTCGGTTCTATAGGTTGTCACTTCAAACGGGAAGTCGTCCTCCAGCACGGTAACCGTTCCATGCTGCAGACCCGTGGGCACGCATCTTGGAAAGAGCGACATGACCGTCTCCGGCTTGGCGGAGGTGGTGATATCCATATCGTGAACGGGCCGGCCGAGCAGCTCGTCCCGGATACAGCCGCCTACCCAATAGGCTTCATACCCGGCATCGTTCAGGCGAATAATGATTCGCCCGGCAGCTTCGGCCATCAGGGGATCGGCCATTTTCCAATTCATAATGACATGGCTCCATTCTTATCGGACCGCGTTCGCGGCTTTACGGTCCAGCACGCGGTAATAGATACTTTCGTATTGATCGGTAATGGCATCCTTGCAGAAATCCTCTC
>NZ_ASSD01000143.1 GCF_000520715.1 Paenibacillus zanthoxyli JH29
GTTGATCGCTCCGAACAGCTTGGCTCCTTCGTGCTTGCCATACGTTGGCACTTTTCGTTGCTTGCCGCGCGGAAACCAGTTGTACTGTAGCGCTTGATAGGAACGAATCATCGATTCGTCTTCGAACAGCAGATGATCGATTTCTTCGGCTTCCACCTGCTTCTTAAGCTGGGCGAAGGTGTGCTTACGGAAAAACGCCTGGGCCTCCTTATTGGCTTTGGCAAACGTATAGGTTGCCTTGGTAAAGCTGAAGTTCATTCGCCCTAGCATCGCACTGATTCCGCGCACACTCATGGTGACGCCAAATTCTCGCTTGATCCATTCCGATACCAACGGGAGAGTCCAGGTATAGCGAGCTTCAAAGCCCACATCGACTGGCTGTTGCTGCTCCAGCATAGAGGCTAATTGGTTACATTGCTCTTCCGTGAGCTTAGGCGGTTGTCCAGGGGAGTGACCCATTTCCAATCCGGCAAGGCCCTGCTCTTGGTAGCTCTGCCAATAGATACTGATCGTTTGACGAATGCGACCGAGCACATCGCCAATCTCTGCAAACGAGTGTCCTTCCAGACGAAGACGGACGGCTAGGTACCTTTCGTATAGCCGCTTATCGGATGTTTCTTTCATGGCTGTATTCAATCGCTTGATTTCTTCGCTCTTCATTTTTATCGCCACCTTAGGTTGATCTTACTATTTCATTACCCGTTTTGGCGATTGGAGTGGTGCTGTTGGTTTATTAATTGCGTTCTATATAG
>NZ_ASSD01000144.1 GCF_000520715.1 Paenibacillus zanthoxyli JH29
CACGACGCCGTCTAGCCCGGCGGCCGCGGCAAGCTTCGCGTACCGCACTACCGTGTCCGGCACTTCGCCGGGAATGCCGATCTCGCTGTTCATGACGGCCTGGCTGGTGCTGGTAAGCTGGGTCACCGCAATAACCAGCGGACGGACAAGCGCAGGGTTCTTCCGCAGGGCTGCATCGATACCCTCTATTGCGGCGGCCATCATGGCCGAACCGCCGGATGCATGGACGTTGAACATATCGACGCCAAGGGCGGTCACGCTCTCCGCTCCCCCTTTTACCGTGTTCGGAATATCATGCATCTTCACATCAAGAAACACGGAGTAGCCGAGAGATTTCAGCTCTCTGACAAAATCCGGGCCTGCGGCGTAGAACAGCTGCATGCCGACCTTCATGTAGCACGGGATGCCTTTCAGCTTGCCGATCAGCTCTTTCGCCTGCCCGGCATCCGGATAATCAAGCGGGATCATCAGCCGATTGGCCATGCTCTCCCATTGCGTGTTCTGTGTGACGGTATTCTCCTGCGCCGCAGCTTCCTGCAGTGGCTGCCTTTCTCCGGTCATAACAACACTCCTTCGCTGAGTATATGAAAAGCTTTCGCTTCCGAATCGATAGCATATAAATGCCCGGGCACAGCGGAACGGTCTGCGAGTTGACGCAAACCGTTCCTGTAATTCCCTGTGCCTTACGCACCATTCTTATTGTCCGACAAAAGCCGGCATCGACTGCGAGGAGAAATTGATCGTCTCCAGCATGCGCAGCAGCGCCGTTACGGTATCAAGCGACGTCATGCAGACGATGCCGTTCTCGACCGCTTCGCGGCGGATAAGGAAGCCGTCGCGCTCCGGCGTCTTGCCCTTGGTGAGCGTGTTGAACACGAAGTTCGCCTGGCCGCTGCGGATAATGTCGATAATGGTAGGCTCGCCTTCGCCGAGCTTGTTGACGTTCATGACGTTGAGGCCCGCTTTCTCCATGGCCGCCGCAGTACCGCCTGTGGCGATGATTTTGTATCCCAGGCGATGGAAGCCTTTCATCAGATCGACCGCCTCATCTTTATCCTTATCGGCTACGGTTATGATAATCGACCCGGTTGTCGGAATTTTCATGCCCGCCCCGATCAGTCCTTTATACAGAGCTTTTGCATACAGTCTGTCGCGGCCCATTACTTCGCCGGTGGACTTCATTTCCGGACCGAGCGTCGGCTCTACTCTGCGCAGCTTGGCGAACGAGAAGACCGGCACTTTGACAGAGACGTAATCACTCTCCGGCCACAAGCCTTCACTGTAGCCTTCGTCCTTCAGCTTGCCGCCGAGAATGACCTTCGTTGCCAGATGGGCCATCGGAATGCCCGTCACCTTGCTCAGGAACGGTATGGTACGCGACGAGCGCGGATTCACTTCGATGACGTACACTTCGCCGCTGTAGATGACAAACTGAATGTTGACCAGTCCGACCGTCTTCAATTCCTTGGCGATCTTGATCGTAATATCAGTGATTTTCTGTTTCAAGCTGTCTTCCAGATGCTGCGGCGGATAGACCGCAATGGAGTCTCCGGAATGAACGCCTGCGCGTTCCACATGCTCCATTATGCCGGGAATAACCACCGTTTCACCGTCGCAAATGGCGTCGACTTCAACCTCTTTGCCCAGCATGTAACGGTCGATCAGCACGGGATGATCCGGATTGACTTTAACCGCTTCTTTCATGTAGCTCAGCAGTTCGGCATCGGAGTAGACGATCTCCATCGCCCGTCCGCCAAGCACATAAGAAGGACGCACCAGAACCGGATAGCCGAGCGCTTGAGCCGTGCCCACAGCTTCTTCAACTGTTGTTACGGTGCTGCCTTTCGGCTGCGCGATATCCAGACGCGACAGCAGCGCTTCGAACCGTTTGCGGTCTTCCGCCTCGTCGATGCTTTCCAGGCTTGTGCCAAGAATTTTGACGCCTGCCGCGCTAAGCGGAGCGGCCAGGTTGATCGCCGTCTGTCCGCCGAACTGCACGATAACACCAATCGGCTTCTCCTGCTCGATCACATTCATGACATCCTCGAAGAACAGCGGTTCGAAATAGAGCCGGTCGGAGGTGTTGAAGTCAGTGGATACCGTCTCAGGGTTATTGTTGATAATAACCGCTTCGTATCCGGCCTTCTGGATCGCCCAGACGGCATGTACCGTAGAGTAGTCGAACTCAATGCCTTGGCCGATGCGGATCGGTCCGGAGCCGAGTACAACCACTTTTTGCTTATCAGACGGAATGACTTCATTCTCAGTTTCATAGGTTGAGTAATAGTAAGGGGTGGTCGCCTCGAATTCGGCCGCGCAGGTGTCGACCATCTTGTACACAGGCTTCAGTCCCTGCTCAAGACGAATCGACCGGACTTCGGCTTCTTTTGTCTGCTTGCCCCCCGGCTGACCTTCCGAGCGCAGCTCGGCAATGGCGCGGTCGGTAAAGCCCAGACGCTTCGCCTGGTACAGCGTTTCCGGCGTCAGGCTCTCTTCTTCGCGGATACGGTCCTCGAAGCCGATTAAGCCTTCGATTTTGTCAAGGAACCACCAGTCAACCTGGGTAATATCCTGAATTTCCTGAAGCTGGTATCCACGGCGGAACGCCTCGGCAATCAGGAAGATGCGCTCATCATCCGGTTTCGCCAGACGAGTCTTCAGCACTTCATCCTCAAGCAGCTCCGCCCCAGGAAGCTTGAATCGGTGAACCCCAATCTCCAGCGAACGGATCGCTTTGTGAATCGACTCTTCGAAGGTGCGGCCGATTGCCATCACTTCTCCGGTCGCCTTCATCTGCGTGCCGAGCTTGCGGTTCGCATAGATGAACTTGTCGAACGGCCAGCGCGGAATTTTGCTGACGATATAATCGAGCGTTGGCTCGAAGCAGGCATAAGTCTGTCCCGTAACCGGGTTGATGATTTCATCCAGCGTGTAGCCGAGGGCGATTTTGGCCGCCATCTTGGCGATCGGATAACCGGTCGCCTTCGACGCCAGCGCAGACGAACGGCTGACGCGCGGATTCACTTCGATGACATAGTATTGATAGCTCTGCGGATCAAGCGCAAACTGTACGTTACAGCCGCCTTCGATGTTCAGCGCGCGGATAATCTTCAGCGAGGCGCTGCGAAGCATCTGGTACTCGCGGTCGGACAGCGTTTGGCTAGGCGCCACGACGATACTGTCGCCGGTATGCACGCCGACCGGGTCAAAGTTCTCCATGTTGCAGACCACGATACAGTTGTCATTCGCGTCGCGCATCACTTCATATTCGACTTCCTTCATGCCCGCGATGCTCTTCTCGATCAAGCATTGGCTGATCGGGCTGTAGCGGATGCCGGCTTTTACCGTCTCGCGCAGCTCTTCTTCATTCGCGCAAATGCCGCCGCCGGTACCGCCCAGCGTGTAGGCCGGACGGACAATCAGCGGATAGCCGATTTCCACGGCAAACTCCAGCGCTTCCTCCAGTGTGGTAACAATCGTGCTCTCCGGCACGGGCTGTTCCAGTTCACGCATCAGATCACGGAACAGGTCGCGGTCTTCCGCTTTCTCGATGGAATGAAGCTGAGTGCCGAGCAGCTTAACGTTCTCTTGCTCCAGTACGCCGGCGCGCGCCAGCTCCACGGCCATATTAAGGCCGGTCTGACCGCCGAGCGTCGGCAGCAGTCCGTCCGGACGCTCCTGGCGGATGATGCCGGTCACGAAATCAAGCGTGATTGGTTCGATATATACTTTATCCGCCATGTTCGTATCGGTCATGATGGTGGCGGGGTTGCTGTTGATGAGGATAACCTCGACGCCCTCTTCTTTGAGCGCCTGGCAGGCCTGGGTTCCCGCGTAGTCGAATTCGGCTGCCTGGCCGATAACGATCGGTCCGGAACCGATGACGAGTATTTTCTTAAGCTTATCGTTCTTAGGCATTCTCTTAGTAAGCTCCTTTCACGGCTTCAAGCTGCTGTTTCGGGGTAGGAGCCGCGATCCGCGCGTTCGCCGCAAATTGCGCCTGGCGGGAAACGGCGGGAGTACCCCGCTTATGCTCCGCAATCATGTTCAGGAAGCGGTCGAATAAATAGCTGCTGTCATGCGGTCCCGGCGCGGCTTCCGGATGGTACTGCACCGAAAAAGCGGGATAGCGG
This sequence comes from Paenibacillus zanthoxyli JH29, assembly GCF_000520715.1. Classification (GTDB taxonomy): domain Bacteria; phylum Bacillota; class Bacilli; order Paenibacillales; family Paenibacillaceae; genus Paenibacillus_AQ; species Paenibacillus_AQ zanthoxyli. The sequence continues at coordinate 4,134 of NZ_ASSD01000144.1, forward strand.
GTATGCTTCAGCCCTTCGATCGTCTTGTCGTTGTTGTTGATATGCGTAACTTCAAGCTCCGTACCTTTTACCGAGTCTTCGTTTACGGTGTAACCGTGGTTCTGGGACGTAATGTAGCAGCGTCCGCTTTCCAGTTCCTTGACCGGATGGTTGCCGCCGCGGTGTCCGAATTTAAGCTTTTCGGTGTCTGCTCCGCAGGCTAGCGCAAACAGCTGGTGGCCCAGACAGATGCCGAAGATCGGGTATTCGCCGAGCAGCTCGGAAATCGTCTTAACCGCATACGGAACGTCTTTGGGGTCCCCTGGACCGTTGGACAACTGAATGCCGTCGGGGTTAAGGCGGCGGATCTCTTCAGCCGTAACATTATGGGGAACGACGATAACATCGCAGCCGCGATTGTTCAGTTCGCGCAGAATCCCCGTCTTGGCGCCGTAATCCACAAGCACGATCTTCTCCTTCGTTCCGGGGCTGCTGTAGGCGCTGGCGGTGGAAGTGCGGGCCACCTGGTTGCGCAGCTCGTCGATCGATGTTTCGTTCATCATTTCCATCAGCTCTTCTACCGGCTTGGTCGAAGTGGTCAGGATGGCCTTCATCGTGCCATAGTGGCGGATGATGCGTGTCAGCATACGGGTATCAATGTCGCTGATGCCGGGAATCCCGTACTCTTTCAGCAGGTCGTCGACGCTGTATTCGGCGCGCCAGTTGCTCGGCACCGTCTCATGACGGCGCACGACGAAGCCATGCACGAAAGGCCGCACGGACTCGAAATCATCACGAGTGATGCCATAGTTCCCGATCAGCGGATACGTCATGGTCACGATTTGTCCGCAGTACGAAGGATCGGACAGTACCTCCTGATATCCTGTAATCCCCGTATTAAATACAACCTCTCCAGTCTTCTCGCCCTCTGCGCCGAATGCGGTGCCGGTAAACAACGTTCCGTCCTGTAGCAGCAATCTTGCCTGCATTCCTTTCCACTCCTCTACATTCTGTATTCTCAAAACTGTATGTGTTCTTAACCTCCGGAGTGTCTGCTTCAGGTTCCTCGCCTCTTAGGCCTGAGAACCCCGCTTCGTTCTTTCGGTTCGCTTCTTATTCTTCACTCCATACAACACGTCCGTCCGTGAGGGTCATCACCGGCCAGCCTTTAAGCTTCCAGCCTGTAAACGGCGTATTGCGTCCCTTGCTGGCAAAGTTATTCGGATCGACTTCCTTCTCCGTCTCCAGATCAATCAGCGTCAGGTCAGCCGGGGCTCCTGGCTCCAGAACGCCGGTGCTTAGACCGAACACGCGGGCCGGATCGGAGGTCATTCTCTTGACCAGCAGGGAAAGGTCCATCTTGCCAGCGGCGACAAACTTTGTATACATCAGCGGAAAAGCCGTCTCGAACCCGACAATCCCGAACGGCGCAAGCTGCATGCCTTTGGCCTTCTCCTCCGCGCTATGCGGCGCGTGGTCCGTCACGATGATGTCGATGGTTCCGTCAAGCAGCGCTTCGATGCAAGCATCCACATCGCGGCGTGAGCGCAGCGGCGGATTCATTTTCCAATTGGCATCAAGGCCGGGGATATCTTCCTCAGACAGCAGCAGATGATGGGGGCATACTTCGGCGGTCACGCGGATGCCGATTTCCTTCGCTTGGCGGATCAGCCGAACCGATTGTTCGGTGCTGACATGGCACACATGGTAATGCACGCCAGTCGCTTCTGCCAGCAAAATATCCCGTCCGACATGAATCGCTTCCGACTCGTTCGGAATGCCCTTAAACCCGTGCTTGCGGGCAAAGCTTCCTTCGGCTACCGGAGCCCCAACGACCAGGGAATTATCCTCGCAGTGCGCGATTACCGGCATATTCATGGAAGCCGCGATATTCATCGCGTCCTTCATCGTTTGCGCCGTCTGTACGCCTACGCCGTCATCCGTAAAGCCGATCGCTCCCGCTTCCTTCAGCGCGGCAAAATCCGTAAGGTCCTGCCCCTGCTGTCCTTTCGTAATCGCGGCATAAGGCAGCACTTTGACCAGCCCGGCTTCGCGGGCCTTGTCCTTTACCAATTGTACGATTTCCGGGCTGTCCGTGACCGGCTTGGTGTTCGGCATGCAGGCAATCGTCGTGAATCCGCCTTTGGCCGCCGAGCGGCTGCCAGTTTCGATCGTCTCCTTATGTTCAAAGCCCGGTTCGCGCAAATGCACATGCATGTCGATGAATCCCGGAACAAGCAGCTTGCCGGACGCATCGATCATCTCGGGGCCTTCCGCGATACTTTCGTTGTCGTTCAGGATAGCCGAGATGACGCCATTCTCAATCTTGATATGCTTGCGCTCCAGACCACCGTCGGCATTCAAAACATTGGCATTTTTGATGATAACGTTCATGCTGTCTCCTTTTGCCCGCGACTGTTTCATCCGGGCTCTTATGTTATTATATAATAAAAATTCATCCTTGTGTATATTTATTAACTGGCCCTTTTCGGCCTTAGCGGATTGCTCTCTCGATGACAGCCATCCGCACTGGAACACCGTTGGACATTTGAGGAAAAATGAGCGATTTGGCGCTTTCCACCACCGCATCGTCAATCTCGACATTCCGATTAACCGGCGCCGGATGCATAATGACCGTATTCGGACTTAATCTTGAGGCGCGCTCTTCCGTCAAGCCGAACTGCCGCCGATATTCCTCGGCCGACTGCAGCATCCCGGTCGCGTGACGTTCAAGCTGAACACGAAGCATCATGACCACATCCGCTTTGAGCGCTTCATCTATCGTGACATAAGGCGCATGCTCCATAAGTTCAGGGGCTTTCATATTCTCCGGCGCGCAGAACTGCACCTTGGCTCCCATTCTGGTCAGTCCCCACAGATTGGAGCGGGCTACCCGGCTGTGCATAATATCGCCGATGATCGATACGGTCAAGCCTTTGATTTCACCGAAAGTCTTGATCATGGTATACATGTCCAGCAGCGCCTGCGTCGGATGCTCGTTGTTGCCGTCGCCGGCATTGATCAGCGGAATCGACACCTTCTCTGACAGTTGGGCAAGCACGCCGGTCGGCTTAAGCCGCACGACGCCTGCATCGATTCCCATAGACTCCAAGGTGCGCACGGTGTCGTAAATCGACTCGCCTTTTTCCACGCTGGAAGCAGCGGCTGTGAAGTTCAGCACCTGGGCGCCAAGACGCTTCTCCGCCATTTCAAATGAGAACCGGGTTCTCGTGCTGTTCTCAAAAAACATGTTCGAGACGAACCTGGAAGCGAGCACAGAGCTTACCTTTTCAGTCTGCTTATCCCAATATGCCGCTCTAGCCATTATTGCGGCAATTTCCGTTTGGTCCAACCCTTTCAGTCCCAGCAGACTGCGTTCTTTCACTCTGGTAGCTGTCATCATTTATTTTGCCTCCCAGTTCGATAGTATGTGCACTTCGTCCATTCCGTCGACTTCCTTCAGCGCCACTTCAATCGACTCATGCCTTGAGGTCGGCACGTTCTTTCCTACATAATCCGGGCGGATGGGCACTTCCCGGTGACCCCGGTCAGCCAGAACCGCGAGTTGTATCATTCTCGGCCGTCCGCAGTCCATGAGCGCATCCATCGCCGCGCGAATCGTGCGTCCGGTGTAGAGAACATCGTCGAACAGGATGATCTTTTTGTCCCGAATGCCGGAACCTCCGCCGGGAATGATCAGCGTCCCTTTTTCGTTACAATCTCCGCCCTTGGCATTATTATTCTTCCCGGGTTCCAAGTCATCGCGGTAAGGGGTGACATCAAGCTCGCCGTATGCAACATCCGCACCTTCGATTTCCTTAATCCGCTCCGCGATCCGGCGTGCCAGATATACACCTCGGGTGCGGATGCCGATCAGCATGCAATCTTCGATGCCTTTGTTCTTCTCGAGGATCTCATGGGCAATGCGCGAAAGCGCCCGGCGAATCGCCGTCTCGTCCATAATGACGTTTTTTTCGGTAATCATTAATCATGCCCTCCAGGTCATGCGCCCTGTACCCGATCTGCCGCCAAACCAAAAAACTCCTTGCCTGAAGCAGGCAAGGAGTGAAATCCGCAGATTGAAGAAGAATGACGGGCGCGCAGCAAAAGAGCTCCGTACAGACAGACGGATTCCCTGCAAAAAGCCGCGAACCTCGATTCACGTTACCTTGCCAGCCTCACGGGACTGAATTAAAGGCGCTATTCATTTATCATTTGGATTATGACAGAATGGACAGCCTATGTCAACTATCTCCAAGAAAAATAGCCTCCGCACCATCATCCGGCGTAGAGGCTTCTTAAGGGCAAATTAGAATTCAAATTCGACGTCGCTCAGGCGGCGTTTAATTTCCGAAATCACACGCAGCTCTTCCTCTTCACCTTTGGCAATAAAAGTGACGGAGAATCGCACGAACGCGCCCGCGTCATCCCAAGGCACGGTGGAGATCAGCTTCTCGCGAATCAGATATTGGGAGAAATCCTCGCCGGACTCGAAGCGGCGTCCGCCCTTGATGCCTTTCGGAGCTTCCACATACATAAAGAAGGAGCCCTTCGGTTTCGTCGCCTTGAAGCCAAGACTGTTCAGCGCGTCAACCAGCAGGTTGTGGCGGCGGGAATATTTGGCCGCGATCGCTTCTGTGATTTCCGGATGAGCAAGACCGTAAGCGGCCGCTTTCTGAATTGCGATAAACTGGCCGGAATCGTTGTTGTCCTTAACGTCGCCAAACGCCTTAACGATCAGCGGATTGCCGGCCACGAACCCGATTCTCCAGCCGGTCATATTGTAAGATTTGGAGAGGGAATGCAGCTCAACGCCAACGTCCTTCGCGCCGCGAACGGACAGGAAGCTCAGCGGCTTCAGACCATCATACGTCAGCGCCGCATATGGGGCGTCGTGAATGACGACAACATTGTATTTCTTCGCCCAGGCCACTACTTCGGCAAAAAATTGCGGAGTCGCGCTTGCGCCCGTCGGGTTGTTCGGATAGTTCAGGTAGAGCAGCTTCGCCTTGTATGCGATGTCTTCCGGAATAGAGCTCAGGTCAGGAAGGAAGTTGTTCTCCTTCTTAAGCTCAACAGTGTAGACTTGCCCGCCCAAATATTTCGTGTGGGTGCCCAGCACCGGATAGCCCGGAATGGTCATGATGGTAATATCGCCCGGGTTGATAAAAGCGGAAGGCAGCATCGCGAGCGCCGGTTTCGAGCCGATGGAATGCAGCACCTCGGTTACAGGGTCAATGCCATCGACATTAAATACCTCTTTCAGGTATTTGGCCGCAGCCTCTTTGAATTCGGCAATTCCGTTATCGGCATAACCGCGGTTCTCTTCCTTGGCCGCTTCTTCGGCAAGCTTGGCGACGATGCCCGCATCGGCCATCTCATCCGGTTCGCCAACGCCCATATCGATCAGCTCAACATCGGGGAAGTCTTTTTTGGCCGAAGCCTTGGCGCGCTTAATCTTCTCAAATTTATAAATATTGGTGTCCTTGCCATAGTTCGCCCCGCCAATGCGATCTGCGAAATTGTTCTGGATATACGTATTCTGATAGTGTTCAACGCTCATAAAAGTGATCTCACTCCTGCTTCTGGAATATAAGACAATGAACAGGCGCCCAGCCTATCCATTCTATACTGTTAAATATGACGTAACAACGGCTTCAAGACAATGGACAAATCAGCAGTTGATTTGTACTTATCTGCTCCGCAGGCGGGCGAGCAGCTCTTCCATATCCTCAGGCAGCGGCGCCGAAAACTCCAGATATTCCTCCGTGGAAGGATGGATGAATCCGAGTATGGCCGCGTGCAAAGCTTGTCCGCCTTCCATAAAGATTCCTTTACTCCGTCCGTATACGGGATCGCCGACGAGCGGATGCCCGATAAATTTCATGTGTACCCGAATCTGGTGCGTTCGTCCGGTTTCCAATTGAAGCTGCAGCAGAGTACAATCGCCGAACCGCTCCAGCACGGTAAAATGGGTGACCGCCGTCTTGCTGTTCTTCTCCGTCACCGTGTAGAGCTTGCGGTCATGCGGGTCTCTGCCGATCGGAGCGTCCACCGTTCCCTGATCATGGGCCACATTGCCTTGAACGACCGCTAAATAGCGCCGGGTCACGCTGTGCGCTTTGAGCTGCGCGGCAAGCGAATTGTGGCTGGCATCGTTCTTGGCTGCCATGATGAGGCCCGATGTGTCCTTGTCAATCCGGTGTACGATGCCGGGGCGAATCTCGCCGTTAATACCCGACAGGTCCTTGCAGTGATACATCAAGGCGTTGACCAGCGTGCCGGAGGGATGACCCGCTGCCGGATGCACGACCATGCCGCGCGGCTTGTTGACGACAATCACGTCGGCGTCCTCGTAAGCGATGTTCAGCGGAATATCCTCCGGCGTCAGCTCCGAGGTCTCCGGCTCCGGAACCATCACGTTGATTGAATCCCCTGTGGAGAGCTTGTAGTTCGCTTTTACCATCCTGCCGTTTACCGTAACATGTCCTGCCTCGATCCACTGCTGTACCTGAGAGCGGGAAATTTCCTCTTCCCAAGCTTCGGTTACATATTTATCAATGCGTTGTCGGGCGTATTCCTCCTGAACGGCCCAGACGACGATATCGTTTTCCACGGCTTCGCCTTCTGCCCCTTCATTACGGGCGTCCATACTCAATGCTGTTCATTCCTTTCCTCTGACTCACTTGTTTCCTTCACTTCAATCACTTCAGTTGAGCCGCCCCTCATATCCATAATGGAATCGAGTATAATGAGCGCCACACCAATGACAATACAGGAATCCGCCACGTTAAAGATCGGAAAGGTATAGCTGCCGAAATTAAACCGCAGAAAATCGACAACTTCGCCTGTTAGCGCCCTGTCGAGAAAGTTGCCGATTGCACCGCCAAGCACAAGCGACAGCGCCAAGGGCAGCAAGCGCCGCGTCCTTTTTACTTTATTCAGATACCAGACGATCCCTATCAGGACGACAACCGTCACCAGTATGAGAAACCAGCGCTGGTCCTGCAGAATGCTGAAAGCGGCGCCGCGGTTGCGATGCGATGTGATAACAAAAAAGTTTCCGATCACCGGAATTTGTTCGTCGATTTCAAGACGTGTGGAGATCAGATATTTCGTTCCCTGGTCAAGCAAAAATACGATTAGCGCGATCAGATAGTACACCACTTCAGCTTGTCACTCCGTTCTTATTTTTCCCGCCCGAAAGCGGTCCAACACGTGTATAAAAGACCTGTATATTGTAGCACAAGCCTTAAGAACCCGTCCATTGCGGCACATCCTGAGCTTTGCTTATCAAAGCACAATTTTCCAGCGGTAAAAACCCGGTCAATCGGCCAACCTAACAAGGAAAACGGCATATGGAAAGGAGCCGAGGCTAATGAATCACCTGTCTTCGGAACAGCTTGCCCACCTGCGCGGCCTTCTTATCCGCCAGCGGGACGATATCCGGTACAGGCTTAAGGAGAACGAAGATCACGGTCTTGAAGATTCCATGCGGGATATGTCGGGCGAACTGACCGAAATCGATAACCATCCCGGCGATGTCGCAACCGACCTGTATCACCGTTCCATGGATATCTCGCTTCAAGAGCTCGAGGAACTGGAACTGAAGGATATAGATGACGCGCTTCAGGCGATGGACGCAGGCACATACGGCATTTGCGCAGCGAGCGGACAGCCGATTCCATATGAGCGTCTGGAAGTTCTTCCCGCCACACGTTACTGCAAGGAATACAGCCCCCGCCAAGAAAAGCCGCATACGCGCCCGGTCGAAGAGCAATTTCTTACTCCTCCTTTCGGGCGAAGCAGTCTCGACGAGCATGAATATAACGGTTTTGACGGCGAGGACGCCTGGCAGATCGTTGAGAGCTACGGCACCTCCAACACGCCGGCGATGGCGGAGGGAAATAATATCGATTCTTACAATGATATGGAAATCGAAGCTAATGATCCGGACGGCTTCGTCGAGCCCTGGGAAAATTTCATCGCCACGGACATAACGGGCAATCATGTTACCGTCGTGAAAGGACATCAATACCAGAGTTATATGGACAGCGGAGAAGGCGATTACCTGCTTGATCCCTGCGCTAAAATTGAGAAGGAGTAGCCGCAAAGGCTGCTTCTTTTTTTACAATGCGTCTTTATGCTCAATTTAGGACTTTTATCCTTTATTAATTTTAGATAAAATCTATTAGCAGATAGAAAATCAATCTATTCGTCAAATTTCGAGCCTATCTATATAAATATGTTGACAAAAGCAGGGCTAGGAATATATTGTAAGGGAAAATTATTCTTTATATAATAAACTCAATATGGGCAAAGTTTTCCGAAAGGGAATGACGCAAAGCCATGGATCTACAGTCTCATTCCCTGCTTGAGACCATGACAGCCAGGTTGCTGAAGAACCGGAACGCCTGTATATCAAGCGTCCTAGATGGTGATTTTGTCAACCGACCTGTACTCTGTTTTGAGTACAGGTTTTCTGTTATTGGATGTTCTCAATCTACCGGTTTTTCTTCGAAGGAATGATAACATGGCAAACAATATTTAATTTGTGAGGTGGATCTTTTGAAGACAGTCGCAGATTATATGGCGGAAGCATTACAGAATCTCGGAGTAACGCATTCTTTTGGCATTATCGGTAAATCTATCTGTCCGATCGTTCTGAAGATGGTGGATTACGGCATTGAGTTTATTCCCGGGAGACATGAGTCCAGCTCCGGATTCGAAGCTTCCGGCTATGCCCTAAAAACTGGAAATCTCGGCGTGGCTTTCGGCACCTCCGGTCCGGGGGGTACGAACCTCCTTACAGCGGCGGCACATGCCAAGGCCAACAACCTCCCTGTGCTGTTTATCACGGGACATCAATCCATTCAGGAGCTCGGAATTCCCCAATGCCAGGATTCCTCTTCGTATCTTGCAGATTTGGCGGACATGTTCAGACCCGCTACGCTGTTCAGCAAGCTAATCGAACGAGGCGACCATTTCAGCACGATTTTTAACCATGCCATTTCTATTGCGCTAAGCGGCAAACGCGGGCCTGTTCATCTGTGCATTCCGTTTGATGTCCAGACAGAACCGCTTAAAGAATGCCGAATTGTTATCCCCGAACAAGAAAAACTTGTTAATTACGCTAATTTTGACCGTGTTATTGATGCCATTAACCATTCCAGCAGTCCCCTGATCATAGCCGGCAAAGGCGTCAACCGCTCCGGCGCCCATACGGAATTGGTCCAAATGGCAGAGACCTTTAATATTCCTGTTGTTACTACTCCCGGCGGCAAAGGCGCTATTGCCTGGGATCATCCGCTATACCACGGTCCGATCGGTGTGGGCGGATGCAAGCATGGCGACGATTTATTGAACCGCAGTGATTTGTTTATCGTGCTTGGGTCGCGGCTCAGTGATATGACCATTTGCAACCTCAAGGCGGAGAACCATCCAAAGACCTTAATTCAATTTGATGTAGACCCTACCTTTGTAGGGAAAATATTGAATTCCCAGACGATAGCTGTCGGCGGAGATCTGCGTGATAATTTGTCGCTGTATCTCAAGAATGTTGATACTGCCGCTATTAAAAAACGCGAAACGAAGACCGCTGTTCATTATGCGGAAGAACTGCCAGATCTGCCTAAGCTTTCACTGGCGTCGGTAATGAGCACGATGAGCGACCTGATCCCTTATAACAATACCGTATTTGTGGATGACGGCAGCCACGGCTTCAATGCCGTAAAGTGGTACAACGTGAAGAAACCGGGCAGTTTTGTCTTCGACGCTTACTTTGCCTGCATGGGTAACGCCATCGGCATGGCGATCGGTGCAAAGGCAGCTTCCCCTGAGGAAACGATATTTTGCATTACCGGTGACGGCTGCTTCATGATGCTCGGTACTGAAATAAATACTGCCGTTTGCAAGAATATCCCGGTCATTTTCATCGTTGTGAACAATATGCAGCTGGATATGGCGTTAAAAGGAATGGAAAAAACTACAGGCAGAATCGACGGAACTCTATTTGAAGTCCCTATGGATGCCGTGAAATTTGCCGAATCGCTTGGAGCTGCTGGCTTTAGATGCGAGACCGCGGAACAATTTGCTGCCGCCATCAGCGAAGCTGTAGCTTTAAACCGCGTTGCCGTCATCGAGCTGTTGACTGACCGTGACGAAGTGCCTCCTACCGCACACCGCACACTAAATCTCAATTAATAGTTACACAGACAATAGAAGCATACGCTAGCAAAAATTTAGGAGGCATCTCTATGACAGACAACATAAACAGCGGTTTTAAGCATTTCTCCAATCTTTCCGGCGATTATGGGGCCAAGGCGATGGCTCCGATCAAAGAACATTTTCCCGAATTGGCTGAATTTATTATGGGCAATGCTTATGGCGACATTTTTCAGCGGACTACTATTGGCGCGGATTGGAAAGAGATTGCCGTTATTTCCTCTTTAATTACGATGGGTCAATTCGAACAGCTCGGCGTCCATTACGTGATGGCGCTCCGTGTAGGCATGACCGTTGATCAGATCAAAGGCATTTTACTGCATCTGGTACCCTGTGTTGGCGCTCCAAGGATTATTTCCGCTTTTAATGTTCTGCTCTCTACCCTAGAAGAGATCCAATAACTACATCATCGACAAAATACCGCATCATTCGACTTTTTTCTTGCATATCTGAGAAATTTATGTATACAATAAAGAAAAATATCCCAAGACTAAGGTTAAAATGTCGAATGTTGGCGTTGGCGGGTAGTTTTTAAGGATATATGCATGAAGACTGACTGCGTAGACTCAGTTGGACGAATGCTAAACTCAAAATTCCGGGAGAGATGAAGACATGGGAAAATTTATTTTGAAGACAGACGCCGCTAAAAAGGTAATTGAGATCGAATTGGAGGGAGCCTTTTCAGAAGAAGACGGCCTTAAATCGATTCAAGCCTATAAAGAAACGATCACTGGTATTACTCCTGCAGACTATCAGTTGAAGATTGATTGCAGAAAGCTGAATGTAACTGCACCTGAAGTTGTGCCGCTTCTTGAAGGCTGCTTCATCATGTTCAAAGGCGACGGATTTGAAAAAGTAAATCTTACTCTTGAAAATAATCCTGTCCTCAAAATGCAGCTGTCTCGTCTGGGCCGCAAAGCAGGGCTGGAAAACCTGGAAATCATTTCAGTCTAGTTATACCAACGGAGTGAATGCTCACACAACTTAGTGCTCAGTGGATGCTTTCGATGCGAGTTTTGTACGAAGCTGGACAATGAAGTAACGCTCACAAAACTTTTAGGAGGATACATATGGCTGGGATTCGTATTAAGGACATTGATATCTATCATCCAAACAAAAAGATTGGCAACGACTTTTTCATTGAGCATTTTGACGAAAAGGGCATTGATATCCGTGGACTTCTCGCCGCTCTGGGCCGTGAAAACCGCTACAGCATCGATAATGAGGATGAGAATTCCCTGACGATGGCCTTCGAGGCGGCGAGCAATGTTCTGGAAAAGACGGGTCTTACCGGTGCCGATATCGACCTTATCGCTTATGCGAGCCAGACTCCTGAATATATTTTTCCTACGAACTCATTGATGATTCACCGGCTGATAAACGGAGCGTCCCATACCATCTGCATCGACAGCAATGCGAACTGCGCGGGAATGACAGCTTCGGTTGAACAGGTTAGCCGGCAAATGATGGCCAATCCAAGAATCCGCCGTGCTCTGGTCATCGGCTCAGACCATGTTGCGCCGCATGCCGACAAGAATGATCCCGTGTATTATGCCAACTTCGGTGATGCTGCCGCCGCTGTCATTTTGGAGCGTGATGAGAATTCCGTAGGCTTCATAGATTCCATCTACCAGACAGACACTTGTGTTTACGGCAACTCGATGTTTCCGTCAGAAGGCTTGGCCAAGGTTGGCCGCACCGGCGTGAGTGCCGGGGAGTTCAATGTTAGATTCATTCCTTTTGACGATTCGATCTGCGTTGACGCCGCCTCTGAATCTATCAACACCTTACTTAGTGAAAATGAGATCACCCCTGAATCGATTAAAGTGGCTTGCTTCTCTCAACTGTCACTTCCCAACATTCGCGCGGTTTCCGAGAAAACAGGGATCGATAGCGACGCAGCCGTCTACATCGGCGATGAATTCGGCTATACCTCGACGAGCAGCCCTTTCATCGCTCTGCACAAAGCTGTAACCACTGGGAAAATCGAACGCGGAGACAAGCTTCTGTTCTGGACGGTTGGCGCCGGCTGGCAAAATGTTGCTTTTGTAATGGAGTATTAAGCCTTAATTTAGAAAAACGGCTCACACGCAGATGTTCTGCATACGGGCCGTTTTTTTCTGCCTTGAACTAAATCGTATGGAGTTCGAGCTGATGTTGGACAATGCGGACGATATCGGCGATGTAATCTCCGATAATCGGCAGATTGAGAGCCCCTAGCACCTGAAGCACGTAAATGATCGTTGCGGCAAAAAAAGTAAACCCAATAGCGATTCCGACGCCGCGCGCGGTACCCGACAGCACGTTCAGCCATATCAGCCGCCAAGGAGAATGCAGCAGCTCCAAATACTCGGAAATCCGCGACTTTTCCATTCTTTGCGCCCATTCAGTAGCCACCCGGTAAACAGCGTCGAGCTTGTCCCTGTCAGGAGGTTCTGACGGGCCTTCCCTGCCACGCGCCAGCTGTTTCCAATGCATCGGATCTGCTCGAAGGTCCGCCCCTCCGTCTTTGTCCTCCTTCATCTTGATGCCCCCTCCGTTTTACGCCGAAACCTAAACGAGCCCGGCGAATAGAGACTGTCTGTCTCTTCTTTCGCACGGGACTCGCTTATTAGCGCCGAAATATTCAAGCAGGAATACTTCTCGCATTAACACCTGCGGTTATACTTCTGACGCTAGTATATGCACTTTACGGATGGGACATGCGCCAATTCCGCCGATGAACGGCAGCTTAGCCGATAAGAATGCCGATCGTTTTACCGCCGATATCCACCGTTTCAAAAGAATCGCCGCTGCCGAAATCAACTGTCGTCACAAGGACATTTTCCCGCAGGACATTCTCGAACGCGGTAACGGCAGCTTTCAGCTCGTCGTCAACATGCAGAGTGAGCGCGACACGCTTATCAATCGCCAGATCGAGCCGTTTGCGGTAATCCTGAACCGCACGTACGATTTCACGTACCCAGCCCTCTTGTTCTAGCTCGGGCGTGATTTCCGTGTTCAGGGCGACCGTAATTCCATAACCGGATGCGGACGCGAAGCCCGGTTTGGCCTGCTTGTCGATCAGCAGCTCTTCCGCGGTGATTTGCAGCTCTTCGCCTTCCAGCGAGGTGACGGCGACCCGTCCGTTTTGAACCGCGCTGCGCGTGGCGTCGCTGTCCATCGATTTCAGGAACCCTTGGATGAAGCCGACGTTTTTGCCGTATTTTTTGCCCGCGACCTTCAGGTTCAGCTTCAAAGTAAAATCGACAAATCCGCTGTCGCTCGTCTCCAGCACGATGGACTTGACGTTGATCTCGTCCTTGATGATCTCCTCATAATCCGCGACATTAAAGCTGTGGCTAATGGACACGATCAGCTCGGAAAGCGGCTGACGCGTCTTGATTCCGGTCTCGTTGCGGACGTTGCGGGCCAGCTCGACGATGTTACGGGCGCTCTCCATATCCTGCTCAAGCGTAACGTCGATCAGGCTCTCGTCGGCTGCCGGGTAATCGGCCAAATGCACGCTTTCTCCACCGCCCAGGTTGACGAAAATATCCTCCGCCAGCATCGGCATGAACGGAGCGACAATCTTCGCCGTCGTCAGCAGCACATGCGTCAGCGTACGGTAAGCGTCCAGCTTCTCTTCTCCAAGCCCGCTGCCCCAGAAACGGTCACGGGAACGGCGGATATACCAGTTACTCAGCTCGTCGATAAAGTTCTCAATCGCTTTGGACGAGTTGACGAAATCATTGACTGCAAGCCCTTTATCCACAACAAGGATCAGGCTGTTCAGACGGGACAGAATCCAGCGGTCCAGCTTGTGGGCGGACAGCTTGAACGGGTGCTCTGCCGGATCGTAGCCGTCAATGCCCGCATATAGCGTCAGGAACGCATGAGTGTTCACCAGCGTATCGACGACCTTGGATTTGCTCTCGCCCACAAGCCCGCGGGAGAAGCGCTTGTTGTTCCACGGCGCGCTGTCAGCCAGAATCGCCCAGCGGAACGCGTCGGTGCCGTATTCGTTCATGATATCCCAAGGGTTGATAACATTGCCCTTGGATTTGGACATCTTCTGGCCGTTCTCGTCGAGGATGTGGCCTGTCGCGATAACCGCTTTGTAAGGCGCTTTGCCCTTGAACAGCGTCGATACTGCAAGCAAGCTGTAGAACCAGCCGCGCGTCTGGTCGATGCCCTCACAGATCATATCGGCCGGATATTGGTCGTCCAGCTTATCCGCGTTCTCGAACGGATAATGGCTCTGAGCAAACGGCATTGAGCCGCTGTCGAACCATACGTCGATGACTTCAGGGGTCCGCACCATCTCCGCGCCTTCTTTGAACGGGCTCCGCAGACGGATGTTATCCACATACGGCTTATGCAGCTCGATGTCCTCCGGCACATCGCCGATAGCCATTTCTCTCAGCTCGGCGATGCTGTGCGGCGCGAACTCCTTGCCCGTCTCCTGGCAGACCCATACGTTCAGCGGCGTGCCCCAGTACCGGTTGCGGCTGATGTTCCAGTCCACAAGCTCATCGAGGAACTTGCCGAACCGGCCTTCGCGGACATGGCCCGGATACCATTCGACGCCATTATTATTAGCAATCAGCTGATCCTTGATCGCTGTCGTGTTGATAAACCAGCTGTCTGTCGCATAGTACAGAAGCGGCGTGTCGCAGCGCCAGCAGAACGGATAGCTGTGCTCGTACTTTTCCTTACCGTACAGCAGGCCCTTCTCCGACAGCATTTTGACGATATCGAGGTCGCAGTCTTTCACAAAGCGTCCGGCAAAATCGGTTACGGTCTCGGTATATTTACCCGACGTATCCACCACGTTCACGAAAGTGATGCCGTTCTCGCGGCAGGTTTTGTAGTCGTCCTCGCCATGTGCCGGGGCCATATGGACGATCCCCGTACCGCTGGCATCCGTAACAAAGGAAGCGCCGACAATGACATTGCTTCTTTCCGCCTGGATGTAGCTGAACGGTGGCTGGTACGTCTTGCCGACCAGATCGGAGCCTTTTAATTCGGACAGCACCGTATGCTCCCCCTTGGCCACTTCTTCCACCAGATTCTTGGCCATGATGTAGACGCCGTCCTCCTGCTGCACCCGCACATATTCCATGTCCGGATTAACGGCCAGCGCCATATGCGCCGGAAGCGTCCAAGGCGTCGTCGTCCAGGCCAGCACATATTCGCCGCTGTCGTCCAGCTTGAACTTGGCCGTGGCGCTCAGGTCTTTAACCGTCTTGTACCCTTGAGCCACTTCATGCGAGCTGAGCGTCGTCTGACAGCTCGGACAGTAAGGGCTGACACGATGGCCGCGGTACAGCAACCCTTTCTCATGGACCGTTGCAAGGATGTTCCACACACTCTCGATGTACGTATTGTTCAGTGTGATGTAAGGATTGTCAAGATCGGTCCAGTACCCGATCGCTTCCGTAAATTCGCGCCACTGCTTCTCGTAGCCGAAGACGCTGTCTTTGCACTTTTTGACGAATTTCTCGACGCCGTAGGCTTCAATTTCCTGCTTACCGGAGATGCCGAGCTGCTTCTCCACGCCAAGCTCGACCGGCAGGCCGTGGGTATCCCAGCCGGCCTTGCGCACGACGCGATAGCCCTTCATCGTCTGGTAGCGGCCGATAAAGTCCTTGATTACGCGCCCAAGCACGTGCCCGATATGCGGCGCGCCGTTCGCGGTCGGCGGACCTTCGTAGAATACATAGTTCGGCTTGCCTTCGCGATACTCGATCGATTTGCGGAACGTATTCTCCTCGTTCCATTTCTTTAAGATACGGACGTCTCTGTCCCGCGCTTTTTCTTTGATGTCTACTTTATGCATGATGGTCAACTCCTTTAAAAATTTCGATCCCCCTAAATCCCCCTTGGCCAAGGGGGACCCCAAGGGCTCCGCCCTCTGGACACCCGGAAGTTGGGCGGGGGCAGGGGCGAAGGCGCTACTTAGTTTATTTTTGTGGTGCGACCGCTTATCCCTGCGGGACCGCTTGGACTGCGACGCTCCTGCTGGAAAGGGCAAAACCCTTAAAACCTTCGCGTGCCGCGGCTCTGGCC
>NZ_ASSD01000145.1 GCF_000520715.1 Paenibacillus zanthoxyli JH29
TTCGGTCTGGAACTGATCGAAATGAATGATATCGTCGCCGGAAGCGGCGTGAAGGTGTTCGCCTCCGTCATCGAAAAGGGCGGAGAAGTGAAATGCCTGAACGCCAAGGGCTGCGGCACTTGGACCCGTAAGGAAATCGACGATCTCGGACCTTACGCGGCCCGTTACGGCGCAAAGGGCCTAGCCTGGATTCAAATCAAAGAAGGCGAGTTCCGCGGCCCAATCGTGAAGTTCTTCACCGAAGAAGAGATTGCAGCCGTTAAAGAACGTACGGGAGCCGAGGAAGGCGACCTGCTGCTGTTCTCTGCTGACAACAAGAAGATCGTTGCCGACGTCCTCGGCGCGCTCCGTCTCAGAATTGGACGTCAGCTCGGTCTGATCGACGACAGTGTGTACAAGTTCGCCTGGGTAACCGACTTCCCGCTGCTTGGCTATGACGAGGAACAGAAGCGCTTTATGGCGGAGCATCATCCGTTCACCCGTCCGCGCGAAGAAGACGTGGCCCTGTTCGAGACCGATCCCGGCGCGATCCGCGCGCAGGCTTATGATATCGTGCTGAACGGCTACGAAGTCGGCGGCGGCTCGATGCGGATCTACAAGCGCGATGTACAAGAGAAAATGTTCGACGCGCTCTCACTTTCCAAAGAAGAAGTTCAAGACAAATTCGGCTATCTGCTTGACGCCTTCGAGTATGGCACGCCTCCTCACGGCGGCATCGCCTTCGGTTTCGACCGGCTCGTTATGCTGCTGGCAGGGCGCAATAATCTGCGTGAAACGATCGCCTTCCCGAAAACGGCCAGTGCGACCGATCTGCTGATGGACGCTCCGTCCCCGGTTAAAGACGCACAACTGGACGAACTCCATATCAGAGTGGCTATCAAGGAAAAAGCCAAGAAATAGGAGGCTGACATCATGCTGCATCAGTTCTCGCGTACCGAGCTTGCTATCGGACCCGAGGGTCTGGAAGTTATGAAAAACAGTACGGTAGCGGTGCTCGGCATCGGCGGCGTCGGCTCCATTGCGGTGGAGGCCCTGGCCCGCACGGGAGTTGGGCGCATTATTCTGATTGATAAGGATGCGGTCGATATCACCAACATCAACCGCCAGATTCATGCGCTCACCACGACAGTCGGCCAGAAAAAAGCGGATCTGATGGTGGAGCGGGTCAAGCTGATCAATCCGGAATGCGAAGCGATAGCGCTCAACATGTTCTATACCGAAGAAACATATGAGGAACTGTTCAAATACAAGCCGGACTACGTTCTCGACGCATCGGACACGATTCATTATAAAATCCATCTGATCAAGGAGTGCCTCGCCCGCAAAATCCCGATGATCTCAAGCATGGGCGCGGCCAACAAGATGGACCCGACCAAATTCCAGGTTGCCGACATCTCCAAGACAACGATGGACCCGATTGCCCGCGTTATTCGTCAGAGACTGCGCAAGGACGGCATTAAGAAAGGCGTAAAGGTCGTATTCTCAACCGAGGAGCCGATGAAGCCGCGTCAGGATGTGACGGATAAAATCGTTCCCGAGAACGCGCCGGAGATCCGGAAAGCGAAGCTGCCGCCGGCGAGCAACGCATTCGTGCCGCCTGTGGCGGGGGGGGTG
>NZ_ASSD01000146.1 GCF_000520715.1 Paenibacillus zanthoxyli JH29
TGGGATGACTCCAGTTTAATTAAGGGGCCTAGGAGATTCTGCATCTTTTGGCCGCCTGAGAATAGCTATGCATAACATGCCTACGGAAATACAGGTTTTTCTCCACTCTGCCTCAAATTCAGTCAGAACAGCCTTAAATTCCTGTAGTGATTGCAGGTTTTCTTTGAGAAAAAACGTTTTTGATCGAAAAAAGCTGCACTTTCTCCCTAATTCCTAACTTAGTTTGATCGAGGAATTGCCCAATAGAAAAGCAAAAGCCAGCAAGTCTCCAATAACCGAAAGACTTGCTGGCTTCTTAACTTTTTTAGGAAGGCGGCCGTACCGCAGGTATATTCACTTATGGGACATCTCCATTTTTCTAATCACAGCACCGCAGCTTACATTTCACATTCCGCACCCTGCACCTCATAACCCCGCTTACCACGATCCGCGTCTGTACTGGAATCCGCCAATCTCAGCACCTTGGCTTCCGCTGCCGCGCGCATTCAGCAGACTGTACAGCGTCGCATAGATGACCAGCAGCACAAGGGCAATGAACAGGGTGAAAAAGACGGACTGGCGATTCACGCTGTCCAGCATAAGTTGATACAGCCTGTGCCTGTCGGTTAGCACATCCCAGCTGTTGAGGCGGTATACCCGGCCTAGCAATACTCCATACCCGCCAAGGATGCAAGCGGCGAGCACAAAGACCCAGGACAGCAGCAGATTCGATTTGCGCCAGATCACCGTCTGGAACTGGTACAGTGAGAAGAACCCGGTCAGCCAGGCGGTCCAGGTGAACAGCAGCAGCATAGTCAGGTCATACCAGAACCGGCTCTGGACGACGCCGCCAACAATATAAATCCCACTGCGGTTCGTCAAATGAAGCAGATCGGTCATAATATACGGGGCATTGGGGAAAAAGACCAGCCAAGCCGCTCCCAGCGGAAGCAGCAGCAGACTATGCGCATCCCGTCTGTATAGCGCATGCGCCGCCAGCGAGAAAAGAAACGGCAGCCAGGCCAAAAACAAATTCCAGATCAAAAACTTGTAGAAATCATCGGTC
This sequence comes from Paenibacillus zanthoxyli JH29, assembly GCF_000520715.1. GTDB lineage: Bacteria > Bacillota > Bacilli > Paenibacillales > Paenibacillaceae > Paenibacillus_AQ > Paenibacillus_AQ zanthoxyli. Next base: position 1,046 of record NZ_ASSD01000146.1, read on the forward strand.
CTCAGCGAAACGATGCCATATACGGCCAGCGTTGCCAGAGTGAGTCCGGCAAGCATCAGAAATACCTTCGGATAATTCAGTTCTTTCATCAGCAACCTTCTCCTTATCAGCAATATTTCCATATATTATCCCATTGTACAAAGAAGGAGAACCCGAGTCCACCCGATATGACCTGTGTACTGGTCCGTTCGGCCTTCAAGCTA
>NZ_ASSD01000147.1 GCF_000520715.1 Paenibacillus zanthoxyli JH29
GCGGCGTCGACCTGTACCTCGGCTCCGGCGGCGCCCCGGAAGGCGTACTTGCCGCAGCGGCGCTGAAATGCCTCGGCGGCGAAATGCAGGGTCAACTGCTGCCGCAAGGTCCGTTCGAGCTGCAGCGCTGCATGCGGATGGGCATTGCCAATCCGACGCGCGTGCTGTACATGGATGATATGGTCGGAACGGGCGACGTGATTTTTGCCGCTACCGGGGTAACCTCCGGCGAATTCCTGAATGGCGTCCGCTTCATCGGCAAGGATCGCGCGGAGACGCATTCCGTCATCATGCGGGCGCAAAGCCGGACGATCCGCTACATCCGCAGCATCCATTTCCTTCCTGGAAAGGACATCCCGCAAGGAACTGCGGGAAAGAAGGTCGCTTCCCTGTAAATCATTCCAAGGTTGTAATAAGCGAAGACCGTGCCCGCTCTCAAGTGGAGGGGCACGGTCTTCTTCATGCGCAGCCGCCTGCTTACTTACTGAATTAGCTTGCTTACCGGAATTAAACGCCTAGCAGCTCAAATTTATAGCATATTGCGGATTCGGCTTGTTCGAAGCCTTCCTGTAGATATAAAGCTTTTGCCCGTTCATTTTCCGCGTTAACGCACAGAATGGTTCCCGTATAGCCCTTTTCCTTGGCAAATTGCAGGACGGCTCGCAGCAGAATTCTTCCCAGCCCTTTCCCCTGGTATTCCGGAAGGAGAGCGAGCGGCCCAATATTCATGATCGGCGAACCTTCATACTGGTCTGCGCTTCCTCTGACAATGCCCGCAGGCTTGTCCCCGTCATACAGGATCATCATTCCGCCGTCAATATAATCTTCCCCGGCAGCCATCTTCTGCACCATCTCAGGCGTAACGGGCGTTTCACTGCCCTGAAGCTTGGCGAATCCCGCATTTCGGATTCCGCTCCAAATTTCTGCATCGCTTTCCGGACGGAAAGGGCGGATTTCATATCCTTCCGGCAGGCAGAATGCCGCCGTCTCCCGGCAGCCGTTTACCAGCAGGCAGGCATATCGCTCCACTACAAAATGCAGCTTCTCCAAAGCCCGCATCAGCTCCGGGTTGACCGATGGCACAAAAATATTCAGCTTATCCAGTCCATCCGTGTGTTTAAGCACAGCCGCTAACAGCATTTTATATACATTCATGTCTTCCGTTTCGGAATGAAATATTCTGAAGCGGGCCTTTCGTCCTCTCCGGTTGTAATCATCCACAATAAGTGAAGCAGCCGCTGTCAGCTCTCCCTCCTGGTTAACGGCGATGTAGGCGGGATTGTCCGGACCGGGCTGAAAGTCATTCAAATCCTCGTCGTACAGAAACGACTCATCGATCTCACTTCTGTGTTTCTTGCAATAGGCAACGAACTCCGCCAGCCGGTCAGGCTGCAATGCTTCAATTCTCAACTTCATCTTCCCCTTATGTATCATTCGCAGACAAGAGCGGCCCTCCGGACCCTTTCGGGCTTGAGAGACCGCTCTTCGCTTTTTAGGCCTATCTCCACTTTTTTCTCTGATCAAGCCTCATAACACCTATTATACATAGATGTGTCTCTTCTGCCACGCAGGCCGGTTCGGCTGTCAAGATGTCACGCCGCCGCGCCCTTCAATCACCGATTTCTTTATGAAGGACCGGCAGATTATCGTGCGGACGCTGCTTGCGTTCCTTGTTCATGCCGGTATCAGCTAGGAGCCTGCCGGAAACGTCCCGCGCTTTATCAGGCCCAGTCATGTCCCAATCCTCCCGGGCTCTCGCCGGATTCGAGTTCATCGTATCCCGCCCGATGTCATCTGTGCCCTTAAGGCCGAATCCATTGAATGCGCTATCAACAGACCCCGCAACCGATCTGTCATTCATCGGATCATTGACTATGGAGACGTCAGTCATCATGCTGCCAGGCATCGTGCCAGTATCTGTATAATGATAGCTGTTCCGTGAGTTCCGCATTCGAAAAATTTCATAGATTTCGTTCTCCTGAGAGATATCCGCATCGACCATAACCAGAATACAACCTTCATCCACATGAAAATTGTAGGTTTTCGCTTCATCCTCCGGAATGCCAAGACCGATCAGCCCGCCGACAAAACCGCCGGTTCCGGCGCCCACAACCGCACCGGTCAACGCCGCTGCAACGGGACCTGCCGCAATGATCGGTCCAATACCAGGGATCGCCAGAGCGCCAATACCAGCGAGCAGTCCCGTGACTCCGCCGAGCAGGCCGCCCGCCGCCGCTCCTGAAGCCATCCCTTCGATAGCTCTCGTTCCCGTTTCTTCGCTGATTGTCCTCATATCCTCTTTATTTCTCGCAATAACGGAGATATCCTCTGTTCGAAAACCATGACTCTTTAAATCCCCGATCGCATTAGACGCATCGTGCTCGTTCGTAAAGACGCCAACAATCCTCTTATTCATAACGATTACCTCCTGAAATTATTAAAATTTTAGATTACATTGCTCATAGCTTACTTAACCAAATCAAATCGGAATAAACTATGAACCGGCGACCGTAAAGAGGAATCCTTAAAAATAATTTCTAAACAGAAATCAAACTGTAATATGATAAAAAATCGTCAAAAAATCCATCACAAGTCATAGTCGCGTTATTATATATCACGTAATATGTGAAATAATTTTCAGATTATTGAATCTTTTGGAACACTCACTCCTTTTTCCTTACAAACGATAACAAAAGGACTATACTTCATGCTAAAGGTGTAAATAAAAGCAACGCAAACCAAGGAGGAAAAACGATGAACATGCGGCTTAAGGTTTTAAAGAAACATCTGCTGTTTTGTTGCAGCGAACACTGTAATAACCAGGACGTAGAAGAAGTTATGCAGGCTTTCAAGGAAGAGCTTGTCGAACAAGGGATCAATAAGACGGTTAAGATCAACAAGACCAGCTGTCTTGGCCTTTGCGGCAACGGCCCGTTTCTCATTGTCTATCCGGACGGAGTATGGTACTACAATGTGACCACTGACGATGTTCAGCGCATCGTTAAAGAGCATCTGGTCGAGGGCAATCCTGTGGACGAACTGGTTATGCTCAAAATGGAAGCTTAAGCTTTCCGTACCCGAAAACAAGAATAGGTCTCATCAACTGTTCGCCGGCTCCGTTTGGAACGCCGGTTTTTATTTTGCAAAATGCGCACTCCAAAAAAAGCACCCGCAAAGCTCCCGTCACCCGAATACGGCGACCGGCTTGATTTGCGGGAACTTGCGCTTTCAGACCTGCTTATCAATTCGCGTTAACTTCAATTGATCAATTTACCTTTGCCTTTAAGGTATAATGAAGGGGTGAAGGGCTTGACCGCTATACCTTAATTTTGCTCAGCAAGGACCGCAAAAATATGGCCATCTTTCATTACAACGCGGAGCCGCCATTCGGTGTCTCTCCGGATCTGCATCTCCTATTCTGGGGCCGAGAGCAATGCGCTCCCGGACATACCTTCGGTCCCGGCTTCAGAGACTACTACAAAATCCATTTCGTCCATAAAGGGACCGGCAAGGTTAGGGTGGGTGGACACTCCCATATCCTGTACCCGGGACAGGCCTTTCTGACTTATCCCCGGGTCGTTGCCTCCTACGCCGCCGATGAGAGCGACCCTTGGAACTACTCCTGGATCGCCTTCACGGGAGAAAGGGTGAAGCCGCTCCTGTCCAGAACAACTCTGTCGCCCGAATATCCTGTTTTTCCCATGGACGGCGTGGTGATGAACGGACTTTATGACAGGTTGACAGAGGCCGCCGCGACGAGCGGCGCACTCGATCTGCCGCTAACGGCGATCCTGTACGAATTCCTGGCTGCTCTTCTTCGTACCGTACCTGCGGCTGCCACGGATTCCGCTCTGCAAGGACGCAAGAACGAGCATGTGGAGAAGTGCCTGCATTTTTTAGAGTCCCATTACTGCGAGAATATCACGATGGAAATGATGTCCGAAATGCTGCAGCTTAACCGCAAATATGTATCTGCGCTCTTCAAACAGGTTGTCGGCATGCCGCCGCGCCAGTACCTGCTGGGCTACCGCATGGCCAAAGCGTGCGAGCTGTTCACCCGAACCGATTGCACCATCGGAGAGATTGCCCGGTCCATCGGTTACGAGGATGCGCTCCTGTTCTCGCGGATGTTCAAAAAGGTCCAAGGCTGCTCGCCCAAGAGCTACCGGGAAGGTCATGCAAATCTGACATTATGATATATATCCCTCCCTTGCTGACATTCGTTTGCCTCTTCGTTTCCGCTACAATGAAAGCGTAGCAATAACAGCTCGCCCAATCAGGGGTGAACGCCAATTCATTGCAGGAGGGCAATCTAAGATGTACACGGCCAATACGGACAGATACGAAAATATGGTTTATAACCGCTGCGGACGCAGCGGCGTGCGCCTGCCGGCGATTTCGCTTGGCCTATGGCATAACTTCGGCGGGATCGACGCGCTTGAGAACGGCAGAGCCATGATCCGAAGAGCGTTCGATCTGGGCATTACGCATTTCGATCTTGCGAACAATTACGGACCGCCCCCAGGCTCGGCTGAGGAGAACTTCGGCGCCATTCTGAAAAAAGACTTTCTTCCCTACCGGGACGAAATGATCATCTCCAGCAAAGCCGGGTTTTATATGTGGCCGGGTCCATACGGAGAATGGGGCTCCAAGAAGTATCTCGTTGCCAGTCTCGATCAGAGCCTGAAACGGATGGGCCTGGATTATGTCAGTATTTTCTATCACCACCGTCCAGATCCCAACACCCCGCTTGAGGAGACGATGGCCGCGCTGGATCTGATCGTCCGCCAAGGTAAGGCGCTGTACGTGGGCATTTCCAATTACCGCGCTGAAGAAGCCCGGGAAGCGATCCGCATTCTGCGTCAGCTCGGCACCCCTTGCCTCATTCACCAGCCGAATTACTCCATGCTGTCTCGCTGGATCGAGGATGGGCTTCAAGATGTGCTTGAGGAGGAAGGAGTGGGTACGATCGCTTTCTCGCCGCTTCAGAAAGGCATCCTGACGGACCGCTACCTGAACGGCATCGCACCGGATTCCCGCGCAGCCGGACCGAGCGTATTCCTGTCCGAGAAGGAACTCACGGAAGATGTGCTCGGCAAGGTCCGGCGCCTGAATGAACTGGCAGCAGCACGAGGACAGAAAATGTCCCAGTTGGCCTTGTCCTGGGTGCTGCGCGGAGGCAAGGTGACCTCGGCGCTGATCGGCGCAAGCAAGGTCAGCCAGATCGAGGACGCCGTCGCCGCCGTGAAGGCGCCCGAGCTCAGCGCGGAAGAGCTGGCGAAGATTGAGGAAATATTGCGGGGATAGCTTGGCTCAAGTAACGGGCACAACATAGCGGCCATGAACCTGCGGCAGTCTTCGGGCTGCGGATACATGGCCGTAAGATTATTTTTCACCGATCATGAAAAATCGCTGTACTTGTTGATTCTCTGTAGAAAAAAGCTTTCCCTCATAGTCGACAAATCGGATATTTGTAAACCCAGCCGCCTCCAGGATTTGAATACTGCAATGGCTGTTTATATTATTGGCCGCCAATCCTGTTTTATGGATCATTGTGTCATTGGGAACATCAACCTCACGTCTCCTCATCCCGCTTCCGGTATTCCCTCGGCGTCAGCCCTGTCGCCTTCTTGAACACGCGGCTGAAATACTTCTCATCTTCGTAGCCGACCAGCTCGGCAATCCGCGACAGGCGCATCTCCGAATTCTGCAGCAGTTCCTTGGCCTTGTCGATCCGCAAATTCGTTAAATAGTCGGACAGATTTTCACCTGTAACCTGCTTGAACTTGCGCGAGACGTTCTCCCGGCTGAGGAAAAAGCGATCGGCGATATGCTGAAGCGTAATCTCCTGCTGGTAATTCTTATCCAGATAATCCCGGATTTCCCGCATCATTCGGCTGTCAGAGCTGCGGGAAAGTTTGCTTTCGCCGACCATTGCTAACATATGCGCCTTAAGCCCTTCCCTCCAGCGTTCGATGGAGAAATTGCCGCTCTCATCCATACCTGCCAAGAAGGACGGTCCATCACTCAAAGCCTCCTCGCTGCCGGCCCACTCCTGTCTCCACTTGGTCAGCACATGCTTAAGCCGTTCCTCCCAAGCTTTAAGGCCGCTCATGGTCAGCACACCGCTTCCGGCTACCGAATCGGTCCATTCCTCAAGACTTCGGATGATTTTCTCCGCATCCCCCAACAGCAGCGAGAGCCCCAGCTTCTCCAGCAGCCCAGCGCTCTTAGCCTCTCCGTCCGGCACCGCTTTGGGCCGATCCTTCCGGTACAAATGAATGCGGTTTCTCTTCTCTAGAAGATTCCGCTCCGCAAGCCCCTGCCTCGCCTGTGAAAAAGCGGCGCACAGCCCTTCCGGAAAGGGCAGGGCCGTGCTTAGCCCGATATCGAGCGGAATGCCGTACGCCTGCTTAACCGACTCGTTAATCTCTAGCAGCAGGCTCTCTGCCTCATCCACACCGTCCCAGAACAGGACGGCCACATCCGCGCCTTCATGCCAGTAACGAAACGCAAAGCCCTGCTTCCGCGAGCTTACGATTTCATTGCAGACATTGGCCAGAACGAAAGAAGTCAACTGAATATCGCCTTGGAACCTTTGCAGCAGCTTGCCTCCCGAGGATTGAAGTGAAATGACGGCTGTCCGGCAGCTCTTGGCGTTCTTCGGAAGCCCGAGTTCCTTGAACATCGCCTCCTCCAGATCCTGAAAGGAGATGGTGCCATTAACCAGATCTGAAAGCGTCTTGTCCCAATACAGCGGACGGAGAACGTTGAGCTGGATATTTTGATGAAAGGTCCGTTCCCGCTCCAGCTTCTCCTCCTTCCATTTCTGAAAGGCGCGCTCGGCGGCGGCGATCAGCTGCTTGCTGTTCAGTGGCTTAAGCAGATAATCGATTCCCCCGTACACAATAGCCGGCTTAACGTAGTCGAAATCCTGATAGCCGCTGATTACGATGGTCTTCGTGTAAGGAGAATAGCGGTGCAGCCATTCCAGCAGCTGGGCGCCGTCCATCAGCGGCATCCGCATATCCGTAAACACAACCGCCGGCTGCTGCTCCAGAATGATTTCCATCGCTTCCTGGCCATTCGTGGCTTCGTATATGCCCTGAACGCCGTATTTTTCCCAGGGTACAAAATAGCGGATAGCTTCGCGTACATGCTTTTCATCGTCTACAATCAGTACTTTCATTTCGCTCCCTCATCCTTCCTAAAGGCCGTATCATCCTGGGGTATGATCAATATAACTTCCGCTCCGTCTTCACCGGCTTGCAGTAGGAGCTGGGACCTTTCGCTGATCTGAAGCCGAAGTCTCGCTAGCACGTTGCGAAGTCCGATTCCTTCCTCCCCGCTGTACTCCGTCCGTTCAAGACATTCTCTCACTTCCTTCAGGCGTTCGTCCGGAATACCTTTGCCGTTATCCCGAACACTAATGACCAGCCGTCCTTCCGCATCCAGCTTGCCTGTAATGGAGATCACTCCATCCTTAATCCCGTCGCGGAAACCGTGCTTGAATATATTCTCGACCAATGGCTGCAGGATCATTTTCGGCACAAAGATGCCGCTTGCTCTTCCCTCAATGTCGACGTCCATCCGCAAATTCTCCTCGCCGAAGCGTTCCCTTTGCAGCGCCACATAATTTTGCACATGCTCAATCTCGTCTTGAAGCGTCACCTGGTTCCCGTCCGTCGTCATGGAATACCGCATCATGCTGCCCAAGGAATAAATGAGATCGTATATTTTCGGCGCGTTATATCTCAGGGACAGGGTGGCGATCGACTGCAGCGCGTTGTACAAAAAATGCGGATTAACTTGGGCCTGCAGCACTTTCAGCTGGTTCGTCTTATTGGCGATTTCCAGCCGGTATTCCTGAAGGATCAAGTCGTTGATCGTACGGGTCATATCGGTAATCTTGCGGGCCAGCAGCCCGAACTCATCCACGCGCACCAAATCGACGGAAGCGTCCAGCTGCCCGATCTGCACCTTCTGCGTATAGGAAATCAGCTTCTTGATCGGTCTTGTAAAGCCGATGGAGATCAAGACGCCCGCAATTCCCGCGATAATCAGAAACAGCACGCCGATTCCGGTATTGATGCGGCTAATGGTCCGTGCGTCTCTATACAGGTCCTCATAGGGCACCAGCTTAATAATATTGCCTTTAAAAATAGCCGAATCCATATTCCTATACATAATAATACCTTTGAACTCCTTATTATTCCACGAAAAATGGCCGCTGCTCGCTCCCTGCGGAAGCTTGCTCCAGCCTGCTTCAATCGGCTTCCCAATCCAATCGCCGCCCGAAGCATACAGAACCTTTCCCTGCTCATCCACAATATAGAGACGCTCGGTGTCCCGGTTGTACATCGACTTAGCTATTGCTTCCAGCCCTGTCAGACGGAAATCGAACGACAGATCGGCAATCACTTCGTCGCTGGGTGTCCGGTAGATAGGATAATGGACGCTGAACACCGGCGTCTCTCCCGCTTTATAGTTCGGAAATCCCAACTTCATGCCGTATTGATGATCCATATGTGTCGCTTCCATGAACGGCCGGTTCGAACCGTCAGGATTGGGCAGAGGCGTATACCGGTTATTGATTTCCCTGCGGAACAGCCCTTTCAGCAGCGTATCGGACTGTTTGTTAGCCCTTACATAAAGATGGATCTGAAAAATATTCCGGTCGGACAGGAAGAGATTATACAATTGGGTGGACACGATGTTACGGTTATCCGGCTGAACAGCCCCTTTCGGAAGCGCATTCGGGTTCTTGACTGACAGAATGGAGGTATAGAATGAGCCCTGTACATTGATCCCGCTGTATATGCTCAGCGCACGCTGATTGATTCCCTGAAAATAATTATCCAGGTTGGCCGCCCCGAGCGCCAGCAGCTTGCGGTTCTGGCCTATGGACTGCTCAGTCACCGATTGCTTCGTGTACAGATACGAGAATATGACCGAGACGCCAGCCGGAATGACGGCAGCCAGCAGCACGAGCGCCATCAGCCGGTTGCGAATGCTGTGTTTGAACATGTGTCTTATTCCTCCTTGGCTCTTCCGCCCTGCCTGCCCAAGCCGCAATATAATCCACCTTAACGGTCACCAAATTGAGTGTTGACGGCTCGCCGCTCTGCCTATAATGAAGGTGTAAGGCAATGATACTACGTAAAAAGGAGATCCGCCATGAGAAAAGCGCTGGGCATTCAAAAGGGCTGGGAACAGTCCACCGTAAATAGGAAATCCGCTCTGAGACACGCTCTGGGTATTCAAAAGGGCTGGGGACAGCAGATTGTATTTTTAGGTCCATGTCTGATTTTCTTTCTGACGATTGTGATCACCCCTTTTGTTCTCGGATTTTACTACTCTTCGACCGACTGGAACGGGCTGGACCTGAATAAAGCGGTATGGACAGGCTCGGCCAACTGGAGCCGCATTCTGCATGACGACAATTTTTGGCACTCGCTGTACTTCACGCTTCGCTTTACCGTCGTTTCTGTTGTAATCGCTAACATTTTGGCGCTTCTGCTGGCCTTTGTGCTGATGGCGTCGCTTAAGACGAAGAAAGTGCTTCGGACGGTCTTCTTTATGCCCAATGTCATCGGCGGCATCCTGCTTGGCTATATTTGGCAGTTCATCTTCACTAAAGGCTTCGCCACGATCGGTGACCTGACGAACAATCCCTTTTTCACCCTTCCATGGCTTGGAACGCCAAATACCGGTTTTTGGGGACTCATCATCGTATTCGTATGGCAGACCGCAGGTTATATGATGGTCATCTACATCGCATCTCTCGCCGGTATTCCGAAGGATCTGATCGAGGCAGCCAAGATTGACGGCGCGCGTCCTTACCAGCTTTTTAAAAGCGTTTACGTGCCCCTCATCATGCCGGCTATCACGATTTGCCTGTTCCTTACAACCTCCAACGCGTTCAAAATGTTCGACCTCAACCTGTCGCTGACCAAAGGCGGGCCGGGAACCTCGACGCAGTCGCTGGCCTATAACATTTATTCGGAAGCGCTGATTAACAACCGTTACGGGCTGGGAACCGCCAAAGCACTGCTGTTCTTCGCCGCCGTATCGATCATCACGGTTACGCAGGTTATCATTACCAAGCGCAAGGAGGTATCCGCATAATGAACGTCAGCACATACAAGTCCAAAACCTTTCTTCTCGAAATTTTCGCTGTCCTGCTCGCGGTCCTGTTTCTAGCGCCCTTCTATCTGGTGCTGACGAACTCGGTGAAGACCTTGAAGGAAATTTTGCTGGATGCCGCCTCGTTTCCCCAGCTTTTTCATTGGAGCAACTACAGCGATGTATGGAAAATGATCGATTTCCCGCAGGCGTTCTTTAATTCCCTGCAAATTACAGTGTTTAGCGTCATATTCATTGTCATGTTCAGCTCGATGGCCGCCTACCAAATCGTAAGAAGACCTACGAAGTTCAACTCTTTTGTCTTCCTGCTGCTGGTCTCGGCCATGATCATTCCGTTTCAATCGCTGATGCTCCAGCTTGTAAGGGTTACCAGTCTGCTTGAGCTGCGCGGAGAACTGTACGGAATCGTCGCCTGTTATCTCGGTTTCGGCATGCCGCTGTCGGTCTTCCTGTTCCACGGCTTTATCAAGACCGTACCCCTTGAGCTGGAAGAAGCAGCCCGGGTGGACGGCTCCAATCCTTACGGCGTCTTTTTCCGGATCGTCTTCCCGCTGCTGATGCCTATTATGGTTACGGTTGTCATTCTGAACACGTTGTGGATTTGGAACGACTACCTTCTGCCTGTGCTGATTATCGGGGGCAATAAGGATTTGACCACACTGCCGCTTGCCGTCACCAAATTTTTCGGTCAATATACTAAGAAGTGGGACCTTGCGCTGGCAGGTCTGGTTATGGCGATCACCCCGATCCTGCTGTTCTTCCTCGTTCTGCAAAAATATATCGTCGAGGGGGTAACCGCCGGTTCCGTTAAAGGCTGACATGCCAGCAACAATATCCACCTTTTCAGACAAAATATTAAGTGTTGGCCCGCGTCACATTGCATTACGATCATGTTGTAAGCACTTACAAAATGCAGGGAGGCAGAAAAATGAAGAAACGGTTCGCATTTCTAATCGCAATCGTTTGCGTCCTTATTATTGCGGGTTGCGGCAACGGGGGGAACAACAATTCCGCCGCCGAGGGCACGAACAGCGGCACATCAGGGACCGCGGCTCCTGCGGCATCGGAAGCGCCTAAGAAAGATGTTACGATCAAAGTATTCCAGTTCAAAGTAGAGATCGCCGAACAACTCAATGCCCTTGCCGAAGAGTATCAGAAGGAAACTGGAGTCAAGGTTGAAGTGGAAACCCATGGCGGCGGGGAAGACTACGGCGCGCTGCTGAAGGCTGAAATCGCTTCCGGATCGGAGCCTGAAATCTTCAACAACGGCGGTTTCGCCGCACTTGTCCCTTATATGGACCGGGCAACCGACCTGTCGGACCAGCCTTGGGTAAGCAGCTTGATTGACACCTCCAAGATTCCTACAACCGTGGACGGCAAACTATACGGCCTGCCGGTGAACGTAGAAGGCTATGGTCTGATCTACAACAAGGACCTGTTCGCCAAAGCGGGCATTACCGAAGAACCGAAGACACTGCCGCAGCTCAAAGATGCGGTCGCTAAGCTGAAAGCCGCCGGCATCACCCCTTTTGAAGCAACCAATGAATGGTGGTCGCTTGGTATTCACCTTGTAAATGTGGCGATGGCCAACCAACCCGATCCGGCTGCATACATCGAGGATTTGAAAGCAGGCAAACAAACGATCAAAGGCAATGAAGTATTCAAGCAATGGCTGGATCTTGTGGATGTTATCTTCAACAACGCCCAAGACAATAAAGTGACTACCGACTATGCGACCCAAGTCGCCGATTTCGCCTCAGGCAAAGCAGCCATGATGCTCCAAGGCAACTGGACGCAAGGAGACATCGACAAGATTGATCCTGCGCTGAAGCTTGGTCTGCTGCCGCTTCCGATTAGCGACAAAGAAGGACATATCTACGTCGGCGTGCCGAACAACTGGATCGTGAACAGCAAATCGGCCCATCCGGAAGAAGCCAAGGCCTTCCTCAATTGGATGGTCACATCGGAAACCGGTAAGAAATATTTGACCAAAGACTTTAAATTCATTCCGGCTCTGTCCAACATCCCGACCACCGCTGAAGATATCGGCCAAGTCGCCGTCGCCGTACAGGAACAATCGAAGACTGCTCTCAGCTGGAACTGGGACAGATTCCCGGATGGCGTGACTCAAGGCTTCGGCGCCGCAATGCAGGAATATCTGGGCGGCCAGATAGGACACGATCAGCTGCTTGATAAGCTGGATAAAGCCGTTCAAGACATCGTAAAACAATAATAAGGCCCGTAGGCCTCATCAACAATTGGCGAGCCTCCTGGCAGCAGCCGTTCAGGGATAAAGATCTGAACAGCCGGCTAAGGAGGCTCGCTTTATAATATGCTGGCTCAACCTGTTTGGCTTAGACACTAGCTACACATCCACGTAAATATAATCCTTTCGAAAAAATAAACCAAGTTACTCACCCTTCATTTATACGAATTAACCCATGTCTAAATACCTATTTTTTAACATATTAATGCATCAACCGGTGGCTGATATGACCATCCATTTCCGCAGAGGCTTGGGAGTTACCTCAGGCGATATTGCCGCCACCGTCGTAACGGATACGTATGGCTATTATTTTGCCAACCTGGCTCCTGGCATCTACACCGGGGAACTGGTTAAACCAGGTTTTATTACAACTTATGTCGTGGGCGTTTCGCTTAGCGATTATAAGAATACGGGACAAAACGCCACGGCCATCAAAATTCCGGCAGCCGACGAAATTCGCATCGTGCTCACCTGGAACGAGAAGCCACTCGATGAAGATTCTCACCTTGTCGGGCCAACGCCGAATAATAAGGCCTTCCATACATGGTACCATGAGAAGAAATATGGATACAGCGGTGAACTCTATGCAGATCTGGATCACGATGATACTAATTCATATGGACCTGAAACGACAACGATCCGCAAGCGTGTGGACGGAACGTACACTTTCTATGTCCACAACTACAGCGGTAACGGACCGGGTGGAGCTAATACCTTATCCGCTTCGGGCGCCAAGGTAGAAATCTATAATGGTTCCAATGCGACACCGGTCAAGACTTATCACATTCCGGCGGGAAGCGGCAAAGAAATCTATTGGCATGTATTTAATATGACGGTAAACGGCGGCAGTTTGGCCTTCGAGGACAAGAACGAACTGACGGATACCGAGCCTCGCGCCAATGAAGATTTTGATGAAGGAATGGTTAACACCGGACCGGTATCTGATAGCATCAATGTAGAGAATAATCCCGGAGCAACCGACGTTATAACAGTGGGCGGTCTTTCCGCAGGAGAAGTTGTTAATGTGTACGATGGTTATTACAATCTTATCGCGCAATCCGCTCCTGTTCAAGCGGGCTCTGACAGCGTGAAGGTCAGTGATCTGGATCTTGGAGCAGGTAGCAGCACTATTTATGTTTCAATAACCCGTCCTGTCATGGGAGAGAGCCCTCTTTTACCAGTAAATATACTGGGAGAAGCGGAGTATGCTGAACTAAAAACAACGATTGCCTCCACTTTTGCCGACCATGAGGTACCCGTAACTTTAGCGGTTTACCAAGATGTTTATTTGGCAGATCCGGGAGTGCTTCTGCCTCCGGACTTACAGGTTAAAGTTATCGGTCTGGAACCGGTCTCGACGTCAGTGACGATGTCTATCTGAAGAACAACAACAACAAGGTATATCTGAACGGATATAATGGAACACTTGAACCCGTTCAATACAAGGTCACGCTGGAACTTAGACGTGAGTTCTCCTCTGTGACGAAAGAGCTTATTTTGTCCGTTCCTACGGTGTACTCCGTGTTGAACAGCAGAGTTGCTTTCGCCCGCGGACGGAACGAAGAGCTCCATGATATCGAATTACAGGCTGCCATTGAGCATGCCGAGCTTGTTAGAGATAATCAGCAATCCACTGGAAGAATACTTGGATGCGTTGGATGAATTGAATAAGGCGCTTCAGCTCGCAGAATTACAAGTTAACTAACCAGCAAAGGGGTGACAATTCCCCTTTTCAGCCCTTTCAGCTTCCCTCAGGGAAGCCGGAAGGGCTTCTTATCCGTTCAGCCAAATAGATGCGTAATATAAACCATAGCCAGAAGTCCGGCGATAAAAGAATAGGTTGAGGGCCGTTCGTAGCCGTGCCCATGACTTTCGGGAATCAGCTCTTTATATACGATATACAGCATCGCTCCCGCCGCAAACGCCAAGCCATAACCGACGACATTCCGAATGGAACTTGCTGTGAAATAACCAAGCACTGCAGAGGCCATCTCCATCAATCCGGTAAGCGTGACAAAGGCCAATGCCTTCAATTTGCTTGTTTTGGAGTTCAGCAGGAATACGGCGAGAACCAACCCCTCCGGCATGTTCTGGGCACCGATCGCAATAGCCACCATAGGCCCGAGGCTGGCCTGTTCACTGGCATAGCTGAAGCCTGTGCTGAGTCCCTCCGGTATGTTATGAATAAAGAGCGCTATCAGGACCAGCAGCGTTTTGGCGTCCATGCTTGTCTCCCCCGGCTTATTTTCAACATCAATATGGGGAATATTGTTTTCGATCAAGTCCAGCAGCAGCACCCCGGTAATCAGACCGAGCGTCAGCGCAATAACCCCCGATTCGGTAATCGCTTGGGGAACCAATCCGAAGGCAGACGCCGATACCATTATGCCAGCCGTAAAAGCGACGAGCACATCCTTCCATTTCTCGGACAGTTCCCGCACGAATAGCATCGGTACTGCGCCCAGAACAGTTACCATTGACGACAGGAAGCTGCCGAGCAGAGTTTCAATCAAGACAGTCCACTCCTTTGAACAAGCCTATATGAGAGCTTATGTCCGCTGCAGAAAATCATGCGATGAAAAAAAGCCTCCCCAAGTTCATCGAACTTAGCAGAGGCTTCATTGGAGCTTGCAGTTAATATCCTCTATCCTTCAGCTATACAGGAGCTAGGCTTGCGGCTCGGCCCATCCTCCTTCAATAATGCTGTCTTTTAAAGACCGCCGGCCGTTCGGCTTCTCAAGGCTGCGGAAGTCTTCGTTCAGGGCATCGGCCTGCCCCTGGTATCCAATCGGTATCAGCAGATGCACATCATAATCATCCGGTACATTCAAGGCAGTACGGGCCTTCTCCTTATCGAAGCTGGCAATGGCGCGGGTGGATAAGCCTAACAGCGAGGCTTGAAGCGCTAACGCCTGCCAGGCGGCGCCGGTGTCGAACGCATGGTACGGGTTGGGCTGGCCATCTTCCCACAGCTTGTAGGAAGCCAGACCAATAATGGCAGGCGCCTGATCCGCCCACACCCGGTTGCTTGGGAAGATCAATTCCCGGAAGGTTTGCAGCTGCTCCTCCGTCTTAGCCAGGATGAATCGCCAAGGCTGTCCGTTTCTGGCGGACGGTGCCCAGCGCGCAGCCTCCAGCACAGTCAGCAGATCCTCTTCGCTAACGCTCTGACCAGAGAACGAACGAGGAGACCAACGGTTGACAAACAACGGATTAATCGAGTGATCGGCTTGGCGATTGGCCTGTACTTCCTCGGAAAGCTGCTCCGTCGGATTGAACGTTTGTTGACTCATTTTAGCATCAACCTCTCTTATAGAATAATTTCCTTGCAATTTTCAATTGTGCATGAAGACATTCACCGAACAATTTCTATTGTTATGCGAAGTCTGCTGCTTTTATTAGTGACGAGCAGCTTCAAGCTTCTTGATAGCTGTTTCTTCGTC
>NZ_ASSD01000148.1 GCF_000520715.1 Paenibacillus zanthoxyli JH29
CGGCGGCATGAACGGCGGAGCGGGCGGCATGTTCAATACCGGCACAGCGGGACCGCTGCGGCTGTTCCAATCAGAGTTGTCGGGCCAAGCCAGTTGGCTGATTCCATTCATCCTTTTAGGCTGCGTCGGCATCTTCTCCGGTCTGCGCAGAAGACATTTTACGCAGAAGCATAAGGAGGCCGTCTTCTGGCTGGCTTGGCTGATTCCGGTTGCAGGCTTCTTCAGTATCGCGGGCTTCTTTCATCAATATTATCTCATTATGATGGCTCCGCCGATTGCGGCGCTGGCCGGGGCAGGCTTTGTCAAGCTGTGGAGCTTGTACCGCGAGCGTACGGACTGGCTCTCCTGGCTGCTTCCGGCGGC
>NZ_ASSD01000149.1 GCF_000520715.1 Paenibacillus zanthoxyli JH29
GTACATCTTCAGGACGGCAGCGTCACCGCCAGTAAATTAGGTGAAGGAACGGTCGGTTCGGAGCATTTGGCCCCTTCATCCGTTAGCGGGGAACATCTGGCGGAAGGCTCGGTGGAAAGCCGCCATATCGTGCCGGGCGGAATTACGCTCCAGCATCTGTCGCCCGAGGTGCGCTTTCCGGAGCTGCTACCTGACGGTTCTCTTACCGGAAATAAGCTTGCGCCCAAGAGCATCGGCAGCGACCGGTTGGCGGACGGCGCGGTAGGCGGAGCAGAGCTTCAGGACGAAGCGGTGGACGGCTCGAAGATCGCGTCCTTCTCTATCGAGTCCCGCCATCTGGAAGAAGAGAGCGTGCAAAGTTACCATCTTGCTCCTTCCTCCATTGGCAGTGAACACTTGGCGTCATCGGCTGTTCAATCGGAACATCTGGCGGAAGGCT
>NZ_ASSD01000150.1 GCF_000520715.1 Paenibacillus zanthoxyli JH29
GAGGAACTGGGCCGCCTGGGCTTTACGTGGGCCGATCTGGAGGACGAGGAGTATTGGCTGGATGGAGTCGCCGTTATGCGCGAGAGCACATACCGGGAACTTGAGGAGGCTTCCGCCCGGCTGTGGGCGATTCTCGACAAAGCGGCGCGCTATATCTACGGGAGACATGACCTGTACGCCCTGCTGGGCATCCCGGAGGTGCTGTGGGAGATGCTGGATACCTCGCCGCTGCCGCCGCCGGGGCTGATCAGCCGGTATGCGAGATTCGACTTCGCCGTGGACGCAGGGGGCAGCATCAAGCTGCTGGAGCTGAACGCCGATACCCCGACCGGCTATGTGGAGGCGTCGATCGCGACGCCGTGGGTATGCCGGCAGGCGGACGTTCCGGCAGTGAATGGCAGGATGCCGGAGCTTGTAGCCGCAGCTTGGGGCGAGGAGCGGCCGGATACCGCGGCCTGCGTGGACTACGGAACCCATCTGGAGGATTCCGGCACAATCGAAGCGCTGGTTAGGCACAGCGGCCTTAATATAGAGTGTGTCGACTGCCTGGAGCTTAGCATTGACGACGGAACGGTCAAAGACGGGCAGGGGCGCGTTATACATCGGATGTTCGCCCTTTACCCGAAGGAATGGATGGCGGTGGATGAGGGCGGAGACGCCTTGGCCTATGCGGTCGAGACCGGCCGTCTGACGCTGTTCAATCCGCCCCACAGCATTTTGCTCCAGTCCAAAGGATTAATCGCCGTAGTTTGGGGCATGTATGAGCTGGGCTTTTTGTTCAGCGGGGAAGAGCGTGAAGCAATCGCCAAATACGTTCTGCCTACCTATAACAAGCCTGTATTCTCAGGGGACTTCGTATCCAAGTCGATGTTCGGGCGCGAGGGCGGTTCGGTGCGCATGTATGACGAGAACGGAAGCCTTGAGCTTGAAGATGAGGATGGATTCGACAGCAGCGTGCTGTTCCCTTCCGTGTACCAGAAGAGAGCGGAACTGTCCCGGATTCAGACTTCGGCGGGCGAGCTTCACCTGCTGACCGGAATGTTCATGATCAACGGACAGCCCTGCGGACTGCTGGGCCGGGGCGGAGGCCCCATCACCGGCAATACGAGCCATTTTATTGCAATGGGAGTGAGATAATTTGCGCGAGAATGTATATAACACGCCGGGAACGGGCCGACGCGGCGGTCGGCCGCTGCGCTTGGTTTCCCTGCTGCTGATCGCGGCGGTGCTGGTTCTGGCCGGCTGCTCCAATAATCCGGACAGTATATTTTCCAGAGATTCGGGAGCGACGACAACCAGTGATGTGGCGCGGGTACCATGGGATTACCGGGTGGTTGAGGGGACGGTCGGCGATCTTATAGGCAGCGATATGACGATCCTGCCCAATAACGAAATGCTGCCCAATGACGGTAATTACGCGACAGGGGACAAAGTCTATACGCTCCAGTATATGGACGCTGAAATCACGACGGATGCCGATCAGAAGAACCAGGTCCGCCTGTCTTCCTGGTCCACGATCAAATCCTACAAGGATTTGAATTCGGCCACAGCAGATCTGAAGAATCTGAAGGTGTCGGTTACGACGGACGTCGACCTGATCGGCGTCTATAAGACGAAGTACAAAGACAAGACAAGAAACTTTGCCGTAGTAGAGCTGCCTTCGGGCAACCGGATCAAGCAGCCGATCGACGATAAGCGCTATACCGCGATGGCCAAGAAAAAGACGGTGCCGGTTGTGCTGGAAGAGGTTCATGATTTTGCGGATTATGATTTGGCTTATGCAAAATTTCGGGGGTGGGCGGATTGACGGTCGTTGTCAATATTTTGGTTAGTGTAGTTTTCATTATCGTGCTTCAACTGCTGGGCATGCTGATCTTCAGCTGGATAACTCCGTTCAAGGATATGGAAGAGCTGAAGAACGGCAATGTGGCCGTAGGACTCGCGCTTGGCGGTAAATTTCTGGCGACGGCGATTATTCTCGGAGTGGCGGCTTATACGAACTCTTCGATCTGGTTTATGGCGCTCTGGTTCGCGGTCGGCTATGTCTGTCTGGTGGCGGCTTACTGGATTTTCGAGCTGGTCACGATTGGCTTTAAAATCTCCGAGCAGCTGAAGAAGGGCAATGTCGCAGTGGGAACGCTGCTGTGCATGGTCTTTGTCGGCACCGCGTTTGCGGTCAGCAGCCTAATTATTTAATCATTTGAAGGCCCGCAGGGCTGTCCTCAACCGTTAATCGTTGGGCAGCTATGCGGGCTTTTGCGAAAGTGCGAGGGGGCGAGGGCCATTCACTTTTTGTTAAAGCTGTCCACGATCCTGACCCAAGTTAGGAAAAGAACGATTGGCCTGAGCATTCTCTTGTTTGTCACGTTCAGCGCGACGGTCGCCTATGTGCTTGAACCGGACACGTTCGGCAGCTGGTTCAATTCGTTCTATTGGGTCATGACGACGATGGCGACGGTCGGATACGGCGACTTTTTCGCCAAGACGGCCATCGGCAAAATATTTACGATTTTTCTATACATTTTCGGCATCGGGCTGCTCAGCTTGGTCATCGGAAAGATTATCGATTCTATTGCGGAAATCGGAAGACAGAGGAGGGCGGGCAAGTTGCCGTTTTTGGGAGAGAATCATGTCATTCTCATCAACTGGAGTAAAAAGGCGCAGGCCGCAGTGGGCGAAATTCTCAGCTATACGCCGGATGGCCAGATTATCATTATCGACGAATCGGGTCAGCATCCGCTGGAGCAGATGAATCAGGTTCATTTTATTAGCGGCGATCCTTCCTCCGACGAAATTCTGGTGAAGGCGGGTCTCCCCAAGGCGAGGGCGGCCATTATCTTCGGGGATGTACGGATCGACGAGGCCGCGCTGGTCGACGGCAAATCGCTGCTGATCGCCTCAAGCATTGAGCGTATTGCGCCGAGTGTACATACCACGGTGGAGATCATGCAGGAGAAGAACGTGCAGAACTTCCGGCATGTTCAGGTCAACGAGTTCGTGCTGTCGCATGACGCCGTTTCCCGGCTGGCGGTAAGAGCCGCGCTGCAGGAGGGAAATCCCGAGGTGATTACTCAACTCATCAGCCGCTCGCACGGCGACGATATTTATGAGGTGCCGGTCGATAGGTCATGGAAGACCTATGGGGATGCGTTTCAGAGCCTGCTGCGCCAAGGCGCAACTCTAATCGCTGACCGGCACGATCTGGGCATCAACCGTAAGCTGAACGATTCTATCCCGGCGGAGGCAAGGCTGTATATCGTCTCCGATGAGGCTACCTACCGGAAGATTGCAGGCAAATAGGATAACGGCAAAGAAGCCTTTTTTACAGCTGCACTGGAGCGGGCCGACTTTGTCCCGGTACATGAACTGCTGTATATGGAGCAGGCGTTGACGGAATTCATGCCATCATAAGCCCGCCCCTGAGTTTTTCGGAACTTTTCAATAAAGTGTTCATTTTGGTGAAATCTTTGCCCGAAAGAAGGGTAAATTATAACAAGATGCTCAATTTATGCAGAAAGAGGGATTAATGATGAGAGAAGGCATACATCCGAAATACCAGCCAGTCATTTTCTATGACGCGAGCGCGGACTTTAAGTTCCTGAGCGCTTCTACCAAGTCCTCGAACGAGACCATGGAATGGGAGGACGGCAATACGTATCCGGTGATCCGGGTCGACTCCAGCTCCGCTTCTCATCCTTTTTACACCGGAAGACAGAAGAATATCGACACCGGCGGCCGTATTGACCGCTTCAATCAGCGGCTGAAACTCAAGAAATAACGCGGGGCGCATATTTCGGCTAAAAAGGACCAATCGCACCAGGCTTCGGCCATCTGCGGGGGGTCCCTTTTTCCATTAGGTCTATTCAGGTTATATCTTGCGGAACAGCGATCTCCAGCCGAATACCTGCACCTTGACGAGCAGTTTGCTCAGCCAGTACGCCAGCACATACAGGAGCAGGAACAGCAGCACGAAAGGGCGGAATACGAGCCAAAGCACGACCCATATCAAGAAAAACTGCCACCTGCCCAGCCGCTTCCTGATGACAAACGGCATAAGCAGAACGCGGTAGAACCAGTATTTCTTTTGCAAGCTGTTTAAATACTCGCTGCGGATTTGCGCATCCGAGGGGTCGATCCGGACCGCGTTCTTCATGAACTCGATCTCTTTGCCGTAGTCGCCTCTTCGATCCGCCGCCCAGGCCAGATACAGAAATGTCTGGTCGTCTTCGGGATCATAGAACAGCGCCATGCTCTCCGATGAGAGCGAGCCCTCGAAGTCACGCATGTTGGCGCGCAGATAGCTGTCCGCCGCCAGGTACAGGGCGCGATCCGGCGCAAGCCGAAGCGCGTGGTCCATTTCCTCTCTGGCCGCCTTAAAATCCCCTTTTTTATGAGCTAGGTTGAATTTAAGAAAAGGATAATAGCTTTCCAGCGGGTCGATCCGCTGCGCTTCCTCCGCCGCTTCCAGGAATAGTTCCTCCTTGCCCTGGGAGTAGAGCGTCGTGGTCCGCACGAACCAGGCCATCGCATTCTCCGGATCATAGCGCAGCGCCTCGGCAGAACAGCGCATTGCCTCTTCATAGCGGCCCGCTTTCATATGAATTTGCGCCAGCAAGCCGTATGCGTCAGCATTCTCCGGATCTTCGAGTATCCACTGCTGCGCTTCCTGGACCGCTTCCGCAAAGCGCCGCCAGTTCATCAGCTGGAAGGCCCGCTCGTAGCGGGCGGCATCCGGGCCGTGCAAGCTCATGGACATCACCGCCTGTTCATTTGATTCGGTGGGTCTTTACGTATTCGAGCACCTGCTCATAGTCCTTGTTGATGTCGCTGAAGGTAGCGTAGTTCTTCGCTGTGGAGAACCAGTCCAGCGTCGTCGGCTTGCGGCGGTCAATGCTCATCTTCATATCTTTGTCCGTAATCGGCTGAATGCTGCCGCTCTCAAGAGAACGCTCGATGGCATGCTCAACCGCATCCCTGACGATTTGCTCCAGATCGGCGCCTGAGAAATGCGTCGTCATCTCGGCCCACCGCTTCAGATTCAACTGCTCCTGCGGCTTGCCCTGAAGCTTCAGTCCGAGAATAAGCTCCCGCTCCGCCGGTTCGGGCGGCGGAACAAAGAACAGATGATTGAACCGCCCCGGCCGCCGCAGCGCCGAATCCAGGTACCAGGGGGTATTCGTCGCGCCGATGACGAGCACCTCATGATTGAAGGATTGCAGTCCGTCGAGCTCGATCAATAGCTGATTGACCAGCATGCGGTTATGGTGCTGCTGCATGTGATGGCGGCTTCCGCCCAGCGCGTCGAGCTCGTCGATGAACATGACGCAGGGCTTCTCCTGGCGCGCTTTTTCAAAGAAATCATGCAGATTATGCTCACTTTCACCAATGTACATGGACAGAATGGCCTGCAGCTCGACATGCAGGAAATTGGCGTTGATCTCACCGGCGATCGCCCGGGCGAGGAACGTCTTGCCGCATCCGGGAGGGCCGTACAGCAGGAGACTGCCTCCGGCCGACTTCCCAAAGGCCTGGAACATTTCCGGCTGCTGAAGCGGCAGAATAAAGTTCAGGCGGATTTTTTTCTTGAGCTCTTCCATCCCGCCTACATCCTGAAAGGTGACCTGTGATTGTTCGGTTTCAACCAGGCTGCTCTTATTACCGTCGAATGAAATCACCTTCAGTTTCGGTCTGATCCGGTTCTTGTCCTGCTCGTCATGAGGCACGGATATTCACGCCCTTTCACCCAAAAAGCCTCTTCTTGATTCAGAAGACGCAGCTTAACTAGTATTATAAGCAATCAAAAAAAGAGACGCAATTTGCTTCGGCGGCAATTCAATTGTTGGAAGTTATAGGATATAATTAGTCGAAGCAATTATGAAAATAGGAGAAATGTTCATGCCATGGATGAAGGGATATCCGTACTATTTGCTGCTCAGCGGAACAATCAGCCTTTATATGGGCATTTTCGCCTGCCGGTTAAGACGACTTCCGGGCAGGCGCTATGCTTGGGTTCTGCTGCTCTTGATCGCCTCTGCGCTAATCTTAACTGCCGCAGAGATCATGGCTTCTTCATTCAAAATCAAGCTGTTGATGCGAAACTTGCAGCAGCTTCCTCTATTATTCATCCCTTTGTTCGCCTATGCTGCCGTCAGGGATTATGTCTCTCCATTGCCCGGCAGATTTCGGAGGAAGCTCACGCTTCTGTCCATTCCCCTCTTCCTGGATATTGCACTCATCTTCACCGACCCCTACCATCATCTGATGCGCAGCTCGGCGGGGCTGGTCAATACAGGCGGAATCATCGGAATTATGGTGCAGCCCACGCTGCTTAGCATGGCGATGATTGCTTATGATCAGGTCTTTGGCCTGTATGCGGCTTATCTGTTTGCGGCGTCACTTAGGACCGTTCCGGCGCATAAGCTTAAGCCGAATGTGCTGCTGCTGCTCGGAATACTGATTTCAGTGATTTCCAGCATTGCGCTTCCCGCTCTAGAGATCACCTTCACGGGATTTACGGTCCTTACACTGCTGCCGTCCGTGGCGGTTGTGTATTTCGCCGTCAATCGCTACCCGCAGCTTTCGCCGGCGCCCTCCGTCACGGGCCGCGTACTTGGCAGCGCGGCAGAGGGGATGGTGCTGACAGACCGGAACGGTGTTATTCTCAACATTAATGAGACGGGAGAGAAGCTGCTGACCCGCATGTTCGGTCCCGTTCCGTTCCGCTGGCTTGGTCTCAGTATTCTGTCCTTTTTGCGGCAGTACCCTAGTATTCTGGATTGTTATGAGAATCGGCAGGGAGGCCGGATTGAACTGGAGCCTGCCGAAGAGGAGAGCCTGCACTGCAGTCTATCCTTGATACCGCTGGAAGGAAGTCCCGAAGAAGGTGCGATGCTGCTGATGATCAGCGATTGCAGCGACCAAAAACGCTATGAGCGCGAACTGGAGTACCAGGCTTCCATTGATGATCTGACCGGTCTGTACAACCGCCGGCATTTCCTGAATACTTTCAATTCCCGGGAGCATAGGGAGGGGGAAGGGATAGCCATGCTGCTGATGGACATTGACGATTTCAAGCAGATTAATGATGCATACGGGCATTTGGCCGGCGATCAAGCGCTGATATCATTTTCCCGTAAAATCCGGAATTTCTGCAACAACGGAGCCATCGCGGGAAGGTTGGGCGGAGAGGAATTTGTGCTCTGTCTTTTCGCCAGGAATGAAGCGGAAGCATTGGACAAGGCGGAGGCCATCCGCAGAGCGGTCGTCGGGTACACCGTCATGCTGGAAGGCGGGCACAGTATCCATCTTACGGTCAGCATCGGGATGATGTATACGGAAGACCCGGATACGCCTTTTGAACAGCTGTACCGTCAGGCCGACGAAGCCTTATACCTATCGAAGACAAACGGCAAGAATAAAGTGACTGTGGGCGGCCATTTCTCGGTCTCCTGATACGCATAATGGATTTCATATATCGAATTCACTCACTGAGACTTCTCCCTCGTTGCGGGAGATCTCAGTATTTTTTTACTTTTTTTTGAAAAAAAGCTTTATTACTCCCTGATTTATGAGGTATAATTTGCCATAAGGAAGAAAATTATGTAATTTGCGAAGGTGAGAATATGTGGGTTCTATTAAAGGATATGTCTAATGAATCGCTGATATTATTTTTACTTGCAGATCTAGCTTACCTTACATTAATGATCCTGTGCCTGAGGCAAAAATAGCAGCCTGGTATGGCTAAATCTCACCATTGAAATTGGGTGGTGGAAGTTTGCGGAATGCCCCGTTCTTTTGGATGCGTGCAAGCGGCGGACTTATGCTACAATGGGTTTGCAGGTCCAAGCGGGAGGATGAACATTGATGAACCAGAATATAAACGAGCAGGAAATGATCCGATTCATCGGAGGCAAAACGAAGGCCGATCCGAAGGCAATCGCCCTTATCCTGAAGCACGAGCAGACCTTCATTAACAGCGCCAAGGCTAACGCCAAGGGTGAAGTTGACATCGACAGTGATGATCTGGTCGACTACGTGGTCAGCCGCCGCGATGTGAAGCTGGACGAGCTGACGGTGGAGCGTATTTTGGAAGCGGAGATGGATTATTTGATGGATAAGGGATTGGCTGGATATTTGGATTAATCTCCTGCGGCCGCTCAGAGTTTCTTGCTAAAATAATTGAAATTGTACCCCAAAGTGACCTCGTCCTCAACTTAACCGTGGATTTAGAGGTCATTTTGGGGTTTTTCCCTAGGGTACGAATACTTTGAGCGGTAATCTATCATCCCAATGCGGGTTTCGATTCACCTTCGGCAGGCCCTTGATCAACCAGAGCATATCTCTCCCAGGCCCGGCTGCGCCAGCGGAAATACATAATAACCGCCCGCAGCCACTCGTCGGCCGCATTTGCCAGCCAGACTCCGGCTAGGCCAAGATGAAGCTGGAAGACGAGCACATAGGCCAAGGGCAGGCTCATGCATACCATGGAGATCAGCCCCATGTATACCGGGAAACTGGCGTCTCCCGATGCCCGCAGGGAATTGATGATGATCAGATTGGTAGTCCGCCCCGTCTCCAGCAGGAAGCTGAGCAGCATCACCTGTGCCCCCATTAGAATGATATTTTCATTGTCTGTGAACAGTCCGAAGAGCGGGATGCGGAAGGCGATGGCGAGCAGGTCGATGAGTACGGTGGCGAGCAGCGCCCATTTGACGCTTTGGAACACCCGCTTGTAAGCCTCCTGCGGCCTCCGCGCCCCCACCAGGTGACCGACGATAATGGAGGTGCCCATCGCTGCCGCCATGCTGAACAGGTATACATAGCTTGAAATATTAAGCGCATATTGGCGGGTCGCCAAAGCTTCTGCACCCAAATAGGTGATGTACAGCGTGAACACGAGTTGGCATGCCTGGTAAATAATCGACTCGAAAGCGGAAGGGATGCCGATTTTCAGTATTTTCATGACGTAGCTTTTGCTTAGGATAATATAAGAAGACCACTTGATGCGCACTTCCATGATCCGGTACATCAGCAGGAAGAACAGGAACAGGCAGATTAGGCGGCTGAGCACGGTTGAAATGGCCGCGCCCTGCACGCCGAGCGCCGGGAAGCCGAAGTGGCCGAAGATCAGAATATAGTTGCCGGCCACATGCAGAATGTTCATCAGCAGCGACAGCAGCATCGTCTGCTTGGTGTAGCCGTAGGTACGGATTGTAGCCGCAAGGGCATTAATCAGCGCCTGGAAAAAAATAAAACCGCCGACAATAACAATGTACGTCCTACCGTAGACAAAAATATCGCCCTGAATGTTAAGGGCCGTCAGCAGGGTTCCGCCGAATACGAGGAAGATCATGCTCAGCAGCACCCCTAAGCCCAGACTGAGCGTTATGGAGCTCGCGGTAACGTCCGCCGCCTCGAGCAGCTTTCGGGAACCGAGATACTGGGAGATGACGATGGCCGCGCCGTTTCCGACTACGCTGAGCACGAGGATGGCGATTTGGATGATCTGGTTCGCCGCCCCTACGCCGGATACGGCATCGTCCGAAACGGAGCTGATCATAAACGTGTCTACCGTGCCCATCAGCATGAACAGGAACAGTTCGAGGAAGATCGGCCAGGTCAGCTTGACGAGACTGATTTTTTCATGGGAGGGCCTTTCATTTTCCGTCTTGTTCACAGCGGTGTCAGCAGCCATGAAGGTCACCTTCTTCTAAGTAAAGTCAGGATTTTCGTTGATTCCAAAGGACAATACTAGCACAGCTTTTCGTTAAAATCATCCCTTTTTCCCGCGCGATCAAAAGATTATGGTTTTCTGAAATTTTCTGCCGTTTTGCACATTGGTATCCTCCAGGTAACTACACCACGGCAAAGTGCCTACTTCCTAAAGGGGAATGTACTGTCTACAATAGGCGTAGCAATAAATTATATAACCACAAAGGAGCTATGATCCTATGAAATTGCAATTGGCGCTTGATTTGGTAGACATCCCCGGAGCGAAAGAAGTGGTGGCTGAAGTTGCTGACTATATAGATATTGTTGAAATTGGAACTCCGATCGTGATTAATGAAGGACTGCACGCTGTAAAAGCGATCAAGGACGCTTTTCCGCAGCTTACGGTATTAGCCGACCTGAAGATTATGGACGCGGGCGGTTACGAAGTGATGAAGGCCTCTGAAGCGGGCGCGGATATTATTACCGTACTCGGCGTTTCCGACGACTCCACGATTAGAGGTGCGGTTGAAGAAGCCAAGAAAAGCGGGAAGGAAGTTCTCGTCGACCTGATTAACGTCAAGGACATCAAGGGCAGAGCGGCGGAAGTGGACGCTCTCGGCGCTGACTACATCTGCGTTCATTCCGGCTACGATCATCAAGCCGAGGGCAAGAACTCCTTTGAGGATCTGCAGGCGATCAAGAGTGTGGTCAAGCAGGCCAAGACGGCCATCGCGGGAGGCATCAAGCTGGATACGCTGCCTGAAGTGGTCGACGCGAAACCGGATCTTGTCATCGTAGGCGGAGGCATTACCGGACAAGCTGACAAAAGGGCTGCTGCTGCTGAAATGAAGCGTCTTGTCAGTCAGTCTTAAGCGGCCGATGAACACCGTACAATACGCAGAGGAAATTATCAATGAGCTGCGGCGGTCCGTATCCCTGATTCCCGTGCAGGAAGCGGAGGAACTCGCCGAACGGGTTCTTCGCGCACACCGGATCTTCCTTGCGGGAGCAGGAAGATCCGGTCTAATGGGCCGGGCGTTTGCCATGCGGCTGATGCATGCGGGCAAGGATGCTTATGTGGTCGGAGAAACGGTGACTCCCGGTATCGCTGAGGGAGATTTGCTTATCCTTGGCTCCGGCTCGGGAGAGACGCAGAGCTTGATTGCGATGGCGCAAAAAGCCAAGGCACTCGGCGCAGGCGTAGCCGCGCTTACGATCAACCCGGAGTCGACGCTTGGACGTCTGGCCGACGATACGGTGAAGCTCCCCGGAGCGCCGAAAGATCAGGCGGCAGGAAGCGGCTCGACGATTCAGCCGATGGCCTCGCTGTTTGAGCAGACGCTCCTCCTGTTCTATGATGCCGTTATTTTGCGGCTAATGGATAAGACGGGGCAAACGACAACCCAAATGTTCGGCAAGCATGCCAATCTGGAGTAGCCTGCGTGGCATGCGTTCAAATCATCGAGAAACCCACGTCTTCACAGGGCGCTGGGTTCTTTTCGTTTAAATTAAGGACTTAGTACCGTTGACTCATTATTCCATGTAGAATATGTTTGAATTAATAGATATTTTTGGGTGAGGGGATTGTAATATGGAACAAGGATGCATTGTCTTCAACTTTAATGGAGTGTTGGTGAATACCAGATCACTAGCCGTTCAACTCTTTAACCAGATCGCTGCAACTAAAGGATTCCAGAGCATTCAACCTGACCAGGTGGAAGAGCTTAGCCGCTTATCCATTCGAAATCGTTGTAAATTATTAGGGGTACCTTGGCACCAGATGCCCATCGTTGGAATGTTGATTAAAGCAGGTTACCAGGATGCTTTCCCTACGATGAAAGCCGTGAAGGGAATTTCAAAGCTGCTTCATGATTTAAAGGATCGGAATATTAAAATCGGCTTTATTACATCCAATTCCCAAAAGGCTACCCGCGAGTTTCTTCTAAACAATCAAATGGATTTCTTTGATTACGAGTATTTTTCATCGAATCCTTTTACGAAATTTAGAGACCTGAATCAGTTTTGCAAAAAATTTAACTTAAAAAAAGAGGACCTCATTTATGTTGGAGACGAACTGCGAGACATCAAGGCTGCTAGTCGGTCAGGGATAAAAAGCATTGGTGTGACTTGGGGCTATGATTCATCTGCACTTCTTCAACAAGGGAAGCCGGCTTTTATTGCTGCCAAGCCTGATGATATCTTGAGTTTCATTGAAGGAGAATAAAGGATGTCTTGTTAGATAGAGCTTCCACGGTGGAAGGAAGGAGTAAAATAATTAAACATATTATTTTTGATTTTGACGGTACATTGGTAAAATCCAGAACC
>NZ_ASSD01000151.1 GCF_000520715.1 Paenibacillus zanthoxyli JH29
AGTTCCTGGATTTGCAGAGCCCAGTCGGATTTGGTGCGTCTTTCCGAAGCCTGTACATGACGCCACCCGGAGAGCGGCTCCGTGAACAGAAAGAGGCTGCAGCTTCCCTTGCGGACATACTCATAATCTTCTCGCTGAACTTGTCCGGGCTTCATCGTTTGTGGAGGCCGCGAATGATCCAGCAATTGCACAGGCTGCTCATCCATGCAGATTAGCGGAATTTCCGGGTCGTAAGGGAGCGCATACGTTTCCAGAATATCTTCCATCCGCGCAACAAATTCAGCGCTCGCTTTGGCCGGAATGCACCATTGCTTTTTCAGGTGAGGCTTAAGTTTCGTTTTTTTAACGTCTGGCGAATGGTTTCTCGTCCCACCGACTCCATGATTTG
>NZ_ASSD01000152.1 GCF_000520715.1 Paenibacillus zanthoxyli JH29
GTGAGGAGTACTTGCCTATAGCGGGTACGATTGTTCGGGAGGCCCTTGACCGTTTGAAGTCCGAGTATGAGGTGATCGTCATCGAAGGGGCGGGAAGCCCGGCGGAAATCAATCTGAAGGACCGGGATATTGTCAATATGCGTCTGGCGGAATGGGCGGATGCTCCGGTCGTGCTG
Organism: Paenibacillus zanthoxyli JH29; assembly: GCF_000520715.1. GTDB lineage: Bacteria > Bacillota > Bacilli > Paenibacillales > Paenibacillaceae > Paenibacillus_AQ > Paenibacillus_AQ zanthoxyli. The sequence goes on from NZ_ASSD01000152.1 coordinate 177, forward strand.
GTCGCGGACATTGACCGAGGCGGCGTGTTTGCCTCTATCGTCGGAACGCTGGAACTGCTTGAAGAGCATGAACGGAACCGGGTAAAAGGCTTCATTATCAATAAATTCAGGGGAGATATCGCGATCCTGCAGCCTGGGCTGGACTGGCTGGAGCAGCGTACGGGAATACCCGTCCTGGGTGTGGTTCCCCACCTGAACGGGATCGATATCGAGGCCGAGGATTCGGTGGCCCTGGATCATCAGCCGGATAACCTGAATTCGGATGCCGACATCGACGTTGCTGTCATCCGGTTACCCCGGATTTCCAACTTTACGGATACCGACCCGCTCGCGGCTGAACCGGATGTGCAGGTGCGTTATGTACAGAGCTCTGAGGAACTGGGCAATCCCGACGTCATTCTGCTGCCCGGAACGAAGAATACACTGGCTGACCTAAGCTTTTTGCGGGAAACGGGACTGTTGGAAGCCATAAGCAAAAAGGCGGAGTCCGGTACCCGTCTTGTGGGCATTTGCGGTGGTTACCAGATGCTTGGGGCGAGGCTGAGCGATCCTCATCAAGTGGAATCGGAGGAAGGCGATGCGGCCGGACTGGGATTTTTGCCGGCGGAAACGGTCTTTTATTCGGATAAACGAACGGAGAGAGTCCGGGGTAACGTAGCCTGCAATCATCGGGAATGGCTGGAGCTGCAGGGCATTTCCGTGGAGGGTTATGAAATCCATATGGGCAGAACGGAAAAGCTGGAGCCCGTTGAAGGGCTGTTCCAGATCGGGGATCATGAAGACGGCATGCTGTCGGCTGACGGGAGGATATGGGGCACTTATCTGCACGGGATATTCGAAAACGATGAATTCCGGCGTAAATGGCTTAATCTGATCCGGCAGAAAAAAGGGCTTGCCCCTCTTCACACGGACATTCATTTCCAGAGCCGCAAAACCGCTGCCTTCGACCGATTGGCCGACCATGCCAGAGCGCATCTCGATATCGAGAAGATTTACCGGATTGCCGGATTAAAATAAGCAGGAGTCCGAGCAATCGCGATAGGCGTGTTTGCCCGGGTTCTTTATTTTATCTAAAAAGCCGAGAAGACTCCTTCCTCTA
>NZ_ASSD01000153.1 GCF_000520715.1 Paenibacillus zanthoxyli JH29
GGCTTCTGCAGGAGATCCTGAGCGGAGTCGATGTACAGGGAAAGGACGTGCTGGAGATCGCCTGCGGCAGAGGCGGCAACGTACGGGCACTCTGCAAAAGCTATGGGCCGCGCATCGTTGCGGGACTTGATTTGACGGAAGCGAATATCGCTTTCTGTCTGGCAAGCAACCGGTATGAACAGGCTTCCTTCTGCGTCGGCGACGCGGAGGAGCTGCCCATCCCTGACGCGTGCTGTGATATCGTGCTGAATATCGAATCCTCGGATCTCTATCCCCGGATCAACCGTTTCTATGATGAGGTATTCCGCGTGCTGAAGGCGGGAGGCGTGTTCGTATATGCGGATGATCTGGATGCGCTCAAGTTCGAGGAAGGCGAACGGTATTTGCTTGAGCTGGGTTTTGAAGTGTCGCTATCCCGCGATATCTCCGAGCAGGTTCTGCTGGCAAGCGATTTGGCCAGAGGCAGCCGTCTCGCGGCGCTAGGCGATACTCTCGGCAAGGAGGATGCCGTATGGAAGACGATGGGCGTTCCCGGAACCCCGATTTACGATGATATGCGTGCGGGAAAGCGCAGGTACAAAATTCTGCACCTGACGAAGAAGGCGTGAAGCGATGACGGCTCCCTATTTGACCATTACGGATACCAGCGTGTATATTCCTTCATTCCGGGCTCCTGTCGATCAGGTCATCCAGGAAATAAACGAAGACGGCGTTTCGTTCCGTTTAAGCGCAGCGGATTACAGAGACAGCGGCTTTGAGTATGTCCCTATCGAGCGGAATGAAAGCCTGGGGCAAATGATTTATGAGGCATGCGCTCCGGTCTTAAGCCGGGCAAGGCGGGATGGAATACGGCTTTCGGCTATTTTCTTTGCGTGTGTCACGAGCGCCGGAGTAGAGGCGCAGAGCTTGTTCTCCAGGCTGCTGCGCGAGTTTGACTATGATACAACGCCGGTTATTCAACTGGAGGAATACGGCTGCTCCACCATTCATTTGTCGCTTTATTTAACGAAGGCTTATTTCGCCGGTGAAGGCCGCAGCGGCGACGCTGTATTATTTGTTGCGGCGGATAAAGCGAACATTTCGCAGCACCGCAGCGATACCTATATGCTCTATGGGGATGCGGCCAGTGCTGCTCTATACCAAAAGTCTGCGGCCGAAGGCCACCAGACCCTATCTACCGGGCTCAAAGTGGACGGTTTGGTATACGATGATTGTCCCGAACGAGTTAAAATGTACTTTTCAACCTTTTACTTGGCCGTTCGTCAGGTTGCGAAGCAGGTGCTGCGGGAAGCGGGAATGAGTATGAACGAGATCCGCCTTATTTTTTGCTCAAATCTGGGTCTGAACACTTGGAGTACGCTTGCCCGGGCGATCGGCTGTCCTCTGGATAAATTTTATGCCGGGGCGCTTGGACATGCGGGACATCTTCATAATACGGACATTCTGCTAAACGTGAACGATGCGATCAGGAACGGTTCGTTGAACAAAGGCGACTTCTATTTGACGGTGACCGTAGGCTTCGGAGGCTATTACGGCTGTTCCTTGCACAAATATGAGTAACAGAGAATGAGGGTGGCAACAATTACGGTGAAGACGGAATTAACGTTTAATGTTCTTTATTCAGGCACAAGAGCGGACGGTGAAAATCAGTCATTGGTAGACATAGCCATCGCTCAAATGGAAGCGAATCGGCAATGGCTGACGGATATGGATGTACTGGTTCTTTGCCATCACGAGAATTCCCCCCACGCTGAGCATGTTTGTGCCAAAATAAGAAGAGAGCTAAATCTGCTTGACGTGCTGCCCCTGGCGCTCGGTCATTCCGGAAGCCAGGCGTTCTCCCATGCGCTTTCGCTGCTGGAATGGCTAATGTCCGGCGGGGAATATCGTAAGGCGTTATGCGTTCTGGCGGATGAACACTTTAACCAGAGCGGCCTATCGCTGCCGGCTCAAGAGAACCCGCTGTCCATTATCGAGA
>NZ_ASSD01000154.1 GCF_000520715.1 Paenibacillus zanthoxyli JH29
AGCACAAGAACCACTGCTGATACTTCAGCAGTGGTTTTTTGTGTTTCTTTTTAAATTCTGGATTACAATACTGTTCCCAACAGGAGGGATGATTATGAACAATGAAGAGAATGCAAGAACTGAATGGATCAGGTATATATGCGAAATCCGGACCTTAATCTCATTGATGCAATAGTGAAGGGATTGTGAAGATCGGCATCATTGAATGACATTTTTGTTACCGACATGTCAATAGATATAAGTATAATAGAAAAGTGCAAATAAGCATAGCCTTAATACGAATGAACTACTCATAAAATTCATTTGATTGAATTGTTTCCTGTGTCTTTAGTTGCAGGGTTGAGGGTAAGGAGGATTTAAGGTATGAAGCGAGCCCGAACGTTGTGGACGCTCTTTATTTTATGTATGGTAACTGTATTGCTGGCCGGATGCGCCGCGAAGGAACCTTCATGGGAATCGTTCGAGGGTGCCCTTAACGAGAAGAGCTTTCCCGTACCCAAGGAGGCCAACTCGCCAGATCGGACGACAACGAATAAAGCTATGGACTACGTGCGTTATTCCCTTCCTGGGTTAAAGGAGAATGACAATATTCCGGATCCCTATTCTGAAGCCATACAGGCCTGGGGCTGGAATGAACTGCCTGTAGAAAACACGGCTAGCTCGCACGTATTCCAGAAGGATCAGCTTATTGTTCATTTAACTATTCATGACGGCTATTTCATTATTATGGTCCCAAAGGATAAAAAGGCGGGCGTCAAAAGCCTCAACAGCCTCAACAGCCAGTAGAAATAAAATCGCTATCCATCCAGATGGTGATTTTATTTTTCAGGGATACAGGTCACGTACATTACGTAAATAGGATTCAATGAAGAATAGAAGGGATATGTACAGTTGTTACTGCGAATAACAGGAGACGTCCACCTGGTTAAACTTAAGCATGTCATCCTGTCTCTTCCAGCCTGTCCGCAGCAGAGCGTAAAATCTCGGAAACAGCAGCCATAAATGCAGAAAGGCTAAGGAGAGCGTAAAGGCGTACGGCGATAATACGACAAATAATGCTGTAAAGGAAAGACCGATCCAGAGACTATGAAGCTGTACCCTGCGGAAAAGACTGCAGCTAATGTATTGATCCGGCATATAGCCGAGCCACGGAAGCCTGAAGGAGTTGCGCCAACGTTTGGCGACCGGGTAACCCGAAATCAAGAGGACGGATCGGGAGACGACATATTGAACCCAAAAAATAACCGGAATGGCGATTAGAAAAAATAACAAACTGGCAGGGGAAACGAAAACAGTTTCCAATAGAATAAATAGAATAGGAATCGCTGCATAAATCCGTAAAGCATTGACGGGTATGCTTATTTTTTTAAGAAGCTTATATTGGTAAAAAGTCGCTCCTTTATTAGTCGGTTCCATACCTTCCCTCCAGGAATTGGGCTTATCTCATATCTTATATCCATACTATCGGCATTCTTGATGAATTCATTAAATCATATAAGTCTAGATCGCCTGTGGGCTGTACAAGCCGCGATGGAAAAGGGATTTAAGGATATGAAAAAACTATGAAAGGGTTTAAAATGATAGGAAGTGAAGCATACTGTTCTTAAAAGGGCCAAGGTGGGATTAGTATGGAACAAGATCATGCGAAAACTGAAATCTGCATTATATGCGGGCAGGAAAAAGAAGAGGGAATTCGCATCGTTTCGCAGTTTATTTGCGAGGATTGCGAGGCGGAAATGGTTAGGACTGAGGCGGAGGATGCCAAATACCGCTTTTTTATCGGTCGAATGAAAAAAATCGGTCTGCAAAAGAACGCTTGATAGACGCCCGGTTGCCGTACAATGGTTTTGCCGTGATGGTATTAGAAGGTTGTCTTCGCTTATACAGGTTATTAACGCAGCGGCTTTTCCTTGCATAGAAGTAAGGGGGAGCCGTTTTGCTGCGGGTACAGGCGGTAAATTCAAGGCATAGGCGGAGAAGCGGTTATGGGTTAAAATAGAGTTAAGCCGGTGTGGAAGGAATTGCGATCAAATGAAAGAGACAGAGCGTGCAGGCGCGCCATTATATGAAATGCTGGAACGCTACAAAGCGGAAGGAAAGAGCTCTTTTCATGTGCCGGGTCATAAAAATGGGCAGGCATTTAAGATGGAAGGAAGCGCCGGCTTGTTGGATGAGGTCATGACGGCGGATATTACCGAGATTTCGGGGAGCGATGATCTGCATCATCCAGTCGGCGTCATTCTGGAAGCGCAGAAGCTTGCTGCGGACTGTTTCGGGGCCGAGGAAAGCTTCCTGCTCGTAGGCGGAAGTACGGCTGGGAATCTAGCGCTAATCCTGACGGTATGCGCTGAACCGGGCACTGTGCTCTTGGTGCAGCGCAATGTGCATAAATCGGTTATTTATGGGCTGATGCTGGCGGGAGCGCGTGCGGTATTCCTTGAACCGCAGATGGATGACGCCAGCGGCCTGGCGGTCGCACCGCCTGTAGAGACGGTGCGCAGGGCACTGGCGGCCTGGCCGGAGGCCGCCGGCCTGCTTGTGACCATGCCGAATTACTACGGCATGGGAAGCGACCTCGCGCCCCTCGCGCGGGCCTGTCACGACAGCGGCGTGCCGCTGCTGGTCGACGAGGCGCATGGGGCGCACTACGGGCAGCACCCGGAGCTGCCGCCGGGTGCCTTAAGCTGCGGCGCGGACGGCGTCGTGCAGTCCACGCACAAGATGCTTGCGGCGATGACCATGGGCGCCATGCTGCATGTCCAAGGGCCGCGGCTCGACCGCGCCCTGCTGCGGCAGCGGCTCGCCATGGTGCAGAGCTCCAGCCCATCATACCCCGTGATGGCTTCGCTCGATCTGGCGCGCCGGCTGCTCCACACGCGGCGCGCTGATGCCTTCACGGCGGGGCTGGCCGCCGTGGAAACGCTGCGGC
>NZ_ASSD01000155.1 GCF_000520715.1 Paenibacillus zanthoxyli JH29
CTAGTACTCTGTAACCCTTAAAAAACAGGGTACAATTTTTTGAGTTTAATACGTGCATCATCGGTGGTGAATCGCCAGTTCACGGCGGAGCCTGAATGATTTCGGCGGACTTCCCAAGCGGCTACTTGCCGGATCATCGTCTCCTTGGTTGAAATATAACCCGACAAACATTGGCGACTCAAAATGCCAATCTCAATCTCGGCCATGTTGAGCCAGCTCCCATGCTTGGGCGTATGGTGAATTTCCAGTTTGTCCGCCAGCCGCTTGGCTTCCTTGGGCTCAAACGCTTCGTAGAGAGATCCGATACTATGCGTATTTAAATTGTCCATGACTAAGACAATCTTTTCGGCCTTCGGATAGTGAACGTCGACTAATTCCTGAATGCAGGCTGCAAAATCTACTCGTTTCCGTTGATCCAACACCCGGACATAACGCTTGGCTTCCAGCGGAGCAAACATCATAAACAGATTGACTACGCCTCCGCGCTTGTACTCGTAATCGATCCGTTTCGGTTGGCCGGGCTTGGGTTCAAGTGAAGAACGTGTCTCCTGGATCAGTTGCCGATTCGTTTCATCCAGGCAAACGACCGGCCGTAGGGGATCATACGGACGTTGGTAGACATCCAGTACGTCTTCCATCCGTGCCACAAATTCACCGGATGCTTCCGGAATGCACCACTGCTTCTTTAACCAAGGTTTAAGTTCATTTTTTTTAATGCCCGCTGCACGGTCATATGCGACAATTCATCGACGATTTCCAGTTCGACCATTCGATCTGCCAATAGACGCACCGACCATGTACTGGCTCCTTCCGGCGGTTCACTGCAAGCGATAGCCAACAGTCTCGCCTCGGCTTCGCCGTCGAGTTTGCGCGTGTAATTCGTTCGTTTTTCTCGCTCCAAGGCGGCTTCCAGTCCTTTTTCAACTAACCGCTTACGCATATTTCTTACCGTGCTTTCATGGACGTTGTACGCCTCTGCGATTCGGGTATCCGGCCAAGCCGGACCTTGTTCGCCTTCATCGACTTTGAGCAGGATATGAGCATGTTTGATTTTATAACCCGCCACTTTTCCTTTTTTAATGAGCGTTTCTAATTGTTCTCGTTCTTCCAAACTCAAGGTTACAATCCATCTCTTTTCCATATGCTTACTCCTCATATCCTTTTTACAGAATATATCGGCAAACGGAATGTAACTATGAATTTAAATCGTTACGAAGTACTAG
>NZ_ASSD01000156.1 GCF_000520715.1 Paenibacillus zanthoxyli JH29
TCGTAGGCGTATGGCTCTGGGCTTTCTTCTCCAGCGCCAGCGCCATTTCGTGGTTATGAGGCTTGCCTCCGAGCGCCCTGCGGAATAAACCGCGAACGGCCTCCGGATCAACGGTCAGCGGCCGTACGTTGTATTCGTCGGACCAGTACAGGCAGGCTTTGATATGGCCGTCAGCTGTAAGGCGCAGCCGGTTGCAGTTGTCGCAGAAATGCTCGCTTACCGGATGAATCAGACCGAATGTGCCTTTAGCGCCGACGACACGGCTGTCCTGGGACGGGCCGTTTCCGGCAGGCGCATGCGCTTTCTCAGTCCCCCATCCGGCTTCGCGGCAGGCTTCAAGCACTCTTTCCAGCGGCAGGTACGACTGCCTCCAGGCGTCG
>NZ_ASSD01000157.1 GCF_000520715.1 Paenibacillus zanthoxyli JH29
TACCCGGTGATTCGGCCTTTCGCATCCTGCACGGTGCCGAGCAGCAGGTTCTTATCCCCTGTAAAGTCCGCGCCAATCAGCGCCATTTGGGTATCCATATCCCGAAGCACGGATTCCGCCCATGTTCCCCACATTTCCATCAGATCAAGCAGCGTGCCGTCCTTGTCGAACAGGATGGCTTTGCAGGGCACCGAAATGCCATTCACATGCAGTAGAGGCACCTTCGCTCCTCCCTTCCGTCCTTATATTTTTCAGCCTGGCGCCCGGCCCGGCAGCCGAAGGAGCCTGAGCTGGCCGACCCATCCGGGACTAGCGCAGATTGCTCATCCAATCAAGCAGCACCCGCACCGTTTCAGCCTGCTGCCGATTCTCGGAAATCGTCGCCTCACCGTCCCCCTTTTGCGGTCCATAGCTGCCGAACTGGGCGTGATTGCCGCCTTCAAGCGAGTAGTACACAGTGTTGTCCGGCAGATAGGCTCTGCCCTCAAGATATTTCTTGCGGTCCAGAACCTTGTCCTCGGTGCCAAGTACCGACAGCGCCGCCAATGTCGTCGACTTCAAGCTCCCTTTTTCATCCGGATAGGAGGCCAGAAAGAACACGCCTTCCAATTCGTCCGGGTGGCTCGCGGCAAACCGCGAAGCCATAACGCCCCCCAGCGCATGACCGCCAAGGATAAAGGACAGCTTGGGATGCACGCGGATAATATCCTCGGCTGCGTCGCTCCGGGTCACCGCGAGATTGAGCGGCATGCGGGCGATATAGACCGGATGTCCGGCTGCTGCCAGCCGTCTGGCCAGCGGCGCATAGGCTTCGGCCTCGACCAGGTCGCCCGGATAGAATATAATGCCTGTCACGCTCGCCGTGGAAGGCTCGAAGGAAATCCAGTTATCATTCCGCTGGGCGAGGATTCCCCTGCCGGAGACGAGGGCGCCTTCGGCCTGTCCTTCCGGGGTGTAAGGCTTCAAATAGAACCAGAGAGCCCCCACCGTAGCCGCGCCAAATGCCAACAATATAATAAGACCGCGCTTCGTACGTTTTTTAATCAAGATGTCCACTCCCAGGTATACCGCATACGTCCCTTAATTCTTAAGGAAAATTATAGAGGAATCGATACACGCAAACAACCTTCAGCCCTTGACGCAGCAGGGTCTTATGGGTAGTGCTTTCATGCGTTTATTTGTGATAAACTTAACATCGCCCGGTAGAAAAACCCGGCTCTTTGTGATAGACTCTACTAATAGGAAAAACCGCTATTATTATAGAAACGGCGCCGGCCACCCTCTTTTTCATAGAGCTGGACCCTGTTCTTTCTATAAACCGCGGCTTCGCGGCTCTTCAGAGAGCAGTGCGTTAATGCGGCAAAATATTGGAATTGCAATAGAATAATTAAGGGGGAACTTTTTAGTATGGCAGCCAAGAAAATGCGTTCAGACATGATCACAAAAGGCTTCGACCGGGCTCCGCACCGCAGTCTGCTGCGGGCAGCCGGCGTTAAAGATGAGGATTTCGGTAAACCGTTTATCGCGGTCTGCAATTCCTATATCGATATCGTGCCAGGTCATGTGCATCTCCAGGAATTTGGCAAAATCGTCAAGGAAGCAATCCGCGAAGCGGGCGGCGTTCCTTTCGAATTCAATACGATCGGCGTTGACGACGGCATCGCGATGGGACATATCGGCATGCGCTACTCGCTGCCGAGCCGCGAGATTATCGCCGACTCCCTGGAAACGGTCGTATCCGCGCACTGGTTCGACGGCATGGTCTGCATCCCGAACTGCGACAAAATTACGCCGGGCATGATGATGGGCGCGCTGCGCGTCAACATCCCGACCATCTTCGTCAGCGGCGGGCCGATGAAGGCCGGCGTGGACAGCAAAGGCCGCAAGCTGTCGCTGACTTCTGTATTTGAAGGCGTAGGCGCCCACCAGGTCGGCAAAATCAACGACGCGGAGCTGCTCGAACTCGAACAATACGGCTGTCCGACCTGCGGTTCCTGTTCCGGCATGTTCACCGCCAATTCCATGAACTGTCTGGCCGAAGCGCTGGGCCTCGCCATGCCGGGCAACGGCACAATCCTGGCCGTGGCGGAAGAGCGCAAGGAATTCGTGCGGCAGTCCGCCAAGCAGCTCATGGAACTGATCAAGCTTGATCTGAAACCGCGTGACATCGTGACGAAGGAATCGATCGACAATGCGTTTGCGCTCGATATGGCGATGGGCGGTTCCACCAACACCGTACTGCACACGCTGGCATTGGCGCAGGAAGCCGGAATCGAATACCCGCTGGAGCGGATCAACGAAGTGGCTAATCGCGTACCGTACCTGGCCAAGCTGGCCCCCGCTTCGGACATCTTCATCGAGGATGTGGACCGTGCGGGCGGTGTCAGCGCCGTGCTTAACGAACTGCTGAAGAAGCCGGGCACGCTGTTTGGCGAGTGTATGACCGTTACCGGAAAGACGCTGGCCGAGAATGTTAGCGGACACGAAATCCAGGATACGAGCGTTATTCATAAGCTTGACAATCCGTATTCCCAGGTCGGCGGATTGTCCGTCCTGTACGGCAACCTCGCTCCGGAAGGCTCGATCATCAAGGTCGGCGCGGTTGACCCGTCCGTGGGCGGCTACCATAAAGGGCCGGCCATCTGCTTCGACTCCCAGGAGCAGGCGCTGGAAGGCATCGCCGGCGGCAAGGTCAAGGAAGGCCACGTCGTTGTTATCCGCTATGAAGGTCCGAAAGGCGGACCGGGCATGCCGGAAATGCTCGCCCCGACCTCGCAGATCGCCGGCATGGGCCTTGGCGCCAAGGTCGGCTTGATAACCGACGGCCGCTTCTCGGGCGCTTCCCGCGGCATCAGCATCGGCCATATCTCGCCGGAGGCGGCGGAAGGCGGACCGATCGCTTTTGTCCGGGACGGCGACATCATCGAGCTGGATCTGAACAACCGCAAGATCGAGCTGCACGTCAGCGATGAGGAACTGGAAGAACGCCGCAAAGACTGGAAAGAGTTCGAACCGAAGGTGAAGACGGGCTATCTGGCCCGGTACTCCAAGCTTGTAACGAACGCCAGCAAAGGCGGCGTGCTGAAAATCTAGTTCCGAACAGCCGAAACCAAAGGCCGTGCAATAACAGCAACAAGCCCGGAGGGCGATTCGTCGACTGACGATGCCTCCGGGCTTTTTTCGCAGATTTACGTGATCAGCTCTCAACCTCGCCGGTTGCTATTACATCCTGGTACCAATAAAAGCTGTCTTTCGGCGTACGGACAAGCGTAGCGTAATCCGTATGAACGAGACCGAACCGCATGCTGTACCCGTAGGCCCATTCGAAATTATCAAGCAGCGACCAGGCAAAATATCCTTTGACCGGAATGCCATTCGAGATGCAGCGGTGAAGCTGGAGCAGATGCTTGTGCAGATAATTGATCCGCTTCGTATCCGCTACGATTCCGTTGTCCGGCCCGTCGTTGTAGCAGGCCCCGTTCTCAGTAATATAGATTGGAATGTCGCCGTACCGGCTCTGAATATAGCTTAGCACTTTGTACAAGCCTTCCGGATAAATCGGCCAGCCGATATCCGTCCGGTCATAGCCCATCTCCACCGGCTCGCACGCCGTAAGGCCAGCGCTTTCATCATACCTTGCCAATGATCCGGAATAATAGTTGATGCCCAGGATATCGATTTTCTCATGAATGAGCTCCATATCCCCTTTTTGGATCGGCACCTCCGCTCCCTTCTCACGGAACCATTTTACCAGAAAAGACGGATATTCGCCCTTAAACACCGGGTCCATGAACCACTCCACATACCAGCCGTTCTCCCGTTTGCAGGCTTCGACATCCTTCTTTCGGCTGCTGTATGGCTCCATCCAGGTCACATTGGGCGCATAGCCAACCTCTCCCGTTAGGCCCAATTCCCGAAATTTCCGTACCGCGCTGCCGTGGGCAAGCAGCAGATGATGGGCAACGGTAACGGCGGTCTGCAAATCCTTATGGCCTGGCGCGTGGGTTCCCTGGTAGTTGGAAAGAAACGACACACACCAAGGCTCGTTAATCGTCAGCCATTTCTTGATTTTTCCACCCAGACTGCGGAACAGTGTATCGGCATAGGCGGCAAATGCATCCACCGTCTCCCTGTTCTCCCAACCTCCCGAATCCTGAAGGGATTGCGGCAGATCCCAATGATACAGCGTGCACACAGGTTCGATTCCATTCTCAAGCAGCGCGTCAACGAAAGTATTATAGAATTCAAGTCCTTTGGCGTTAAGCTCTCCCGTGCCTGCCGGAAAAATACGCGGCCATGCAACGGAGAACCGGTAAGATGTGATTCCGAGTTCCTTCATCAGGGCGATATCCTCAAGGTACTGATGATAGCTGTCGCAGGCGACATCCCCATTGTCCATGTTGTCTACCTTGCCCGGAATGCGGGAAAACGTATCCCAAATCGACATCCCTCTGCCATCTTCATTGTAAGCCCCTTCAATTTGATATGCAGCGGTTGCCGCGCCCCAGACAAAATCTTGTGGAAACTGTACGGTTCTCATTGGTATGACCTCCTATTGGAATTAGGCTGACAAATAATACGCCGACACTTCTATATTACATTTTTGGAGACTCAATGAGAATGTATTTATTTGTTTTTTGAAACAAGTCCATGAATCAGCCGTACAAAGCATTAAAATGACGGTGGACACAGCTTGGTTCGGGATAAAAGAAGGCCCTTCTTCCAGCAAGACGCACCAGGTACCGCCGCAGCGGACCGGATCAACGTCTGCAAGAAAAAGAGCCTGCTCAGTCGTCAGAGGAATTAGTGGGCGTGAGCGCCGGGAAATTCCTCCGCCGCCATACCATCCTCAAGCACCGTAACGGTCTCCTGCTTGCGCAGCTTCGTTCCGGTACACTTTTTTCCATAATGATCAAGCAACTGCGACACCGGCATCAGGATCATCTTGGGGACGAGCGCCTCGCTTCGTTCTTTTAGCCGGGCACCGCCAGCCGGGTGAATGACGCTGATCAGGATGCTGAGATAGAACTTTGTAAGGCTGGCAAACAGTCCCTCAGGCAGATCTTTGACGGTAAAGCCGAATTTCTCCGGCCCCCGGTTAATCATGGTGACACCATACAATGCCTTCGCTTCCGCGAGCGATTCGTCACCGGCGATAATCTCGGCGAGAACCGGCAGATCCTTATCCATCCGCCGGATCATCCGAATTGCGAGCTGCGCTGCGGAACGGGACTGTATGCCGAGCTCAAAGAGCTGCCGGTTGTCGACATGAATCTCAATGATGCTGTCGCCCTTGCTCAGCGTCATCCCGCGGTCCAGCGAAATCGTCTGGCCCTGGTATTCGCGGAGACGGTAATGAAGAAAGGGCAAATTCGGAGTTACGGTCCGCAGGCGGAACATGAGCCGGAAGCACCGCTCCCAAGTTAGCCATATCCCGACGAGCAGCCGCTTGCCGAAGGACATCCGGGAGAGTGGCGATTTCTCCGCAGCCTTAATCATATCGTCGATCCGGATGCTGCGCAGCCCCCGGTTCTTGGCTTCTTCCAAAGTGCGTTCGAGTGCGGACAACATTTGCTCCGGCGCCTCGGGATCGGCCCCCAGCGTCAAGCCGCAGTCATGCAGCAGCATGACTTCGCCGGGACCCAGACGTGCCAGCATTTTTTCCGTCAGCCGTTCCACTCCAAGATCTTTGCGCCAATCACCGAACATCGCCGACCATAGTACGATTTTGACATGGCGGCGCTTCGAGAAATCGAACAGGTTGACGATACCCCAAGGCGGACGGTAGTACGTGCTGCGCTCGCCGGTAATTCCGTAAATAATATCATTGGTGCGCTGAATCTGCTTGCATACCGTGCGGGGACGCATCAGCCAGTTGCTCTTGTGGATGTAGTTATGAATACCGACGAGATGGCCCTCGGCATGCATACGCCGAATCAGCTCGGGGTGCTGCTCCGCATGAGAACCGATTACAAAAAAAGTAGCCTTGGCATTGTACTTGCTGAGCAGATCAAGCAGCTTTGGCGTATACTTCGGGTCGGGCCCATCATCGAATGTGAGGGCAAATTCCTGTACCCCGATCCCTCTTCGGAAGACGCGGTAACCGAAGAGCCGGCTGATAATGCCGGGAATAAAAGCATAAAATGTCGAGATGTAGAACAACCAGAGCAGCAAAGTCTCCATTTTTCTTCCCCGCTTTTCTCCAGAGTGGACTTTAGAGCCGCTCTTACGTCTGCCAGCTGCCAGGCGGAATGCGGCCAAAGTGAGTATCTTCCGCCTAAGTGCGGACGTGAAATCAAAACATCACCCCCTATTTTACCACAGCTGTCAAAGAAAAAGACGGTTTTTTGGTAAAATCGTGTACAATGGAATACAGGTCAGTGAAAGAATGAATTCAAATGTAAAGGAGTCGTTAAATCCATGCTGCCTCTCTATAAAAAATATTGGCGTACCTTTTTCGATATCGGGCTGCTCGTTCTAACCGTCTACCTGGTCATGCTCGCCTTCAGCAAGCTGTACCAGCTGGCCGCTCCCGTGTTCCTCTCCTTCTTCGTGTTCATGCTCATCGAGCCGCTGGCGCGTTTCTTGAATCGCAAGGGGCTGCCCAAGTCGTTTGCCTCCGCGATCTCCGTGCTGCTGTTCCTGATTCTGCTGCTGGGGACACTGTTCGGCGCGGGGCTGCTGATCGCATCGCAGGCGCTGCAGTTTCAGGATAACCTCCCCCATTATACATATGTAGTGCAGCAGCATTTTATGGAGCTTACCACCTGGCTTCAGCAGAAAATAGCGAGCCTTCCGCCCAATATGACAGAGAAGCTGAACGGTTATTTCAAAAGCGCCACTGATCTTCTGTCAAGCTGGCTTATTATCTTCTTCAGATATATGATCGGCGTTCTCGGCACGTTCTCATCATTCATGGCCAATTTTGGGGTCGCCATCATTCTCGCATTTTTTCTCAGCATGGAGATCAAGGATTGGCGGCGGATCGCGCATGACAAAATGCCGAAGACGTTCAAAACAGCCTACAGTTTCCTGCAGGGCAACGTGTTTAAAGCCATCGGCTCCTATTTGAAAGCGCAGTTGATCCTGATTTCGATTACATTCGTCATTGTGCTGGCCGGCCTGTTCATCCTGAGGTCCGGAAACGAACTGACGATGGCGCTCGTCTGCGCGGTGTTCGACGTGCTGCCGCTGCTGGGCGTATCGACGATTCTGATCCCCTGGATCATCTATCTGTTCATCATCGGCAACACCCCGCTTGCGGTTGGGCTTATCATCCTGCTGGCCGTCGTCCTGATCGTCCGCCAGCTGCTGGAGCCGAAAATCACCGGCAACTCCATCGGCGTCTCCTCGGCGTTCCTCATGCTGTCCTTTGTCATCCTGTCGACTTCGGCCTTCGGTGTGGCGGGACTGATCCTGTCGCCTATTCTGCTGATTCTGATTAAAGAGCTGCTGCAGCAGGGCTATCTCAAGCAGTGGATTTCCCTCCCGCAGGAGGAATTCATCGTGTCTCCGTTCGCTTATAACGACGGGGACGGGGCTGCGGCTGACGTCTCTGCCACGGAAGGCGATGCAGGTATCAAGCATGAGGGGACTCGGCCAGAAGGTTCATGACCTCGCCGAATAATCGGGTCGCGGTGTGTGGGCTATCAGGAGCCGCGTTCTTGACCAGCACCGCAACCGCATATTTGGGCAGTTCCGCCGGACCGAAGCCGATAAACCATTGATGGTTGCGCGAAGCGCCCTTGACCATAGTCTGCGCCGTGCCCGACTTGCCCGCAAGCGCCCAGCGTCCGCTGCGCAGCGACTG
>NZ_ASSD01000158.1 GCF_000520715.1 Paenibacillus zanthoxyli JH29
TTCAAGTTTTGAAAAGCAGCAGCAATGTTGTACCCCGAACGGATACAGTTTATTGTACACAAGGCTGTCCAACAGCTACCCTATGTAACAGCTGTTACTTGTGCTGGTAATTGCCTAATTCATTAACCCGTAAGATCGAAGAAGAGGAGTCCGGGCTTATCTCTCCTCTTCCCTCTCATAATCTATCATTTGACAAAGGATGGAGTTTAAATGGCTCATATAATTAGCGATAAACCGGTCACTGCAACAAGCTCGTTATTTGCTCCCCTTCCTTTTTTCATGCTGCGTATGCCGCTATTGCCAATGAAATCGTTCTGCGAAATTCAAAAAGGCGACTCTTATATAGATTCTTTACAAAAATTGCTCAAAAACAGCTATGTAAAGGAAGCCATTGCTGTAGCAAGTCCCAGATTATATGAAGCTTTGCCTCATTTGGTTAACCGATCGGATGAGCGGAAAACAAAGCAGGCGGCTTCCAGTGTGTTAAAGTATCTTTCCCGGATGTCGACTCGTCCTACTCCGTTTGGCTTATTTGCGGGTGTGACCGCAGGTTATTTGGCTAAAAAAACCGATGTCCGAATGAATGCTCCTAAATATTATACCAAGCGCACACGGCCGGATATGGAATGGCTTTTACTCGTAGTAAAACGTTTGGAGGAGAGATTGGACGTTGTCAAGCAGCTTAGGGTGACAAGAAATCATGCTGTTCAGTGTACCGGCAGCCGGATGGAATTCCTGTATCCGACACTCACTGGGCAAGCTCAAAATGGTGAAAACGGTCAGGATGATAAGATATCGGTTCGGGCTACCCCTCCCGCTATGACTGCGCTGGAACTTGCGGCACAGCCTATTTTATTTGAGGATTTGGTACATAAACTAACCGGCCTGTATCAAGAAGGACAGGAAGCAGGCGAACAAGTCATCACGAATTTTGTATGGACATTGTTTTCTAAGGAGTTTCTCATTAGCGAACTGCGTCCGCCTTTAACGATTCCCTCTCCCTTGGAATATCTATTGGAGCGTCTCGAGCCATTGAAAGGTGTCGATGAAGAAAAGCGGATGCTGACACAGGTTCAATCCTTGATCCGGAAATATGATGATTGTCCCTTGGGAGGCGGTTTGGAGATCTACCAGGAAATGACGGAATATATGAAGCAATATGGCGAGACTAAATCTGCCGTACAAGTGGATTTGGCCCTTTCCAGGCAAAATCTTGAACTCCATCAATCCGTCGGCGAAGAAGCGGCCAGAGTTGGCGAGATTTTATGGTTGTTATCCCAGGCTGAAGCGGGCTTTCCACATATCAAAGAATATCACGGCCGCTTTCTGGAGAAATACGGCGATTGCTGTGACGTGCCGATCCTGGAATTGCTGAATGAAGAGACGGGGCTCGGCGTTCCGCCAATCTATCTGAACCCCCAAGCGAACTACAAAGAAGAAAATGCGGAAAAAGCTAGAAAAGCAGCCGACAGACAGCGCCTAATTATGGATAAAGTGGCAGGCGTTTTACTGCATCGGCAAATGGAACTGGAATTGACAGATGAACTCATAGATCAACTTATTGACAAAGACAAGGACATAAACGAGGCTCCGGAATCATTTGAGATTTACACGGAAGTGCTGGCGTCATCGCCAGAGGCTCTGAATCGCGGAGATTATTTGCTAGTGCTTGGTCCTAATCCGGGCTCTTTTGAATCAGGGTCCACCTTTGGACGTTTTCTCGATATGTTTGACGATGGGATTCGGGACTCGATCAAGAACATCCAACACCGTCAACAGCAATACCAGCCTGAAACGATATTTGCAGAGGCTGCATTCATACCAAAAAACGGGAGAATCGCCAATGTGATGCTTACTTCCTGTCTTAGGGATTATGAAATTGCAATAGGGACGAATAGTGATAAAGGGAAAACCCCGTTAACTGTGGATGATATTGTTGTTTGTGCCACACATGACAGGCTTTATTTGAAATCGCGTTCTTTAGGGAAAAAAATAATCGTGACGGCCGGGCATATGCTGAATTTCCAGCAAGGCCCTCACATCTACCGGTTTATGCGGGAACTTTCTTTTGAAGGGGTTCGTTTATGGCAGCCATTCGATTGGGGGCTTCTGGAGCAATCGGTGTTTCTACCCCGTTTACGCTACGGCCGGACGATTCTCTCACCGGCGAAATGGAACTTGTATCTCTCCAATTACTCTTCCCGGAAACAGATTGAGGATGACAACGAATGGTATGGGCAATTTGAAGCGTGGAAGCGAGAATGGTCAGTTCCGCGTTATGTGTATATGGTAGTTGCGGATAACCGCATATTATTGGATTTGGATAATACGGAATTTGTCGATGAAGTGAGGAAAGAACTGCTCGCGAATGGCCATGTCACTCTTCATGAAATGGTGCGCTCTTTCGATGAACGATGGGTAACGGGAGCCGAAGGCAGCTATAACATTGAATGCGTTTTTCAGCTTGAGAAAAAAGAAAGAGTCATTCGTTCCCTGCCGGTATCCCCTCTGGTCAAAACTTGTCCTAAGGAGGAGCAGATGAAGCTGCCGGGCAGCGATTGGATATTCGCGAAGCTGTACGGGGGCCAAGATCGTCAGGATGAGTTTATTGTCAATGCGATCTATGAGTTTTCGGAGACGATGATACAAAAAAAGTATGCAAACCAATGGTTTTTCATGAGATATCAAGATCCGGCCCCCCACATTCGCCTCAGATTCCGTGGAGAACCGGAAGTATTAGTTGAAAAGCTGATGCCGGCTCTTCATGATTGGTCAAGGCTTTGTGTCCGGGAGGGGCTGATTCAAAAATTAGTATTGGATACCTATGAGCGTGAGGTAGGACGTTATGGCGGACCAGCCTTGATTTCCGATGCCGAGCAGGTATTTTTTGCGGACAGCCGCACCGCAGTGCCTTTGATCCGGTTGCTTCGCTATGGAAACACAGACTGGCCTAACTATATAATCGCTTCTATTAGTGCAATCCAAATCATGAATCAATTCGGCTTGCCCTACTCTGAGCAATTGGACCTGCTTAATGGAATGATTGATAAAAACGAATACCGCAAAGAATATCGGACTTGGCGCCGCGAATTGATGGACATCCTCGGTTCGGAGCACTGGAATGAGTTGAGAAACCGGCCCAACGGCGAGGCGATACTGCAATCATTTGAACAACGTTCCCCGGCCTTGCAGCATTATGCTAAACGTATGGCGAATGAGCACCTCACCCAGCATTTATGGAATCCTATCCCGAACATCATATCCAGTATGATGCATATGCATTTTAATCGTCTGCTGGGAATTGATCGGGAATTGGAGAAAAAATCGCTGGCTTATGCAGGTCATACATTGGACGGTTTGCTTCAATATTGGAAACATAAAAAACGAGGATAAAACAACATGGCAGGAATTTGCAAAGGGGTGCCTGAGAATGCCTCTCGAACAAAATAAGGTTATGATCAGCTTTCCAAATGTAATCCGTTCGTTTCGATATTGGCCGCGCGTGTTGCAACTCCTTTGGAAGGCTTCTCCGGGAAATCTGCTGGTCATTACTGCGATCAATCTTATACAGGGGCTGCTGCCCGTTTTGTCAATCCGGGCAACACAGCAATTAATTAACAACATTTCCGCAAGCCGGAATGAAGTGGCGGCTGGCTTTATCTTTTTTATAGGCGTGAATCTGTTCACGCTCCTGGTTTCCGCTTGGCAAGAGTATGTGGAATCGCTGTTTCAAACCAAGCTCTCTAATTCAATTAACGTTATCGTAATGGAGCAGGCGGCAAGCTTGACCTTGTCCGATTTCGAGAATGCGAAAGTTCAGGATCAATTAAAGCGAGTGCAAAACGATTCGGGGCATAGCCCCTTTCAGATTGCAAAACAAATATTCGGCATTATAAGCGGCATAGTTTCTTTAATATCGGTTTCCGCATTCTTAATCACCTGGAATGGGTGGGTGGCTCTGCTGCTTATCTTCATACCCGCCGCTTCGTTCTACTTCTTTTTGAAATTTGGTCAACAGCAATTTTTGACGATGTGGAGACGGGCGGACCGAGCCAGAACAGCTTGGTATTTGAGCTACTTGTTAACGAGGGACAACTCCTTTAAGGAAGTCAAACTATATAACCTGGGCGGTTACTTAGTAAAGAAATATAAAGGAGTCGTTGAAGATTTTTTTCGGGAAGACAAACAGTTGGCCCGCAAACAAGCGAGGATCTCGGTCTCGTTTCAGTTGATTGACCTGGTTGCATCTTCAGGGTCTATTCTGTTAGCCTTTGTCTCCGCTTACAGGCGGCAGATTCCGATTGGAAATGTTGTAGGCATTATTCAGGCCATTACTCAGATCCAAAGCAAATCACAGAGTATTGTTCAACAAGTGCTGGGTCTCTGCCAAAGCAACCTTTATATTGAGCAGTTATTTTCGTTTCTCGATTTTCACACAGACCCCATGCAGCGGAAAGACGTTACGGACAATGAACCTGAAGAAGATCGACGGCAACCCCTTTCCACAATTGAAACCATTGAATTTCACGATGTTTCTTTTCGTTATCAGGAGAACGATCATTTTTCCCTCGAGTATATCAACTTCTCCTTAGCACGGGGAGAAACCTTGGCTATTGTCGGCCACAATGGATCGGGGAAATCGACCCTCATTAAGTTGTTAATGCAGTTATACTCGGAAAATGACGGCCGAATATTGATTAACGGCCAACCGGTGCAGAACTACGACCTTTCCGCGTATCAGCATCGGATCGGCGCTGTTTTTCAAGATTTTGTTCAGTACGAGATGCCGCTGCGCCACAATATCGGATATGGAAACCTTGCGGAAATCGACAACGAACAGAAATTATGGCAGGCCGTCGCGGATGCGGGAATAGATGCTCTCGTTGAGAACTTGCCCAAAAAGTTCGATACCCAGCTAGGCCGTTGGTTCGAGGACGGCCATCAATTATCTGGCGGGCAATGGCAGCGTGTGGCTATTGCAAGAGCTTTTATGAGAGACGCGGACGTTTACGTTCTTGATGAACCAAGCTCGTTCCTCGATCCGGAGGCCGAACGCGAAGTATTTGAAAGGTTCCATGAACTGGTTAAAGACCGTATCGGAATTTTTATCTCTCACCGGTTGTCGTCTGTAACCTTTGCCGATAAAATTGCCGTTCTGCAGCAGGGCCGGATCGTGGAGATGGGAACCCATGAGGAACTTATGGCTAACAATGGAGAATATGCCAGGTTATATCATTTACAAGCCGATTCTTATATCGGGCAGGCATTAAGAAATGAAAGGTATTCCAACATCATATAGAGGGGGAGAAAACGAATGGAAGTGCAGAACAGAAATTGGGGCGGTTTCACGACGAGGGCTGAAGAGGCTCGAAAGTTAAGCCTGGAGTTAACGAATCGGCTGAAAGACCCGGAGCGGGTAAAACAGATCGTGACGGCTCCAGACAACCTCTCTTTATTAGGGGGGCATCCATGGGATGATGTTGCATTGTCTGCCGGCTATCCGGGCACTATTCTTCTTTTTGCGGAATGGGATCGTCAATGCCCGGATGAGGGTTGGGATTTGATTGCTCATTCTCATCTTCTTGTTTTGCAGGAAGGTTTGAGAACGGGCGGCTATTATAACATGTCCATGTTTTGCGGGTTGGCAGGTGTGGCTTTTGCCGTCATGTCCGCATCGCGCAAGGGAACCCGGTATACCGGGTTTTTAACGGAACTGAATGAACGGATTACCGATGGAGTTTGGGCCGCATTAAATGAAATCAAACGGACTGCATCAGAAAAGGAAGGTGTTTCCCCCATGGCTTACGATGTAATCATGGGGCTTACGGGAATAGGACGCTATTTGCTTGAAGTAAAAGATCATGACAAGGCGGCTTTAACATTATCCGGAATTTTGGAATACCTCGTTGAGCTAACATGCCCCATTGAGGTTGACGGATATACCGTTCCGGGGTGGTATGTTCCGCAAAAGCACCAGTTTACAGAAGAGAGTAAAAAGGAATATCCCCATGGTTCGTTCAATTGCGGCTTATCTCACGGTATTCCAGGGCCGCTCGCTCTTATGAGCCTTGCGCTTCAGAAGGGGGTGGAAGTGGAGGGGCAAAGAGATGCCATACGAAGGGCGTCCCATTGGTTAATTGAACATGCGGAGATAGGGGAGCATGGACTTTACTGGCCCAGTGCCATTTCCTTTGAGCAGGAAACGGTTCATGAAGGACAATCCGAACATTCGAGAGACGCATGGTGCTACGGTACTGCCGGTGTGGCCCGTTCTTTATTTCTGGCCGGACAATCCCTTCAAGACGATTCACTTTGTCAGTGGGGAATCCGGGGGTTTGACGCCATATTTTCCCGTACCGAAGAGCAATGGAATGTGGATAGTCCTACCTTTTGTCACGGCTTATCCGGATTACTGCAGTTGACAGTCAGAATGGCTCAGGATGTCAAAGAAGAACGTTTTTACGGTTATATTGAAAAACCTTTAAATTCATTGTTGCAGAATTATGATCCGGAATCGCCCTTGGGCTACCGCGACCTGGAAATCATGAACGGCATCGATAAAGCCGGTCTGTTGGACGGAACGGTAGGAATCGCACTGTTCTTTTTATCCTTAAGTTCAACCACAGAACCGATATGGGATTACCCGTTTTTAATTGCCTGACGGATAAGGATTTATATTTTACTTGTTAAGCGCTCCTTTCTTTGGAGGTGATGCACTGCACCATTCCTACAAAGTTAGGAGCATTTATTTTAAGCGAAAATGTAAGGATTTCTTAAGTGTTTCTTCAAATAGGTGTAAGAACTGGATCGTATAGTGAGGATATGAAAGGCACACTTATGAGAAGAGGGGAGATGCGGCAAATGCAATCGGTGCAGTCGATTGTTGAAACAAAGGCTCTGACCAAACAGTTTGGAAAACAAGATGCCGTAAAGGATGTCAACTTGAAAATATCAAAGGGATGCGTCTATGGACTGCTAGGTCCAAACGGCGCAGGGAAGACGACCATTCTTAAAATGCTTGTTGGCTTACTGCATCCAACGTCGGGGAGTATCGAGATGTTTGGCGAACCTTGGACAAGGAAACATCTGGCCTTCGTAGGCGCGTTGATTGAGACACCGGCTCTCTATGGACATCTGACGGGGAAGGAAAATCTTCAGGTCCACCAGCGTTTGCTCGGTCTGCCGGAACAGCGGATCGAAGAGGTTCTTAACATTGTCGGGCTCGCGGGGGTGGACCGCAGAAAGAAAAGCTCCGCCTATTCCCTCGGGATGAAGCAGCGTCTCGGCATTGCTATCGCCCTGCTGAATTATCCGAAGCTCTTGATTCTGGATGAACCGACCAATGGGCTTGATCCGCTCGGAATCCGCGAAATGCGCGCCATGATTCATTCATTTACGGAACACGGCATTACGGTCATTCTTTCCAGCCACATTCTCAGCGAGGTTGCGCAAATCGTACAAGAAGTTGGGATAATCAGCCAAGGCTGTATTCAGTATCAGGGTACGCTTGAGGATTTGCTTAAGCAGGGCGGGGGAGAGGATCTTGAAGCCATCTTTATGCGAGTTGTGGACAGCGGGAAAGAAGGGATGTACCGATGATAGGCTTGGTTTCTTCAGAGTGGATAAAATACCGCAGAACCGTGACGCCTTGGCTGATCGTTTGCGGTCCCTTTGTTATCGCCCTGGCCGAGATGATTTTTAATTTTTTGCTTCCAGGAGGCATTAAATGGGGCTATATCTTGATGAATGTCCATAATTGGTGGTCGACCACTGCACTTCCCTTTGGCATTACCCTTTTGGTTGCTCTCGCCGTTTCCTATGAGAGGCGTTCCGGAGCGTGGAAAGTGCTTAACGCTTATCCGCAAAAACCGGGGAAACTGTATGCCGCCAAATTGGCGACCTTGGCGATTCACGTCCTGTTGGCCGGTGCTCTGTTTGCGGCATTTATATTGATATTGAATTTTTGGGCGGGATTAGGCCCTGTTCCCTGGGGGAATTTGGCTTCCGGTTTTTTGGTTGCCTGGCTCGCGGGACTCGGGCAGATGGCGATTATGATGTGGCTGGCACATGTTTTTGGTTTCGGCCTCACCATTACTGTCGGATTTATTGGAATTATTTCCGGAGTTATTATGGCTGATGGCTCATTTTGGCGGATCAATCCCTGGGCTTGGCCCATTCGCGCTTTGGAACCTATATTCCGTTTCCGTGCCAATGGTATGCCATTGGAGCCTAGCAGTCCCTTGTTGGACCCCGTTCATATTACCGTCGCAATTATGCTCGGGATAATTACGGCTATTGTCTTTGCTGTCTTGGGTACCCTCTGGTTCAACGGTCGGGAGGTACGTTAGTTAATGCTTAAAAGTATTCATTCCGAATGGATTAAAAGCCGCCGTACAGCGATCCCCTGGTTATTATTCCTGGCGCCGATTGCCGTGACAGGCATTGCCGCTCTTTATGTTCAACCTCATCATCTCGCGAAGGATGCCTGGACGCAAATGCTTGACATCATTAGCCAACTCTGGTTTGCTATTTGGTTTCCGCTGGCGTGGGGACTCCTGTCCGGTCTCTCTGCTCATCTCGAATCCGCTTCGGGGGGGTGGAAGGCCTTACGGATCAGAAACATTTCCCCTGCTCTGCTGTATGGCTCCAAAATAGCGGTCCTCGTCATTCAAACCTTGTTAAGTACGTTGTGGCTGGTTATTTTAACCGTAGCCGCCGGGAAAATGATTTCCATCCCTTCTGCGGTGCCATGGCCAGGATTTATAGCCTCGTTTGTCGCAGGTTGGATCGCTTCGCTTCCATTGCTGATTGGCTCGCTCTGGCTGGCTGAAGGATTGGGGTGGGCAATCGCCGTCGGGTTTGGAATAGTTGGAATCCTGATTGCGTCGCTGATCGGAGCGACATCGCTCGGTGTCGGCATTTGGCAGTTCATTCTATGGTCTTGGCCAATACGCCTAACGTACATCGTTTACGCATTCATCACAAAATATATTGAAATACAGATGACTCCTGTTGTTCTTGTTGTATTTTGGTCTGTTTTTGCCTCTTCCATCGGATTAAGTGCGATACTTTCCTATTTTAGTATAAAATGGTTTCATGGCAGAGAAGTGAAGTAGATTAGCTGTGGAGTGAGAATGATGAACTTTGTTCTTCGAACAATCGCATTAACGAAAAAATACAAGGAACATACGGTTATTGACCATATGAATCTAAACATCAGACGCGGCGATATTTATGGAATTCTGGCGAAGGGCGGGGCTGGAAAAACCACGCTGCTGCGAATGATGATGGGACTAATTGCTCCTACGTCGGGGGAAGTGGAGTTGTTTGGAGAAACCTCACATCGGGCAAAGCGGCGTCTGTTTGAACGTATGGGATGCATGAGTGAAACCTTTGGGTTTGCCGACAATTTGACGGCCGCGGAAAATCTGGAGATTCATCGCCGGCTGATGGGAGTGCCGGGCAAGCAATGTATTGCCGATTCGCTGAAAATGGTGGGCTTGTCCGACATCCAAAACGTCCGTTGCTACGGACTTACCATGAGTATGAGGCAGCGGCTCGGGATCGCCAGAGCCCTTATGCATGAGCCGGAACTGTTACTGTTAGACGAACCGTGGAGCGGTCTTGACTCGCAAGAGATAAAGGAAATCAGCCGGCTGCTCAGCCGGATATCACAAACCCGGCAGATGACCATCGTGATTTCGAGTCGTCTGATTAACGGAATTCAGCCTATCGCGAATCGAATCGGTATTCTTCAGGGCGCAACACTGGCGGCAGAGCTGGATCATGAAACACTGCTGCAAAAATCCCGGCGATACATGAAGTTTAGGGTAAGCGATGAAAAGCAGGCCGCTGTTTTACTAGAGCAGGACATGGGAATCCATGATTATAAAATTTCTGAGCCGGGGTTGGTCCTGGTCTACGAGCAATTGGAACGTTCCTCGGCGATCACCCGCTTGCTGATCGAACATGACGTGGACGTGATCGAAGCAAGCTTCAATCAAGGATTAATAGACGACTATATGATAGAACTGATGAGAGAAAATGTATAATGTGATTTGCCGGTTCAACAGCTGGGAGGTATGTTAGCTGATGCTTAAGAGTATTCGTTCGGAATGGATCAAAAGCCGCCGTACAGCGATTCCCTGGTTATTATTGTTAGCGCCGATTGCCGTAACAGGCTTTACCGCTCTTGATGTTCAACCGCATCGTCTTGAGAAGGATGCCTGGACGCAAGTGTTCGGCATTATTAACCAGCTCTGGTTTGCCGTCTGGTTACCACTGGCGTGGGGACTCCTGTCAGGCCTTTCCGCTCATCTCGAATCCGCTTCCGGGAGATGGAAGGCTTTACGAATCAGACACGTTTCCCCTGCTATACTGTACGGCTCCAAAATAGCAGTCCTCGCCATTCAAACATTGTTAAGTACGCTGTGGCTGGCTATTTTAACCGTAGCCGCTGGAAAAATAATTGCCATCCCCTCTGCAGCGCCATGGCAGGGGTTTATAGCCTCATTTGTTGCAGGTTGGATCGCTTCGCTTCCATTGCTGATTGGTTCGCTCTGGCTTGCTGAAGGATTGGGCTGGGCCATTGCCGCCGGGTTTGGGATCATTGGAATCCTAATTGCGTCACTAGTCGGTTTGCCAAGGCTCGGTGTCGGCATCTTTACGAAGTATATTGAAGCACCGGCAGATCCTCTTTTTTTTGTAACGTTTTGGCCTGTCTTCGCGGTTTCCATCGGGTTAAGTATGATCCTCGCGTTAATAAGTATAAAATGGTTTCATAGCAGGGAAGTGAAGTAGACTGTCCAAGAAATGGGCAAATAAATAGTTGAAATTATGATAAAAAATGTATATTATGGTATAATAAGAGTTGTTCATCTGATAGTGTACAAGAGGGGAGGCGCTAATGCTTACACAAATAATGACGGAGCTCTTCAAGTTCAAGCGTTCCAAAGTCTTATGGATTATCGTTTTGCTCATTGTGCTGGATTGCTTCTCAAGTTATTTGCAAAGCCAAGTTAAAGACTTGAGTTGGGAAGAATTTTTAAGAGCAAGTTATATGAATCTTTGGATTCGTCCTGTTTTTTTCTGCTTTCTGTCCGGTTATTTGTTTACCAGAGATGAAGAGCAGCGAACGTTAAGCGCCCTCTTTACCTATCCATACCGCCGCAGTCAATGGTATTTTGCCAAATTGACGGCGG
>NZ_ASSD01000159.1 GCF_000520715.1 Paenibacillus zanthoxyli JH29
GCAGACATCAGGCATCCACTATAGCGACGAAGCTCTAAATAAGAGGTTTCAGGAAAGGTGCGGGAATACAGCGATGGGTTACTTGCTTTCACATCGTTTAAAAGTTGCGGGTGACCTTTTGGTACATACAGATATGAGCCTCAATGAAATTGCGCGCGCTACTTGATTTGAGTATGATACTTACTTTATCAAACAGTTTACCGCCAAAAATGGGATGTCACCGACGACCTATCGGACTGCTTCCCGTAAGTTGGACAGTGTCAGTAGCTAATATAAATGCTATTACTGAACACTGCTCGCCCTATGCGGCGGCTTAATCGTTAGCGACCGGACTTATCCCAGCAGTTCTTTGGCTCCGTTCATCAATAAGGGCATAGTCTGTTTAACGAATGATCCCGCACTTATTAGACACCCCTCATTGTTCCAAACGTAAGCCGCCCCATACATCCCCCAACTTAACATAATAGAAGCTGTATTTATTAAGAATTGCGCATTTGGAACCGATTGCATCTTGTCTTTATCTATAAAGGAAAGAATTAGGGTTTGAATTTTTTCCTTTATTTGATTTTCGAAAACAAGTCCAAGTGATGTATACCTTCTCTTACACATAGTGCTTAGACCCTTATGAAAATCGCATACCCCCAGAAAAATACTCTGAATGGTTTCCTCATTTAATACTTCGTGACCGCTTATTCTACGATTGATGATTGTCATAAATGATTCCATTAGTTTGGCCTCAAGCATTTCGAATTTATCTACAAAGTGCGCGTAAAAAGTCGTCCTGTTAACAGTAGCCCGCTCCGCAATATCCCTAACGGTTATCGATTCAAAGTCTTTTTCTTGAATTAATGAAGCAAAAGCGTCTTGAAGGAGCCGCCGTGTACGAATCACACGAGGATCAGCTTCATTCTTTTTAATTGTCATAGTTAGGATCTCCTCAACAAAAACGACATTATAGAGATGGTGTTGTCTATCCAACGGCTTATGGTTATTGATGATTGCGAATCAATCGGTTGTTATTATAACATACAAATACAGCAGGTGTTGTTCAAACAACTAGTGTTGCATTGAAACAAAATGCTGAATGCAGCTTTTCCCAAAGGAGGAGAGGACCATGTCGGTTTCACAACCGTCGAAAACGATGGAGCACCAACTTTTTTTCGATGTTATTCAAGAACGTCGGTCGGTTCGCAGCTATGATCCCGAGATCACAATTTCGCGGGAGGAATTGACCGAAA
>NZ_ASSD01000160.1 GCF_000520715.1 Paenibacillus zanthoxyli JH29
CGCAGCGTATCCACCTTGTCCCGTTCCTCTACGGCGATGTAGAGATGCTCCAGTCCGCGCGCCGTCTTCGTATCTGGATCGATCCCGATCTCGGCCGGATCGTTCATCACCTTGGAGGCCAACGCCCGCGTCTCCGGTCCGATTGTCGCGGACAGCATGACGAGCTGGCGGCTTCGCAGGGCGCTTGCGATAATCTTCTCCAGCTCGCCCGCGCCGCCGAGCTGGAACATCTGGTCCGCCTCGTCAAGAACAATCGTGACGACCTCATGCATCTTCAGCTTGCGCAGCCCGATCAGCTCCCGCACGCGCCCTGGCGTGCCCACGACCAGCTGCGGATGCTCGCGCAGCCGCTCGATCTGGCGGCCTATCGCTGCGCCGCCGATCAGTCCGAGCACGCGGATGCCGCGTCCCTCGCCATAGCGCTCCGCTTCGCGCACAATTTGTATAGCCAGCTCCTGGGTCGGAGCCAGCACCAGCTTCTGAACCGTTCTCCGCTCCGGATCGATTCGCTGCAGAAGGGGCAGCAGGTAGGCCAGTGTCTTGCCCGTTCCGGTCTGGGAAGCGGCCAGCACATCCCGGCCCTCCAGCAGCAGCGGAATGGTCTCTGCCTGAACCGGAGAAGGAGAGGTGATGCCGAATTCCGACAATCGGGCTTCAAGGTCTTCCTGGATGCCGATAGCCGCAAAAGAAGCTTTAGTCATAGGGAAATTCATCCTTTTCACTGTATAGTATTCATTCATTATATGCCAAAAAGACCTGTCCACCAAATGGAAGGCCCTCCTGTTCATCTTTATGTTATTTCCGGTTCAGCATCTTATAGGACAGCTTGTCCGCCAGCCGGGGAAACAGCCCGTACAGGCGAATGCCTACGGCCGCGAGGCGCGGCAGGTCGAGTTCTTCCTTGCCCTTCTCCATCAGCTTCACCATCCGCTTGGCGACATACTGTGGGCTCATTATAAAGCCGCCCACGTTCTTGATGTAGCTGCCGGACGGGTCTGCAACGTTAAAAAAATTCGTCTCAATCGGCCCCGGATTAACCGCCGACACAATGATCCCGCTATGGCGAAGCTCCTGGCGCAGCGCGTTCGTGAAGCCGAGGACCGCATGCTTCGTTGCGGAATAGGCTGTTGCCCGTGAGGTTCCGAGCTTCCCGGCCATCGATGCCACATTGACAATCTGGCCGCTTCCCCGCTTCAGCATATGCGGAACTACCGCCTTGGTGCACCTGACGATGCCCAAATAATTGACGTTCATCATTTGATCGAACTCTTCGACCGCCATCTCCGTCAAACCTTCGAACTTGCCGTAGCCTGCATTGTTGAGCAGAATATCGACTCTTCCGTAAGCCGCAAAAATCTTGGCGAATGTCTCTTCCACATCTTCGGACCTACTCACATCACAGCGGTAAAGTCCATATTTGCCCGTTATCCCTGCCGCCGCGGTCTTCAGCTTATCCTCTGACCTGGCAAGCAGCACCGGAATGGCTCCGCGCTCTCCGAGCAGCTGCGCCGAAAGCGCACCTATGCCGCTGGAAGCGCCTGTGATGACTGCGACTTTACCCTTAAGCTCCACCCTGGACAATCAGCTCCTTCTTACTCAAGTGACTGCAATCTCTTCATTATTCTAAGAGATCATCACCTGAATATCCAGTTCGCCGATTCCGTCCATAACGAGTGGGATGCTGAGCGCCTTGCGGGGCAGGAATGCTACCAGATTTTCCGATTTCATAACTTGGGGAGGCGTGATATCAACCGTGACGCCCTGATTGGACAGAATGGTGCTTGCGTTGCCGCTGATCATGTTGCCAAGCTCGGAAATGGCGCTTTGCCCCATCTCGTCCATCTCGGAAATGGGATAGCCGCCCATCATGGCCGATACCATGCGCAGAGCCACATTTTCGGCGATGCCGAAGACAATATCCCCGCTTATCTGCCCCGTCATTCCGATTTTGATCCATATATGATTATCAATAAGATCAATCTCTTTTACACCCAAATTACCGGCTGACGGCGACACTTGAATCACTTGTTCAATTACGACGCACGCAGATTTTAAAAACGGATTAATCACTTCGGCTTTCATTAAGCGCTGTGCCTCCCTTTACCGGACTTAAGTCATAACCCAAAAGACCTACAACGATCTGGGTATATTATATCTTATATATCGGTACAATTCACCAAAAATTAAGGACTGCCCCGACTAAAATAAAGAAAGGGGTGTGCGGTATCATTGCCCTGCCGGGTAGAATCTCCTATAATTTAATCAAATGCCAACATTCGGCGTAAACTATGTACATAAACGATAAGTCAACAAAGAGTTGGCCAAGGGAGGTATTCCATGAACATCAGCCAACTGGAGACGCTTATCATGATCTCCAAAACGTTGAGCTTCCGCAAGGCGGGAGAACTGCTCAATCTGACCCAGCCGGCAGTTTCCGCGCAAATCAAGAGCCTTGAGGAAGAGTTCAAGACCCAACTGGTGGACCGGAACCAGCCCGTTACGCTGACGGACAAGGGGCAAGTATTCCTAACGCATGCGGAGCAGATCGTAAATATCGTCGACGATTTGAAGCAGAGGCTGGCCGATCTGGACGAGACGCCCCAGGGCCATATCATTCTGGGAACGACGACCTCCATCGCGATTCAGATTCTGCCGCGCATTCTTTCTTATTTCCAGGATCAATTTCCTCATATCAAAACGTCCATCCAATCCATGTCCTCTACCCAGATATACCAGCATGTTGATAACGGCCTTGTCGATGTCGGCATCGGCTACCTGATCGGAGACAGCCCCAGCATGACCACCTCCACTCTCTATTACGACACTTTTGAGCTGGTCGTGTCTCCAAGGCATCCGCTGGCCGCGAAGCCGGGAAGAGCCCGCGTCGAGGTGCTGGGCGAAACTCCGCTCATCCTGCTATCGCCCGATACGGTCGGACGGATGTTTGCCGAAGAGGTGTTTGCCAAGCACGGCATCCAGACTCATGTCATCATGGAGCTGACCAGCAGCGAGGAAGTGAAGCGGATGGTGGAGCTGGATCTGGGCGCAGGCATTATTTCGAAGCAGTCGGTGGCGGAAGAGGTAAAAGCCGGGACTCTTAAGATCATTCCGATTATGGAGCTTGAAGTGACTCACCCGGTAGGCGTCATCACCAAATCAGGTAAATATGTCAACTCTGCCATGCGGCAGTTCCTCAGCGATCTCAAGGGAATGCCGGAGACGCAGTTCATCGGATCGGAATAAGACGGCATCATCTAGATAATCTGGCCTAAGGAGATGTTCTTTCAATGAAATTTGACCTGCATACTCATCATTTCCGCTGCGGCCACGCTGACGGAAACATACGGAACTACGTTGAGGCCGGCATTAAAGCCGGGCTTGAAGTCATAGGCATTTCGGATCACACCCCCTATTTCGGAGATCCGAGCGATCAAGCTTTTCCGCATATTGCCATGGCCAAATCGGAATTCGCCGCTTATGTCGAAGAAGTGCTCGCCTTGAAAAAAGAATATGAGGGCGTGATCGACGTTCTGCTCGGCATCGAATCCGACTATTTTCCGGAGCATGTGGAAGCGTACCGGAAGATTCTGGACGCCTACCCTTTTGACTACATCATCGGTTCCGTTCACAGTACGGGGGGTGTGAGTATTTTTAACAAAGGGCGATGGAGAGGCCTCGAAATGAAAGAGAAGATTGCGATCAAAACGGAGTATTACCGGCTCATCTCCGAGTCGGCGCGCAGCAGCATGTTCCAGATTCTCGGCCATATTGACGCCATGAAGGGCAACTATCCCGATTTCTCGAACATTCCCGCTCCAGGTCCGATTGACGATTGCCTGAAGGTCATTGCGGACTGCGGTGTAGCGATTGAGATCAACACCTCCGGCAAAACAAAGCTGAGCGGCGGCTGGTACCCGTCGGACGACATCCTGGAACGGGCGCTGCGCTACGGTGTGCAGGTAACGTTCGGCTCGGATGCGCACAAGCCTTCACGGGTGGGCGACGAGCATGAAGCAGTCGCGGCCCGGCTGAAGGAGATCGGCTTTAACTCCTGGGTTTATTACAAGCAAAAGCAGAAAATAGAAGTACCTCTATAAGAACCGGATAATCCTTGCGAGCCGGAGAACGTTAGCATATAAATAAGACCGGTTGGAAAAAGACAACAGCGGCAGTTCGGGAGACTTTACCAGGTCCCGGCTGCCGCTAATTTTTTACTCCTGCTTCTCATCCGCAAAATTCAAACCTTTGTCCGCCATTGCCCGCCGCAATTGATCCAGCGCTTTCGGCCCCATCCCATGCAGTTTCAGAAGCTCCGCTTCGCCCGCCTTCGTAAGCTGCTCCAATGTCAAATATCCGGCCCCCTGAAGCGCGCGTCTAGCCGGTTTGCTCAGTTTTTCGGGAAGACCGCTTTGAGTACCGGCTATATCTTGTTCCTCCATCTGCTCCCTCCTTTCCCTGTTGCATTTATTATACCTTTTCCACTGCGGATGATTATCGGATCGTTAAGATCTGCGGCCGAATCATTCCCGCTCAAGTACCCTGAATATGGACTTGCTCGGCTGAGGCGCATTGACAAGACGAAAAAATCGAAATAAAATTGGTAACACCAATATTGGTAATACCAATTTTTATTTTTATACAAAAGAATAGGAGGAAGGCGTTATGGAAACCTTCTGGGCTGGTATGGACGATATGCATTCGGAATGGATTGACCATGGTCCTTTTGGCGAGAGGGGGACCGCCTTGTGATAACTCCTAAACTCCGCAACACCGCTTTGCTTGTCGCCGGTTGTTATTTTATGGAGAATCTGGACAGCACCATCGTTACAACGGCAGTTCCCGCGATGAGCCGGGCACTTAATGTCTCTTCGGCCCAAATGGGGCTGATTATTACCGCATATATGGTCACTTTGGCCGTGTTCATCCCAATCAGCGGCTGGCTTGCCGAGAGGTTCGGGACCCGGCCTGTATTTCTGTCGGCCATCGCTATCTTTACGCTGGCTTCGATTGCCTGCGCCTTGTCACCGAGCCTGGAGGCGCTTGTCGCTGCGCGGGTGCTGCAAGGATTCGGGGGTGCGATGATGGTTCCGGTCGGACGGGTGGTTGTGATTAAGCACACGGAGAAACGCGATCTGCTGAAAATCATGTCTTATCTCGTCTGGCCCGGGCTGATCTCCCCTGCCATCGCCCCGCTTGCGGGCGGACTCATCATCACTTACGCCTCGTGGGAATATCTGTTCCTGATCAATATTCCTCTTGGCATTGCCGGATTTATCGCCGCCTGGAAGCTGATCGACGATGCCGCTGAAGCGGCGTCGCCCAAGCTGGACGTTACCGGAGTGGTGCTGACGGGAATTGGGGTAGGCGGATTGACTTACGCAGCCCATGTGCTCGCGGACTCCGGGGCCGCTTGGAGCCGAGGGCTGCTGCTGACAGCAGTCTTCCTTGTCGTCGCCGCTGCCGCCGTAAGGCATCTGCTGACCGCCTCCCACCCGATTGTGGAGCTGCGAATTTTGAAAATTCCGACTTTTCGCGCTTCCCAGTTCGGCAGCTCCATGTACTGGATGATGGTCGGTTCCGCGCCTTTTATGCTGACACTGCTGTTTCAGAACGTCTTCGGCTGGAGCGGGGTGCTGGCGGGAGGCATTGTGCTGTTCATCTTTGTCGGGAACATCGGCATCAAGCCGGCGACGACATTCCTGCTGAACCGGTTCGGCTTTCGCCGCGTTCTGATCATCTCGACGTCAATCGGTGCTCTAACCATGATTCTGAGCGGACTGATCACTCCGGCTGTTCCGGTCGTGCTTATCGCCTTGCTCACGCTGGTCAGCGGCATCGTCCGGTCCACGGCGCTAACGGCTTATTCCACGATGGCGTACAGCGATATTTCGCCGGAGAACACGCGCCATGCCAACGCGCTGGCGGCGACCACGCAGAATCTTGCCGCCGCCTTCGGCATTGCCTCGGCAACGGTGGCGCTGCGCGCCGGGGAACCGATCGCGTATTTTGTGACCGGCTCTTCCAGCGTCTCGGGACCTTATACCGTCTCCTTCTTCATCCTGGGCATCATCGCTTCATTTGCGGCGCTGGGGGCGGTACGGCTGGACCCAAGCGCCGGCAACGCTTTGCGGCGGAAGCAGCCTCAAGTAAGTCTGAATAAGCAAAGAAGAAGCGGCTAAGATATAAAAAAATGGACCCGATTTCTCGGGTCCCAAGCAATCTATATTCTCAAAAGGGGGTCATGTATACAGTTTACCCCATCACTGTTAGAGTTTGATAACGGTATTATTTCATTTGTGTAACAAGATATAACCGGGTATGGCTGCTATCCTTCCATCCGGCGCAGCGTAAATACCGTCAGCTCCGGCCGGCACATGAACCGGAATGGCATGTAAGTCTCGCCAAAGCCCCTGTTGACATACAGCATCCTCTGATCCCCGACCGTGTATAAGCCGCTGACATACTTGACCGACCCGTCCGGCACAAAGGGAGCGCCCATAAACGGAATGCGAATCTGTCCCCCATGGCTGTGTCCGGACAGCTGGAGCTGAATGGAATACTCCTGCACAAAATCCGCATAATCCGGCTCATGCATGAGCAGCACCGTGAATGTGCCCGGCGGAATGCCGCCCATCGCCGCCTTCGGATCGGGGCCTGGGCTGTTGATCAGATAATCCTCCATCCCTGCAACAGCAATGGATTCATTCCCTTTTCGGATAAGGGCATGCCTATTACGCAGCACTTTAAATCCTGCAGCTTCCAGCAGACCAACCAGTATCTCGGCATGCTTGTAATCATGATTGCCAAGCACTGCAAATTTGCCCAGCGGAGCAGTCAGACCGGCAAACAGAGGAACGGACTCCTCCAAATCCTCCGGATAGCTGTCGACGATATCGCCGCTGAAGCAGATGAGGTCCGGTTCCGCTTCCCGGATATGGCGTATCAGCCGCTTTACATCCCCGGCATCCTTATTAAAGCCTAGATGTACATCGCTGAAATGGACAAGCTTCAGTCCTGAAAATGAAGCGGGAAGCTCCTTCCACGCAAGCGTTAGGCGGCTAATATCCAGCCAGCTCGGCTCACCCTTCCAGCTGTAACCGCCG
>NZ_ASSD01000161.1 GCF_000520715.1 Paenibacillus zanthoxyli JH29
GCCGTGGACGGCGCACCGCCGCTTCCGGTGATGCCGCTGCTGTTCGCGCCGCTTCCCGCCGGACTGCCCGCCGCCGGGCCGCCCGGCGCACCCGGGCTCTGCGTGCCGCTTCCGCCCTGGACCGCTCCGCCGCTAGAGCCCTGCGTGCTTACCCCGCCGCCGGAGGGTGGAGCGGGCAGCGCAATATTCGGCGCACTGGCGCTTCCCTCGCCGACGGGTCTGCCCTGGTTGTCGTAATAATACATCGGGACATCCCCAACGACCATCAGATAAGAGACGGGAATTTCCGTATCGACCACCTGCGGCTCCATGTCAAACGGAACGACGACCGCCACCTCGGTCACGATATGGATGTAGACTTCAACCAGGATCATATTGATGCCCGCATTCTGCTGGCGGGTATTCAGCTCGACCTTGACCGCGCCCTGCGGCTCGATTTTGATCGGAATATCCGGACCGAAGGAAGCGATCAACGGACTATCCAGCGCCTGGCCGAGCGGAATATGCTCAGTCTGATTATGCAGGCCGTCCAGGATGGATTGAATAACCTCCGTCGCCTGCGAAGTAATGCGCATGTGCTCCGTATAGTTGAGCATAAAGCCGGAGATTTTGCCTGTGCCGTCCGTCTTCCAGTCGATCAGCTTCTCGGCGCTGCTGCCGCTTGCCACCTGGGAGGCGATGGCCTTGTTAATCGCCTCGGTCGCGACCTGCTTCACCCGAATTTGCGCCAGATGAACGATCGGCGGCGTCAGATGCCGCTCCACATAGCCGAGACCGAACAGCACGGAGCTGAGCAGCAGCAGGAACGTCAGCAGCC
>NZ_ASSD01000162.1 GCF_000520715.1 Paenibacillus zanthoxyli JH29
TCCTCGTGTCGGCGGTTCGATTCCGTCCCGAGCCACCATGAGTATAACAACTGAATACGCCGGTGTAGCTCAATTGGTAGAGCAACTGACTTGTAATCAGTAGGTTGGGGGTTCAAGTCCTCTCGCCGGCACCATTTTCTTGGAGGATTAGCGAAGTGGCCAAACGCAGCAGACTGTAAATCTGTTCTCTTACGAGTTCGGTGGTTCGAATCCATCATCCTCCACCAGTTAAGGGGCATAGTTTAAAGGTAGAACAGCGGTCTCCAAAACCGTTAGTGTGGGTTCAATTCCTGCTGCCCCTGCCAATGTAACTTAATATTTCATATCATATGGCGGTCGTGGCGAAGGGGTTAACGCACCGGATTGTGGCTCCGGCATTCGTGGGTTCAAGTCCCATCGATCGCCCCATATTTTAAATTGGAATGCATTGGGGATTAGCCAAGCGGTAAGGCAACGGACTTTGACTCCGTCACGCATAGGTTCGAATCCTATATCCCCAGCCATTTCGCGGACGTGGCTCAGCGGTAGAGCATCGCCTTGCCAAGGCGAGGGTCGCGGGTTCGATTCCCGTCGTCCGCTCCATCTTAATACGGCGCCATAGCCAAGTGGTAAGGCACAGCTCTGCAAAAGCTCTATCCCCAGTTCGAATCTGGGTGGCGCCTCCATTGCTTTTAACAAGCATGCTTCTAATTTGTTCTGCGCCGGTGTGGCGGAACTGGCAGACGCGCGCGACTCAAAATCGTCTTCGCCAGTCAAAGATTTATCCGCTAAAGCCTTGGTATTACTGGTTTTCTTGATTCAAGCCTTCAAGTTCTCTCCTGTAGTTCTCTCCTTTTTCTGGAGGAGCGTTGGAGCTCCTTAATTTGCCGATGTGGTGGAATTGGCAGACACGCCGCACTCAAAATGCGGTGCCGTCAGGCTTGCCGGTTCGAGTCCGGCCATCGGTATTTCAGAAAGGCTCGTTAGCTCCGACTTGGAGTCTACCGGGTCTTTTTCCTGTTTCACATTCCTGTATAAATGCAGGCAACTGCTCGTAGCATGAGCCGAAGAAACCTTCGAGCTATAATCCAGATGGGCATAGATATTAGCTGTCGTGGAATAATCACTGTGACCCAGCCACTCCTGGACTTCTTTCATACCAACACCATTAGCCAGCAGTAGTGTTCGCAACTGGCTATTAGATTGGAAGGGCTATGTGTAGGCGTTCCGATCATTCTAGCCATGATATTCTCCGGGTCATTGAATTCCGGTGATCGTCTCCGATCCAATTATTCAAGAGAAACTCAAGACGAACGCAACCAAAGATTTGACTGGAGCGGAACGTTATTCAAGTTCGGAATTCCTAATTCATTTCTTTCCATATATTTGTTTTTCCATCATTATAATCCTTAACTGAAAAACAGTCCTTCTTAGCGCCGCAAGCCAATTGGCGATAAGAAGGGCTATTCTGCATACCTTTTCGTCAGGAGCTCGTTCAATCCTCCGGGTGCCGTCGGACTCTTGGGGGATCGCAACGAGTTCGCGCAACTTGATCCTGATCCGAAGGGATAGCAGCCAAAAGGGCAGCTAGAGTACACGCCGACTCCGTTGGGAGGGGAAGAGGGAACGAACTGTTGGGACGCTCTGCTATGTCCTCATTCAGTTGCGTCGATGCTTTCGACGATGCTCATCCGTTGCGGCTGCGAACAAGTCGTGGTACACGCCTTCCCAGAGAAACATCCGGCAGAGGCTGGACCGGTCCAGTCCGATGGCCCGCTGCATGCCGATCTCATGGATCCAGACGTGAATGTTGCTGTACTGGTGTTGATGATGTTGAGCGCACTGATCAGGCTGATGAACAGAATGAAGCCCCAAGCCACCGCTTTCGTCTGCGCGAAGCTCTCCTTGTCCTTGAGCTGTTTTTCGGATTCTCCGTAGGACAGCCAGCGCGAGCCCGGGTTCTCTCCGTCGCGTGAAGTTAGACTGAATAGTAGACACAGAATATACTG
>NZ_ASSD01000163.1 GCF_000520715.1 Paenibacillus zanthoxyli JH29
GCGCACGGGACAGCCGCTTGGGCGAAGTCCAGTTCGGTTTCGGCGGCAGCGAGGGCGAGAACGTTAACGAATCGCTGGTCGCTTATCTGAAAGAGCATAATACGGGGCAAGAATATTTATTCGCCGCGATGAATTACAGCACAGGCGGGCCTTATATCATCGAAGGCAATAAGGTCGTCATACTTAATGGCTTCTCCGGCTCGGATGTGGTGTACAAGGCGGATACCCTTCAGGCGCTGGTCCAGAGCGGCAAGGTCAAATACTTCTATATTTCCGGCGGCGGCATGGGCGGCGGACGTGAGGGGAACTCGGAATTGACAACATGGATCACTGAGCATGGCACGGAAATTCCGTCCTCGGAATGGCAGGGCGCAAACAGCGGTACAGGCGGCACATTGTACGAGGTTGCGTTGAACTAACCGTCAAGAGCCTTTGGTTATAACAAGTGGGCGTACTGACAATCTATTGCCAGCGCGCCTGCCACCTTATTTTTAAAAAGGAGGAGCTGCTCATGAGTTCTAACGTGCGCTATTCCGTGATTATCCCGATGTACAACGAGGAAGAGGTTATTCAGGAGACCTACCAGCGGATCAAAAAAGTGATGGGAACGACGGGAGAGCCGTATGAGCTGATTTTCGTCAATGACGGCAGCGTCGATAGCTGCGCTCAGATGATCGAGGAGTACAGCTGTTGGGACGAGAGCGTGAAGCTGATCGACCTTTCCCGCAACTTCGGGCATCAGGTAGCGATAACCGCAGGCATGGACTATGCCCTGGGCGATGCCATAATCATTATTGACGCCGATTTGCAGGACCCGCCGGAGCTGATTTTGCAAATGATTGAGGAGTGGAAGAGCGGCTATGAGGTCGTGTATGCCAAGCGCGTGAAGCGAAACGGCGAATCCTTGTTCAAAAAATGGACGGCGAGCCTGTTCTACCGGGTGCTGGCGTATTCAACCGACATCAACATTCCGGTAGATACGGGGGATTTCCGCCTGATCGACCGGAAGGTGTGCAACGAGCTGAAGCGCCTGCCGGAGAAAAACCGGTTTGTCCGGGGACTGGTCAGCTGGGTAGGCTTTCGCCAGAAGGCGATCGAATACGTACGCGACGAACGGCTCGCGGGAGAAACGAAATATCCGCTGAAGCGGATGGTTAAGCTGTCGCTGGACGGCATTACCTCTTTTTCGTATAAGCCTTTGAAGCTGGCCGGATACCTTGGTACGCTGCTGTCGGCGTCGGGCTTTCTGTACCTGTTGTACGTGCTGTATCTCGCCATTTTTACAGATTCGGTGGTTAAGGGCTGGGCTTCCGTCATCGGGATTACCCTTACCTTCAACGGCTTCGTGCTGCTGATGCTCGGAATTATGGGCGAATATATCGGCCGGATCTACGATGAGTCCAAGGGACGTCCGCTGTATATCGTACAGGAAGTGTATCAGGGGAAAAAACAGCAGCAGCCGCTCAGAATGCAAACGGCTCGCTATGAAACCAAGTAACCTATTATTTAAGCAATTTAAATTTTTTATATAATTTTAATAATTTGTTCATCTCTCCCAGGTAGAATGAATGCAACTCCATTTAATCGAGGTGCATCCCATGAAAACGAAAAAGACCATCTGGATTCCGGCAATCATAGCGGCTGTAGCAGCCGCGCTGCTCGTGGCTTATTATTTTTACGTGTCTCCGTTCCAGGGAAGCGGAAGGCCGGCAGGCGGCGCTGAGGGAATACGTCCTCCAAGAGGAGAAGGTCCTGAAGGGAGCGGGGAAATCTTTAAGACGCTCGGCACGATTTCCGTATTCCTTGGAGCTTGCAGTTTCTCCTGGTTCTGGTTCAAGAGGAAGCTGAAATCGCCGTCGTTGCTGGTGCGGAGAACCGGGAAGTTTCTGCGTTCCGTGCACAAGCTGCTTGGATGGGCGACCTTGGCCGTTATCGCAATTCATGGTATCTATTTTTTGTTTGCCAGACCGGAAGACAACAACATTTACACCGGTCTAGCGGGATTCGCCATTCTGCTCGCAATCGCCGGATACGGCTTCCTCATTAATAAGGTTCGTAACAAGTGGATGCGTACGGTGCATCGTTCACTTGGGCTGCTCTGGGTTCCCGTACTGCTGCTGCACGCCGGAGGATCGGTAATCGTAGTGGTCATCGCAAGCCTTGCGGTCTGGATTCTTGTCCGGGTACTCGAAAGAAAAGGGAAAGAACCCCTGAAACCGTCTAGCCAGCACAGTTGATTGTGTAGCGAAGGACGGTCCCGTAAGTCATGAAAGATGACTAAGGGACCGTCCCTTTTTGCTGATGCTAAAAAGCTATCCTTAAACCATTCCGTGCAATTCACTTCAGTAATTGCGATACGCTAATCCACAATACAGACGATGTATTCCCCGCGATTGTCTCCTGACTTTATAACGCCTAAATCTTTAAGTTTTGCAATATTTTTGGCAATACTTGAGGAAGAAGCATCCAGGGTATCATCAAACAATTGTCTGTGGAATATCTCTCCATCGTTCATTCTGCTGATTAGTTCGAACATTGTTTTTGCATGTCCTTTACCCAGTAGTTCACGAATATGTTTTATTCTATCGTAACGCTGCAATTCCTTGAGAACTTTGGTAAGCGATGCGTTGACACATTCAAGATAGAAAACAATGAATGGTTTGAGATTACCTTGGGTTGCGGCCATAAGCGTATCATAATAATCCTCGATTCTTTTATCAAAGAATTCCTCTACACTAAAAGCATCCTTAATCGTGGCAAGGTCGTTGTGTATTAAACCCACTAACGTAGAAAATGCTCGAGCTGTTCTTCCATTGCCATCAGGAAAGGGATGGATATAACCTATTAAATGATGAGTGATCCCAGAAATGATTAAAGGGTGCACTTTTTTTTCAGGATTAACGATTGTTGTTTCATATGGATTGATATATCCGGTTACACTCGTGTAAAGCCAAGAAAAATACGCTCGCATGAGGCTAGGAACCTCGTTAAATGCTGGTGGTTGGTAACTGACATGCCCATCGCCATCTTGAAGAGCTACTGGTATATTC
The DNA here is from genome assembly GCF_000520715.1 of Paenibacillus zanthoxyli JH29. Lineage (GTDB taxonomy): Bacteria > Bacillota > Bacilli > Paenibacillales > Paenibacillaceae > Paenibacillus_AQ > Paenibacillus_AQ zanthoxyli. The sequence goes on from NZ_ASSD01000163.1 coordinate 3,051, forward strand.
CTATAACCTTCTGGATAGCCAGTCAAACTATTCATTAAAGTATGTTGTATTTTTTTAAGTACAGGCTCATCCATATCTGAAAAATCCTTGTTTGGATCTAAACTATAAATAAACTCATAGGTCTCAAAGACATTTTTTACTTCTATTTGCGCTTTTTGTTTTATAGTTAGCGGGTTTCTTTTGTAATCTTGATATAATTGCTCTACCTCTTTAAACTCGAGTTTATTCTGTTCAATTTTGGTGGTGAAATGTGCTGTTCTAACCAGTGAGTTACGTAAAATAGTAGGCTTTAAGGGGTGGCTTTTTAAGCCAAGTCGAGCTAGTGCCCCAATATTTCTCTCTGCCTCAAGAATGAGTTGATTTATCTCATAATCAAATGGATTCAAGTTTGGATGAAAAACCAGTCTATTCTCCACAATATCAAAATGCTCATAATTAAATGAATACGTCATTTATTACACCACCTTTTACACGTGTAAACCCAATTGGGTCAATGCTTTACTCCTACTTTTAGTATACTCAATTACACTTATTATGTACAACAATTATAACTATTAAACTGCCTAATTTACGGTGAACCGTACCATAAATAAATGAGGTGAAATCTTATTTCTAAAATTGACAATATGATGGCGATTCTATGGATGTTGAATTCAGGCAGGAAAATTACTGCAAAACAAATATCTGAAAAGCTAGAGATTAATATAAGGACTGTTTACCGTTATATTGATGCACTTTCTGCCAGTGGTGTGCCGATTATATCTGACACAGGTCATAATGGGGGGTATACCCTGTTGAATAATTTTATTGAAAGTCCTCTTCTTTTTGATGTTGATGAGCAAACTGCATTACTTCATGCTGCTGTTTTTGCCAAAGAAGCTGGATATTTTTTAGGGGAGGCATTAAACAGAGCAACATCAAAGCTAAAAATGTATTCAAATCAAGAGCAGGAAAGAATGATCAAGCAGCATTTAGAAGGGCTTGAAGTAATAAGTCCAATTGGAAAGTCATCTATGGAGCCAATATTGAAGAAATTGGAGCAAGGTATAGTAAACCAATCATCTGTAGAAATTGAATACCGTACAAGTCGTGAAGAGCAACCCAAGCGTAGGATTGTTGATCCATATGGAATTATTTATTGGAATAATAACTGGTATGTCATTGCATTTTGTCATCTAAGGAATGAAATCCGCAGTTTTAGAGTGGGGCGAATTATCAGTATTATTCAAACAAAAATTACCTTCAATCGTCCAAAGTTTTTTTCGGCAGATGAATTTTTTATGAAAAACCTACTTCCAGAAGTAGAAGATAAGCAAGGACTTATGCCTTTAGTTGTTGGTGGTAAGACAAGTGCGTTGGATAACTTATGCCAGCATTGGTTTTTAGGACATCATTTCAAAGAACGGACTTCAAAGAAAGTGATATTTCTACTAGAAGAAGAAGCAATTCATACGTATGTACCGTATTTACTTTTACCCTATGGCAAATCTATTCAAGTAATTGAACCAATAAGTTTGAAGCAAAAACTTATTGAAGTTTTATATGAATTAATTAATTATTATCAAGTTTGATAACTTTACTGACGGAAGGTGTCAGTAAAGTTTTTTTATAATAGGGTATATCGATTAATTAATTACAAAAGGAGTGTGTATTATGCATACAAAAAAAGTGTATCTTTATGTATTTGATACTATGTCAGACTGGGAGGTAGGTTATTTAATTGCTGAACTAAACTCGGGAAGGTATTTTAAAAAAGAATTAGCGCCTTTAGAGGTGATTGCAGTAGGCGTTGATAAAAATCCTGTTACTACAATGGGAGGATTGAAAATACTGCCAAGTATTGCTATTGATGAGTGTATTTTGGAGAGTACTGATGTTTTAGTTCTTCCAGGCGGAAATACTTGGATAGAGACAATTCACGAACCCGTATTGGAAAAGGCCTCTAAATCCTTAAAACGAGGTACTGTTGTTGCGGCGATTTGTGGTGCAACATTGGGACTTGCAAAGAGGGGATTGCTAGACTCAAGAAGACATACAAGCAACAATCTAGAATACCTGAAAATGATTTGTCCTAATTATGTTGGAGAAAAATATTATGAAATGGAACCAGCAGTAACTGATGGGAATTTAGTTACTGCATCAGGAATAGCTCCGTTGGAATTTGCGATGCATGTATTGAAGGTGTTAGATGTATTTGCACCAGAAACATTACATTCATGGTTCAATCTTTATCAGACTCATGAACCAAAATACTTCTTCGAGTTAATGAATTCTATCAAATAGTTCGTAAGGCTTTGGTTTATGGCAATATTCCAGGTGCGAAAGTTGAGTCGCTAATTTCTCTGAAGCCGTATGTAAGAAGCTGTATTTCTCTAATTTTCCAATTATATCTATCCATTACAATGTATTTCTTGTTCTATAATAGACCGAGACGGAAACCACGGAAAGGAACATCCATGCCATGAAAAGCAGCATCCGTAACCGCTTATTGGTCATGCTTCTCGTATGTATTATTGTGCCCTATTTCATTTCGGTACTGGCTATCTATTTTCATACCAAAGAAAAGGTAGAGCAGCACGAATATCAGATCAGCGAGGTTCAGCTTCAAAAGGGCAGTGAAGAGCTCGGACAATATTTTCAGGATATGGTCAATTTGCCGTATATTTTATACCTTAATCCCGGGTTATTCCGGATATTCGAAAGAGGCTTTGATACGGAGTATACGATTCATCCGAGCTTAGTACACCTACATAAAATCAAAAAAATAACGGATCATGTGGAAAAAGACCGGCGTGGTGTAGGTCAAGCTATCGACTCGGCTTAAGTAGCTTTTTTTCAGCGCATCGAACTTATCGTCATCGCCGATTAACAAATCCCGCTTCAGTACGGAAACGGTTAAGCTGCCGAAGAAACCGCTCAGGCTGATCAGCATGCCGGAAACGATACCGAAAGTCAGGTTAAGCGGCGTCAGGTGGGGGTAAATCAGATACGAAGCCCCTGTCGTTACGAGAAAAGCGCATGCGAAGCCTTCCCAAGTCAAATTCGGGTTAGCGGTCGGGACGACCTTCCGCTTGCCGAAATAGATCGATGCGAGATGGTGTACAGCATCACCAAGCTGCGTTAGCACCACCAGAAAAAGCACAAGACCCGCTCCGTACTGCGGCGTGGCGATTTGGAAATAGGCCAGGTGGCTAAGTCCGAACACCATCAGCATGAGTCCCCATTGGGCCCGGCTGACGCTGCGCAGAAACCCGACCGTTCCTTTGTTAATCAACCTCGGGAGCGGAAGGAACAAGAATACATAGATAGGAATGAAGACAATAAACATCCCGTACCATCCGATATAAATCCAATAGAACTGCACGGGAATCGACAAATACGCCCATAGATACAGCCTGCGGTCGGCTTTTTTCGACTTAATCATCGAGAAATATTCTTTCAGCGCGAAAAAGGCGAGCACCATTAGGGAAAGGAGCGAAACGATCGGGTTGAAAAGGGTAGCCAAGCAAAAAACGAGAAACATGCCCCACCAGGTCTTGATGCGAAATCCAAGTCCCGTATAGTCTTTGTCCGGCTGTATTCTGCCCATCATATAATACAGGAGATGGATGACGGATAAGACTGCAAAAATAAGAACCATCGTTAATAGCGAACTGTTCACTGCCAATCACCAACTTGCCCAAGGGTAGGATTCCACTACAGGGATCTTATGTTATTATGAAGGAAACGCTCGAACTTGATAAGGGGAAAATTTGTAAATGGAAGCTGATCAATCGGTCTATATCCTGCTTACGAATACCGGAACACTTTTTACGAAAATCATTCAAGGCTACACGAAAGCGCCTTACAATCACGCCTCGATTTCCTTCAACCGGGAACTTTCGGAGCTGTACAGCTTCGGGAGAAAGCATCCGAGCAACCCCCTGAATGGGGGATTTGTGAAGGAAGATCTCAAGACAGGCACATTCAGCAAGTATCCGAATACTACATGCGTCATCTACGAGCTTCGAGTAACAAGCCGGGAAGTTGAGAAAATGAAGCGGGTTCTGCAAATCTTTATCCGAAGCCGCCAAAAGTACCTCTATAACATTCTGGGCTTGATCGGCGTCGCGCTAAAAGAACCGGTCGAATTCAGCAACTCCTACTTTTGTTCGCAATTCGTCGCGGAAATTCTGGAGCGGTCCGGTATAAAGCTGTGGAATAAGCTGCCTGCGCTCGTTACACCGGATGATTTTCGGCAAAATGACCGGCTGCATTTGATCTACGAAGGGAAATTAAGCGAATATGAGCCGGGGCTCTGAGGAGGGGAGAAAATGGTTCATGCGAAGGATGTCCTTAGCAATCAATTATTAGCCAACGCTAATGACCCGAGCTGGTATATCCCGTTCATGCAGGCGGCCCGGGACATCACGGAGGAAGAAGCCTTTTGGAAGCCTGACCCGAACAGCAGCAGTATCGCTGAGCTTACCCAACATCTGCTGTATTGGAATGAAACGTGGCAGATCAGGTACCAGCAGCGCCGGATGGACGCTGTACCCCCTGTTGGAGATAACAACAACAGCTTTGTCATACCGGAAAACACTACATTTCGCGACTTGAATGCAAAACTTCTAGATGTGCTTCTAGGGTGGCAGAAGCTGCTGACCGAAGAAAGCCTCGAAGCCGGAGTGACAGGATTTCCAGCGCCAGCTAAATGGTGGGAGATCATCAGCAACGCAGCGACCCACAATGCCTATCATATTGGGCAAATGGTCTATATCCGCAAACTGTGGAAGGCGAATATGAGGGAATAGGGCGCCGGGGTAGTGATTGCGGACCGTGTAACCTGGTTGTCCGTACCGGGAGATGGACCCAAGAAAAAGCAGATCCAGCTTCGTTTGAACTTTTCAGGCCGGATCTGCATTTTTAACTATTCTTTCGAATGTGCCGCTTCGTCCTTTACCTCTTCCCGAAAGCCTTTAATACTCTCTTTACGGCGCTCATTCTTATCCTCGATTTGCTTACGTTCCTCGCTGCTGATTTCAGAGGCAAATTCATCTAAATAGTCTTCAGCTTCATGAAGATTTCTTTGTGTATTCTGAATACTTTGCTGTAAATGCTCAACATTGTCTGCCCGATTATCCGGTTTTGCCATTCGTTATCGCCTCCTGGAGTTTAAAGTGCTTATTGGAGCACTACCAGGTAGCTTGAACGCCGTTGGAGGATTTTATGCGGGAGGTTAATGAAATGATCATTGGTTCTTTACAAATGAATGTGGAAAAAAGGGATATTATAAAAAACTTAGACACCATTGAGAAGCTAATCAGTCATTCGGCAGATTCGGTTGATTTGGTGGTTATGCCTGAGTTATTCTCAACAGGTTATTTTTTTGACTCAGCGAGCGAATTGATGGAAATCGCAGAAGAAATTCCTAACGGGTATACAACAAACAGGCTCATTGAAATTGCTAAAAATGCAAATTGCCATTTCGTTGGAGCCATTGCAGAAAAAGAAAACGGTCATCTTTATATTACCGCAATCGTAGCAGGGCCATAAGGATATATTGGAAAGCAAAGGAAAAGGCATCTTACGGATCATGAATCCAAAATTTTTTCTAGTGGAACGAGCTCAGAAGTCTTTGATATCATTGAGGTGGGAATTGTTATATGTTTTGAAGGATGGTTCCCGGAAAGCTCAAGAGAATTAATGCTAAAAGGGGCGCAAATCATTTGCCATACTGCATTAACCTGTCAGGAAAGAACCCTTGATATTATGAGAATCCGGGCGATTGAACAGATTTAGTGTCGCAGTCCCCCAGCTCTAAGCCAACAGCGAAGGCGGGGGTAGACACGTCTGCTTTACCAAACATACGTTCTTGTGTTATGCTAGATCCATCAACTTGCGATGGAGGCGTATCTCATGAAGGTGGTCAAAACACTCAAACATCCGATTACATCTCACCACCGCATGCTAGATGCGACTCTCCATGTGTACCAAGAGGCGCTGTTGTTCTTGATTACGGTCATTCAAGAGCAGTTTATCGCCTTGGAATTGTTATCCACTCAAGCAGTGGTGACGGCGGTAGAACGGCTGACTCACCATACCAGGCACAATCCGAATCCGCTCTACGCCGAGTTTGATCAACGCTTTTATAAGTTT
>NZ_ASSD01000164.1 GCF_000520715.1 Paenibacillus zanthoxyli JH29
GAACCGTACTGCACAATCCGTATACGGGATTTACAGCGGACGCGCGCGACCCGGAGGGAGTGCTTCAACCGGTTACGCTTGTGCATGCCAATCTGACCTGGAGAGAATTGGAGCCGGAACCGGGAAAATATAATTTCGCCGGCATAGAAGAGACCTTTCACTTTCAGTACTGGAGAGAGCGAGGTGTCCGGTTTGTGCTTCGGGTGGTGCTGGATTATCCCAGGGCGGACCGTCATCTCGACATTCCGGATTGGCTGTATAAGGAAACCGGAGAGAGGGGAACCTGGTACGATCTGCCCTACGGAAAAGGCTTCAGTCCTGACTACTCCAGTCCTCAGCTGATCCATTCGCACCGGAAGCTGATTGAAGCTCTTGCCCAGCGCTATAATCATGATCCTGCCGTTGCCTTTATTCAGCTTGGCAGCGTCGGCCACTGGGGGGAGTGGCATACGATGAACTCCGAACCGGGCCGCATCCCTTTTCCGCCCCGAAGCATAACGGACAAGTACATAGAGCCGTATGTCCGCTTTTTCAGCGCCAAGCCGCTGCTGATGCGCCGTCCGACAGAGGCTGCAGCGCGTTATGGAATGGGGCTGTATAATGATGCTTTCGGCAAGCATGACGCGACCATTGACGAATTCCTGAGCTGGTACACAAGCGGCTACACCTCTTGGCTGACGAAGGACAAAGAGCCGGCCATGCGGGATTTCTGGGTGAAATCACCCAGTGGAGGCGAATTCTCGGGAGATCCGCGTGTCTTTTTTGCGGACGGGAATCTGGAAGAAACGATCCGGCAGGCCTGGCTGACCCATGTATCCTGGCTTGGTCCCTCCGCGCCTTGGGATGAGGAGCCCGGGGGCCCGCTGCAGGCGAATATCGACCGCTTTCTCCGCACCATCGGCTACCGCTTCGTTATCCAGAAGGCGGTCTATGAAGAAAAGAGAAAGCCGGGCGAGACGCTGCATGTCAAGCTGATCGTCGCCAACCGCGGAACGGCGCCCTTTTACTTCAAATGGCCGCTAGAGATTTCACTGGCGGACGAAGAAGGGAACGTCAAAGCTTCCGTCCGCAGCTCCACAGATATAAGGACCTGGGTGCCGGGCGCAAGCACAGCCGTCGTCCACCTAAATTTGCCGGCAGTGCTTCCGGGAGGGCGCTACACGGTGTTGGCTGCTATTCTCGACCCGGACAGCGGGCTGCCGGGCGTTGACTTTGCCATCAGCAGCCGCCGGACGGACGGGCGTTTCCCGCTGGGAAGCGTTACGATTTCCAACAATTAAGATTTGATTCGTTTAGAAAAATGTTAAACGTTTAAAATGTAAATATGTGCCCGGAAGATGTATAATTATGCTCAGCGATAAATAAAGGGGAAACATACTTATGAACAACAACCTTAGCCGAATCGGTATTATTGATATCGGTTCGAACTCCATCAGACTTGTCATCTATGAAACAACGCCTGAAGGCGGGTACCGGATTATCAAAGAATCTAAATATTCCGCCCGTCTGAGCGAGAAGATCACTAAGGAGGGCCGACTGGAACGCGAGACGCTGGAAACGATTGTTCCGGTCCTCCTGCAATTTAGAATGGTTTGCCGTGTATACGACGTGGCCCGGGTCCGCGTAGGCGCAACGGCTGCAATCCGGAATGCGGCCAACTCCGAAGAGATCACCGCGTTTCTCTCCGATGCAGCGGGGATGGAGATCGAGATCATCAGCGGGCACCAGGAGGCCTATTTCGGCTTTCTCGGCGTCATCAACGCCTTCGATGTCAATGACGGCTATGTCATTGATATTGGCGGCGGAAGTACGGAAATTACGCTATTTCAAAATCGGAGCTACCGAAACAGCATTTCCTTTCCATTCGGAGCGGTCAACACCAATGTGACATTCGGCAATGGAGGCAATTGGAGCGGGGAGCAGGTGCGCAAGCTGGAAGCCTTTGTCCGCGAGCATCTTGAAGACTGCGAATGGCTTCATACTGGAAAGGGGCTGCCCTTATACGGTCTCGGAGGGACGCTGCGGACGCTTGGCAAGATAGATCAGAAGGGGCGCAAATATTCCCTTCCTAATTCCCATGGATACACAATGTATAGCGAGACGATAAAAAAATTCATGGAGACGCTCCCCGCGATGTCATACGACAAGCGAAAGAATCTCGATGGCCTGTCGAAGAGCCGGGCTGACATTATCGTATCGGGCCTGATTATTTTTCACACCGTCTATCAGTATATCGGAGCCGGACAAGCCGTCATTAGCGGAGAAGGGCTGCGTGAGGGGATGCTGCACGATCTGCTGGAACCGGATCACCCGGTACGCGCAAGCGCGTTGGAGTACAGTCTCGGAACGCTGCTGCGTCTGAACAACGAGGCATCGGCCGATTTTTTAAATGATGTCCATAAAATCGCGCAGAGCTTATATAGGGCCCTCAAAGTCGAAGGGGATGCGAAGGAGCAGGAAATGCTCATCTATGTATCGGTCATGCTTTACCGCCTCGGAACCAATATTAATTATTACCAGTCCAAGCGGCATACCCGCTATTGGCTGATGAACTCGCCGATCCGGGGACTTACGCACCGTCAGCTCGTTCTGTGCAGCCTAATCGCGTCATACAGCACAAAAAGCCGGAAGCAGAAGCTGTCCACTGAGCATAAGGACATTCTTCTGGCCTCCGACGAGGAGTGGATACATAAGCTGGGTTCGCTTGTTCAACTGAGCGCGGCCCTGGATAACAACGAAACCGGAATACAGCAGCAGGTTAACCCCCGCTTGAAAGGGGGAAGTCTTGATATCCAAATTCTAGGCAATCAGCGGTCTCTCTTAAAGCTGGAGGAGATCGACGAAGCCCTCAAGGTATTCAGGAATGCATGGGGTCTGAAGGTAAAGCTTGAGCATATTTCCAGCTCTCCACATTCATAGCGGCGAACTGGCTCCGGAAAGGGGCCTTTTTGTCGTTTGGCCGCTCATAGTTGCCGTTTGGCAGCAGGAAGCTTGATTTCTGATTGTCCTTAAGGGACATCTCCAAAATCTGAAACACCTGTTCACGGGCTGTTTTATCCCGGACAGGGCACATTAACTCCACCCGGCGGGTCAGATTGCGAGTCATCCAGTCCGCGCTTGATAAATACACCTCAGGGTTTCCGCCGTTCTCAAAATAGTATATCCGGGAATGCTCCAGGAAGCGGTCGACAATGCTGCGTACCGTTATCCGTTCGCTAAGACCCGGAACTCCGGGACGAAGGCAGCAGACCCCCCGAACGATCAGGTCGATCGAGACGCCGGATTGATCCGCTTCGTACAAATCATCGATCACCTGCTGGTTGGAGAGAGAGTTCATTTTGGCGATAATACGGGCCGGGCGGCCGTTCGCCGCATGCTCGCTCTCCCGCTGAATCAGCTTCTTCAGCGAATTGCTCAAGCTGACCGGAGCGACGAAGAAGGAGTTCCACTCGCAATTGGCGGAATATCCCGTGATCTGATTGAACAGCTCGGAAGCGTCCAGCCCGATTTCGTAATGCGCGGTGAACAGACTGATATCGGTATACAATTTGGCGGTATTCTCATTATAATTTCCGGTCCCGATATGCACATAACGGCGCAACTCATTGCCTTCCTGACGCACAATCAGGGTAATCTTGGCATGGGTCTTCAGGCCGACCAATCCATATACCACATGGCAGCCCGCCTGCTCCAGCTTCCGGGCCCACGCAATATTGCGCTCTTCGTCGAACCTCGCCTTCAGCTCCACCACTACGGTTACCTGCTTGCCCGATCCCGCAGCGCGCGCGAGCGCGGTAATGAGCGGCGAATTGCCGCTGACCCTGTAAAGGGTCATTTTGATCGCCATGACCTGATCGTCCTCGGACGCTTGGGTAATAAAATCGATAAAGGACTCGAATGATTCGTAGGGATGATAGACCAGCACGTCGCGTTCCCGCAGCACCTCGAAGAAATCCTCGGTTTCCTCGAACTCAGCCGGATAGACGGGCTCGACTGGGGGATAGTTCAGGGAGCTCAGCCCCTTGAAGCCTCCGGTAAATTGGCGCAGAAATCCGAGATCGAGCGGACCGTCAATCTCATACACAAAATGCTCGGCTTCAAATTCGGCCTGCAGCTGCTCCAGAGCGTACGGATGAATGCCTTTTTGGACTTCCAGTCTGACCGGCGCGCCGCGCCGGCGCTTCCGCAGTTCCTTTTCAATCTCCTCCAGCAAATCCTCGGCGCCTTCTTCGTCAATGCTGAGATCGGAATTTCGCGTAAGCCGGAACTCATTGACGGCGACCGGATGATAGCCGCTGAAGAGCGTTCCGATATGGGCGCGGATGACATCCTCAATATAGACGAACTGCCTCCGCTTGCTGTTGGCACGATGCGGGAGAGGAATGCAGCGCGGCAGATTGGACGGGATTTGCAGGATGGCGAAAAAGAACTCTTCATGCTCTTTATGCTTTTTCGTCAGAACGACCGCAAGATAAATAAACAGGCTGTGGACAAGCGGGAAAGGCCGGCTCTGATCCACTGCCATCGGCGTCAATACGGGGAAAATGATATCCCGGTAATATTGCTCCACCGCGGCTTCCTGGGCGTTGGTAAGGTCCTCGTAATCGACAAGTATGATGCCTTCCTTGTTAAGACTCCGGGAAATATCCCGGAAGGTCCGGTATTGATCAGCGACAATTTTTCCGACACGCTTGTACAGGCGCTGGTGGAGGCCGGAAGGAGTATAACCGGTAAAGTCTTTTTTCGTATAGCCCGCTCGGATTTGATCCTGAATGCCCGCAACCCGCACACTGATGAATTCATCCAGATTGCTTGAGACGATGCCAAGAAATTTGGCCCGATCCATCAAGGGGGTACTCGGGTCCTGAGCTTCCCTCAGAACGCGGCGGTTGAACTCAATCCAGCTCAGATCCCGGTTCAGATAAGCGGCGGATGGACTGCTGTGAATGTTGTTTTTCTCTTCTTCGCTCATGACTCCTCCAAATTCATAACCAATGGGTCGATTCTGGTGATATCCTCTTATTTTAACATACGGTGAAAACAATGTATTAATCTCCTTTTTTGATGGATACCAAGGACGATTCCTATTTATTTTACCTTCTATGGCAGCTTTGATTGTTAACGCAGTGTAAAATATATTGGATGTGCCGTGCATTTCAATTAAATATTTCAAAGTGGTAACAATTACAAATGAAATGGTTACAAAATTGTGATATATTAAAAAATGTCGGAGCTGCCGGATGCAGCAATAGAACAATGGCCGACGATTGTATGAAATACATAAACGCTTTTTCGTGAAGGAAGCAGAGGAGGAAGTTATGAAGTTCGGAAAATCATCGATACAATCCGCCTTCGCCATTTTGGGCCTTGGAGCGTTGTTGGTCGCTTCGCCGGCGTATGCGGACAGGGTACATGTTGCAGGGAATCAGACGACATTTTATACGGTATCCAAAAAATACGGCGTGGACGTAAGTACCTTAATCAAAGCGAATCCGGATATTGATCCGCTTAATTTGTATCCCGGTCTGAGACTGGTGATTCCCGATCCGGATTCGGACGCATCCCCGGCTGCAACCAGGCTGCAGGCGATGAGCATACCCCGGGCGGTACCGCTGGCCGCAGAGACGGATTCGAAGACGGTTGAGGCATGGGGGAAAACCTTTAACTATGAAAAAACGCTGCAGGTTAAAGCGACCGCCTATTCCTCCGCCGCAAGCGAGAACGGCCAATGGGGGGCCGTTGATTACTTTGGCAATCCGCTGAAGCTTGGGACGATCGCCGTCGATCCGGCTGTCATTCCGCTGGGAACGAAGGTGCTGGTGACAGGGTATTCTCATCCCGGCCTGCCGAAGGAGGCTTTTGTGGCAACCGCGTCTGATAAAGGAAGCGCCATACAAGGCAACCGTATCGACATTTTCATACCCGGAAGCCAAAGCTTCGTCTCCGATTTCGGTTACCAATATGTGCAATTGTATCTGATTAAATAGCGTATTATTTAGAAACAAAGTCAGGCTGGCAGGCCCGCTTTGTTTCTTTTTTTGCAATATTTAAGAAATTATAAGCTGAGCTCTTATCATTTTGTCTTATATTTCTACGAGAAACGGTGCCGTCCCTAAAAGGACGGCGAAGCCGTTTCTTCTTGTCTAAATGAGCTGCTGCTCGTTCTATTTCTGTTCCGGCACATTCAGCATCTCGGGTACGGTGACAAAGGTGTATCCTCTGCGCCGGAGCGTTTCAATGACATCGGGCAGCGCCTCAATGGTGCCTTTCAGATTGCTGCCTGTACCACCTCCGGCATGCTGAAGGATGATCGACCCTTTACCGGCATGCGACAAAATATTGCGCTTAACCTGCTCGCGGGACAATCCTTTCCAATCCAGAGAGTCGACATTCCAGTTAACCAGCTTGTAACCTTGGGCTGCGGACCATTTGAGCTGCTGTTCAGTTATTTCGCCGTAAGGGGGGCGGATTAGGCGAGGTCTGAATCCGGCTATTTTATTGATGATATTTTCCGCGCGTAAGATTTGGGAACGGAATTGACGCAAGCTTAGTTTGGTGAACTGGGGATGGTTGTAGGAATGGTTGCCAATGCTGTGCCCTTCGCTCACGATGCGTCTAACAAGCGCGGGATGCTTGGCCGCCCGTTTTCCTACTATGAAAAAAGTGGCTTTCACCCGGTACCTCCGGAGGACATTCAATATCTGCGGCGTGAACCTGGGGTCCGGAACGTCGTCAAAGGTGAGAGCGATCTCTTTGGTTCGGGGGCCGTTCGTCTTGATGGCGTTCGGGTACTTGCGGATGAGCTGTCCGAGAGTCAGCGGCGCGTAAGCGGGTTTGCTGGCCGGTTCCCGGTTCCGGTTCCGGTCGAAGTCCTTTCCATTCGCTGCGGCAGGGCATTCCAGAGAATCTCCGGCCGTCCCGGCGTCGCGGCACGCGATCTGGCTTCCGCCGGTTTCGCTTTCTGCAACCGCTGCTTCTGTTCGCGTAACCGAATCAGGCGAGCAGCCTGCGAGACAGCAGATGAATGCACAAATAAGGCCCAAAATGATCATTCTGGCACAGCGGGCATTAATCATCATCTTGCGCTCCTTTCAAATCCAGACATTAGTACGTTTGTTATTCCACAACCGGGAGCAAAACATACTAACTCCTACACCCGTATTCATTATTTCTTGAAGCTTCCAATCTGTGTATACTGTTAATAACGGATGCTCGCGGTTCTCGAAAATAAGATCACTAATTGTGAAGAAGATCACAGATTTTACTGTGCTTCTCAGGCATCTTTAATAAGATAAAATTTTAAGGAGCTTGATACAGTGGGGACGGTTATAAGTAACGAGCGGCTGGCGGATAATGTTTACCATCTCCGGGTGAGCGGAGATTATGGCGGCGAGATGGGCCAATTCTACATGCTGCGGGCGTGGGGAGCCTATCCTGTCCTGTCCAGACCCCTGAGCATACATCAGGTGGAAGACGATGGCATTGAGTTTTTGTATCATGTCGTAGGGGAAGGCACAGAGCTGTTCGCTCAGCTGACTCCCGGTGACTCCATTAATCTGGAAGGACCTTTCGGCAGCGGCTTTCCGGCTGTTACAGGCCGGGTTGCGCTGGTTGGCGGGGGCATCGGCATCGCGCCGCTGCTGTACTGCGCCAGGGAGATTCCTGGCTGCGACGTATACCTTGGCTTCAGCCGCGAGCCTTTTCAGACGGAGGAGTTCCGCCCCTATGCGGCAAAACTAACGGTCGATGTCGGCGGTATTATTTTGGACAATGTCGATTTTGCGGAGTATGACCATATTTTCGTATGCGGACCGCATCCGATGCTTAAAGCGGCCCAGCTTAAAGGGATCGCCGCGGCTACCTCGGGAAGTCCGGTGAACGTGTATTTGTCGCTGGAGAACCGCATGGCCTGCGGAATCGGGGCATGCCTCGTCTGCAGCGTATCCTGTAAGGACGGGCAGCGGAAAGCCTGTGCGGACGGCCCGGTATTTTTGGCGGAGGAGGTCGTATTCCATGATTAGAATCGGAGATTCTTCATCTAGAAATACGGAACTCGATTTGAGCACCCGCATTGCCGGCGTCACGTTCAAGAACCCGATCGTCATGGCTTCAGGAACCTTCGGCTTCGGCAAGGAATATGCGAAATTTTATGACGTGAACGAGCTCGGCGGCATTTCCGGCAAGGGGCTGACGCTTCAGCCCAAGGCGGGCAACCAGGGGACCCGTGTGTACGAGACGGCATCAGGGATGCTGAACAGCGTCGGGCTGGAGAACCCGGGAGTTGCCGCTTTTTTAGACAAAGAATGTGCGTACTGGGAGACGCTGGACACCGTGCGAATCGTGAATCTGGGGGGAAATACCTTCGAGGATTACGTCGCCGGAGCCGAGCAGATTCAGAAGGATGCTGAAGCCCGCAGCCGTAAAGCGGTTGATATGATTGAGCTGAACATTTCCTGCCCGAATGTAAAAGAAGGCGGAATCGCCTTCGGCATCCGAACCTGTGACGCGCGTGAGCTGGTGCGGGCCGTCCGGCAGGCAACGAGACTGCCCCTGTCAGTCAAGCTATCGCCGAATGCGGAGGATATCGCCGATATGGCGATCATGTGCCAGGAAGAAGGGGCGGACGCTGTCTCGCTTATCAATACAATCTCCGGAATGAAAATCGATGTGCGGCGCCGGCGCAGCGTGTTCAACAATCTGTACGCAGGGTTGTCCGGTCCGGCTATTAAGCCGATTGCGCTGCGAATGGTGCACCAAGTGGCCCAAAGAGTGGAAATACCGGTCATCGGCATGGGCGGAATTTCCTCCGCGACGGATATCATTGAATTCATTATGGCGGGAGCAGCCGTGGTTCAGGTGGGCACCTATAACTTTATGAATATGCGGGCAGGCGAGGACTTGCTTAGAGACCTCCGTCAGTTTATGATCGAAGAGAATATAGCTTCTCTGGATGAAATACGGGGTATTATCTAAGCAAACGGTTAATAAAATAGGGGAGGGAATGCCCGTGTCTTCGGGAGCCTTTGATCCGGGAGATATCCTGTTGTCCGAAACAGCGGTGGGACAAGATATTTTGCTGCTGATTACAGGCGGAGTCCGGCATATCGGCGCTGCCAGCACCGCTTATCCGGGCGGGAACGGCGTTTCGGCGGCGACTTCGGCCGTGCCCGGGCATAAGGAGCATACCATCAGCGAATCGGTCGCTATTAGAGTTGCCGAAGCGCTGAACAGAACGGTAACGGTTGTCATGGGAATTCATTACGACGATCTGTCCAAAGAACAAATCGCACAGGTGGTAGAGATTGTAGAGCGCAAGGTGGAACAATATTTGGCGGACAAGCTTTAAAAAATGAAACGCGCCCGCTTTTTCTTGCGTAGAACATATCAACGAGCATTTATAAACCATCTTTTGGAGGAATGAACCATGTCGATTTTTAAAAGATTGCGCGATTTAACCTTATCCAATATCAATGCAATTATTGACAAAGCTGAAGATCCGATCAAGATGACCGACCAATATATCCGTGATATGACAGAGGATCTGGAGGATGCGGAGAAGGCGGTAGCCGCCCAAATCGCGATCGAGAAGAAATTCAAGCAGCTTTACGAAGAGCAGGAAGCGCTGGTGAATAAGCGCACCCAGCAGGCGCATACCGCTGCGCAGGCAGGCAACGTCGACCTCGCCCGCCGGGCTCTGGAAGAGAAGAAGACCGCCGAAGGCAAGCTGACGGAATATAAGACCAGCTACGACCAGAACAAGGCTTCCGCGGACAATTTGCGGGCGAAGCTGGAAGAAATGCGCAAGCAGCTTAATCAAATGAAGAGCAAGCGCGAGACGCTGGTCGCCCGCTATAACGCTGCAAAGGCACAGACCGAAATCAATAAAGCGATGAGCGGGTTCAGCTCCGATTCCGCCACTGCCGGACTGAAACGGATGGAGGAGAAGATGCTCCAGGCCGAAGCGCATGCGGAGGCGAGCAACGAGATGAGCGCTCAGGGCAAATCGCTGGACGACGAGTTCGCGAAGCTCGGCAAGGACCAGGCGGTCGAAGACGAACTCGCCGCCTTGATGAAGCAATACGAGAAACAATAACGGGAACTCCCGCGAAGGTTAGCGGTCCGGGTATACAGGCGGAGGAGAGACGGCGGCGCCGTTTCTCCTTCGTTTTGTACTGACGTGTTCATGAGAGGGAGGATACCTTGATGAGTATATGGAAGCGTATTGGCAATTTGTTCGCGAAGGATGAACCGCCGCTGCGGGAAAAGAGCATGCTGCAGCTGGCGCCCGGTGATATTTGCGAAGTCTCGCTCGTCACCTACGAGGTGACGGGGCGCGTAAGCAATTTCAGCCGGAATGCGGCACTGTTGACGCTGCGAGATGGCACGGCAATCGCTTATTTGCATATTGAGCAGAGGGAAGAGCTGCGATATGCGCTGTATAAGGCTATTGACGGCCGCATGGACAGTCTAACAGAGGTTCCCGCCACGATGAACTTGGATGATATTGTATATTATCTGGAGGAAGAGTATGAGGGCCATGTGTCGGTTTCCGGACAGACCTCTTTTATGAACGCGGGCGACCAGCATGTATGGCAGTACCAGTCGGATGAAGGGCAACTGCTCCGGATCGAATGGCAGAACGGGCGGTTTATGCTCTATGAGGGAGAAAAAATCATTCCCGGTGACGTGAGAGTCATCCGGGGCGTGTAAGCGCCAGAATCAAAAATGGAAAGTTGGACACAACGATAAGCAGGAATGCCATTGCGTATTCCTGCTTTTTCTATGTCTATGCGGTCCATGCATCGGCTGCTGGGCTCGGAACATTAAATTCTGTGTGATACAATAAAGCGAGAAATCTAGGCTTGGTAATACTTAGGCGGTTATATGAGATTGAGAACAGAATCGGGAGGAACAGTAATGGCAAACCGGGAATCAATGGACAATAAGTTTGGGCGGAAGGCGCTGCAGGTACAGGATGCTCAGAAGAGAATCCTGGCTTACGCCACGCGGCTTGAAACCGAGACCGTTCCGCTTGAAGAGGTTCAGGGGCGATATTTAGCGGAAAATATAGCGGCTCCCCATCCTATCCCTGCGTTCAATCGTTCGGGAATGGACGGCTATGCTGTAATCGCCGCAGATACAGAAAACTGCCGCGAAGGCGGGATCGTGTGGCTGAAAGTAGTTGACAATATCCCCTGCGGCTCGGTGCCGTCCGGGACGATTATCCCCGGAACAGCGGCGCGGATTATGACCGGAGCGCAGGTTCCAGAGGGCGCCGACGCTGTCGTTATGCTGGAGGCGACGGAAATCCGCGAGCTTGACGGCATCCCCCATGTCGGTATCCGCAAGCCGATTGCAAGCGGCCGCAATGTTACACCGCAGGGGTTGGAAATAAGCGAGGGCGAGACCGTATTATCGGCTGGCCGTAAGATTGCGGCAGGAGATATCGCCGTGCTGGCGACGTTCGGCATATCCGGCGTGCCGGTTATCCGCAGGCCCAAGGTCGGCGTATTCGCTACAGGCAGTGAACTGCTGGATGTGAAGGAGCCGCTTCAGCCCGGCAAAATCCGCAACAGCAATACCCCGATGCTGGAGGCGCTGGTTAGAGAAACGGGGGGCGAGCCGGTAATGCTTGGCGCCATTGCCGACGATCTCGATCTTGCCCGCAGTAAGGTGCAGATGGCTCTGGAAACTTACGACCTGGTGATTACAACCGGAGGCGTTTCGGTCGGCGATTATGATATAATGGGCGACCTGGTGCGCGAAGAAGCGGGGGACATGCTGTTCAACAAAGTCACCATGCGCCCTGGCAGCGTCACGACGGCCGCAGTGCGGGGCGGCAAGATGCTGCTTGCACTCTCCGGAAATCCCGGCGCCTGTTTTGTCGGCTTCCAGCTGTTCGCCCATCCGGTCATCACTAACATGCAGGGGTCGGCGGAGCCATTCCTTCCGGAGTGGACGGTGATCCTTGGCGCCGACTATTCCAAGGTCAACAATTATACCCGCTTTGTGCGGGCCTGTCTGGAAGTGCGCGACGGGAGCGTCTATGCCTATCCTGCCGTAAACGACGAATCGTCTGCCATGGTTACGATCAAGGATAGCGATTGCCTGATGATCGTGCCTCCCGAAGAACGCGGATTGACTGCCGGGACGAAGGTACAGGTAATTAAGCTGCCATGAGGAGGTCTCTGGGTAGCAGGGAAACGGTCTTAGGCAGAGGATTTCGGCGGTCCGGGCGGTTGAGGCAAACTCCCGCATCCGTAGCTTTGCCCATTTCCGGCGCTCATGCGGGCTCCCGAAGCGGTTATGCGGACAGGAGTGGGATGAGCGGGACCTCATCCTTCCGGCCTGCGGTCTGCCAGGTTGCCGGCTACAAAAACAGCGGCAAAACAACGCTTATTTGCGAATTGATCCCGCTGCTTAAAGCCAAGGGGTGCAGCGTTGCCGTCATTAAGCATGATGTCCACGGTTTTGAAACCGACCGTCCGGGCACCGATACGTGGCAGCAGCGGGAGGCGGGCGCCGGGGCGGTTGCCATCACGGGGAAAGAACAGTCTTTTATTTTTGAAAAGAGGAGCAGAGAGCTGGCAGAATTGATACAGGCTTTTATGCATTACGATTATGTGCTTGTGGAAGGCTTCAAGGAGGAACCTTATCCCAAGATCGTGCTGTTACGGAATGAAGCGGATTTGGAGCTGGCTTCACGGCTAACTGGAGTAGCGGCGGCGGCAATTTGGGGAGAACTTCCTGGGTCCATCGCGGAATGTCTTCCGCCTGGGCAGCGCTGGTTTGGAATCAACGATACGACCGCAATCGCCGAATACTTATGGCGGGAACGAACCTTTTTTCAAAATTTCAATATATGAAAAATTCACAACAATAGAAACCGCATAATCCATCATATCATCATATCCGCAAAATCTGCAGCTGCTAAAGACCCCTGCAACCGTTCATCGAGCGGAAAAAGGCGGCTTTTCGCGCATCCCGCAGGATACGTGAAGCCGCCGATTGTGTCACGATTCGATCCGCCGCTCAATGGCATCGGACATCGTCTTGTCGGTCAAGTGGGCATATACCTCGGTCGTCTCGGTGGAAGCGTGCCCGAGCTGCTCCTTTGTTTTATAAATGTCGTTCTGCAAATAATAGTCGGTAGCGAAAGAGTGCCGCAGCTTGTGAACGGTTAAGTAGGGCTTGCCGAACCGCCTGGCGTACTTGATGATCATGGCTTGAATAGCGCGCTTGGTCATCCGCTTGCCCTCCTGGCTGCCGTTGGGCTTCGTCACGAACAGCGCTTTTTCCTTCTTGGGCGTGTTGTAGCGGGACTGCCGGAGGCTCAAATACAGCTGCAGATCATCCTTGGCCTGCTCGCGAAAATACACAGGCGTCTTAAAGGTCTCGTCATTATGGCCTTTGCGGAACACATACAGCAGCTTGTTGTTCAGATCCAGGTCATCCATATTCATATTGACGATTTCCGATACGCGCAGCCCCGAGTTGAGGATAAGACCTGCAATGCAGGCATCCCGCTCGCGGTTTAATTGAAAAGCGTAATACGCCTGCTTATTGTCTTCCACATCACGTCCATAGCCTTCAAGGATGTAGCCGACAAATTCGAGCAGCTCATCCTCCTCCAGTATTTTTCCTTTCAGCCTGGCCGCGGTATCCTTCGGCTTGTGAATGCGCTTGATTTCAACTTTGGCCATGATATTGCGCTTCAGCAGGGGATAGAAGTTCTCGTCTTCGGCGATCTGGCTGAGGTAATGAAACAGGGAGCGGAGGGAGGACAGCTTCCTTGAAACGGTAATTTTTGAATTCGTCCCTTCCGTTCGGGTGGTCAGGTGCAGGCGGTAGCCGACAATGCTGTCCATGTGGAGCGTCTCCAGGTCCAGCAGCGTAATTTCCGCATGGCTTCCGGCTTCCGACAATCCTTCCGAGCGCAGCCAACCGAAAAAGGATTCATAATCCCGCACGTATTCCAGCAGGGTGGAAGGAGAGAGGTCCGGCAGCTTGTAATCGATAAATTGCTGTACGAACCAAGGCATCGACGGCAGCTTTTGCTCCAGATGTTTGCGGTCGCTCTGTTTTTGAATGCTCATGAGGTCACCTTTATTCACAGATTCTTTGTTCTGCCTACTATTTTATCATGTTCCGATTGGATTTTCTTGTAGCTTCCCGCCTTGCTCCGGAGGGTTCAAAGTTATATCATGTGAAATAATAGCAAAAAAAGTGACACGCAGAGGTGAATCCCTTGGAACTTGGACTCGAACTCGTTCCTGCCGAACGGAAGCAGATTATCAGCAGACTGATGCAGTTCTATCTGTACGACTTCACACGATACCTGGACCTGGATGTGAACCTGGATGGGGAATATCCTGCATATCCGGGCCTGGAAGCTTACTGGAGCAGCGGCCATAACAAATATGCTTATCTTATTACATGCGATAATCGTCCGGCAGGCTTTGCGCTCGTTGACCGCCTGCTGCGAAGCAGCGAAGGACAGTTTTACATGACGGAGTTTTTTGTTATGCCTAAATACCGCCGTTCCGGCGTCGGAACATGGGCGGCGCATCTGCTGTTCGATATGTTCCCGGGAGATTGGAAGGTATCCCAGATTCGCGCCAACTCGCCTGCCCGCACCTTCTGGCACAGGGTGATCGGCGATTATACGAACGGAGCTTTCCAGGAAAAATTCAATTCGCGTCAGGGCAACCCGAGCCAATATTTCAGCACCCTGAACGTCGGCAGGGTCAATAAATAAACAGACAGGAGCAGGTACGGCAATCTGGTATTCAACCGGGTTGCCTTTTTTCTGTTCAACAAGCTTACACATGCGAATGCGTTGGGGAAAAAGCTCATTGACAGCAATCCGGGCAAACTCTATACTGAACGGTGTTCAACATACTAAACACTATTTAACGACAATTGAAAGGAGGCTCGAGCCATGAAGAAACGCCAGGAGCGGCAGGAGCGTGAGCGGGATGAGATGCGGCAGGCTATTTTGGATGCGGCTGGCCGCATCGCGGCGGAGGAAGGGCTGGAGGGCTTGTCCATCCGGAAGATTGCGAAGCACATCGAATATTCGCCGGGCATTATTTATCATTATTTCGCAGGCAAGGAAGCCATAATTGAACAGCTCCTGGAGCACGGCTATCTGGAGATGGTGTCGGACCTGAACGCTGTTAGTGCTAAGGAGACACGGCCGGAGCTTGTATTCGCGCAGACGATGCGGCGTTATATAGAGACTTCGCTTGCGGACGGCGTCCGTTACCGGGACATTATGCTTAACGAATCTCCTTCTGTTCTATCCCATACGGCTGTGCTGTTTCGCGGGGCTGCGTCGCAGCGAGAGGCGCTAAACTTGCTCTTCCGGCTGCTCCGCAGCTTCGAGCATCTGAAAGAGAAGGATGAAGATGATCTGGAGCGGACGGCCCAGGTGATCTGGAGCGGGGCATTTGGGCTAATCCTGCGTCTGACGATGGAGAAGGACCTTCCTGTGGAACAGAAAGAACGGTTAATCCATCATTATCTGGAGACGACGCTGATTATGATCGGCCATTTATAAGAAACGGGCGGAGGCGTTAGGGAAGCTGATGAAAAATGGAAGGATCGTATTATTTTTGTCCATGCTGATCATCGTGCTGGCGGCAGTTGCGGCGGGGTATGGTCTATTATCCGGCGGCGGAATGGGCAGGCAAATGTTTACTTCCGTAAGGGGAGAACAGGTGGCGCTCGATGGTCGTGGTGTGTATCAATACGACTCGGTATCCATGGCGGCGCAGGCAAGAGGTCAGGATGCCGTCACCCTGTTTGCGGGCATACCGCTGCTTGCGGTTTCCGTGACGCTGTCGGTGAGGGGAAGCTTTAGGGGAAGACTGCTGCTGATCGGGACGCTTGGCTACTTTTTATACACGTATATGTCCTACTCCTTTCTATCGTACAATGCCTTATTCCTTATCTATGTGGCTTTAATGTCGTTAAGTCTTTATGCCTTCATATTAACGATGGCCTCTTTCGACTACAACCGGATTTCCGGGCATTTTGGGCCGGGTCTTCCCGTTAGAGTGATCGGAGCTTACCTGCTGTTGATAGCTTTTGCCGTGGCGATGCTCTGGCTGGGTAAAATAGCGGGTTCGCTTACTTCGGGTGTACCGCCGCAGGGCTTGGAGCATTACAGCACCTTGGTCATTCAGGCCATGGATCTGGGTATTCTCGTTCCAAGCTCCGTTCTGGCCGGAGTGATGCTCATTCGCAAGAATCTTTCGGCTATCTGCTCGCATCGGTCGTCATTGTGAAGGCTATGACATTGCTGACTTCCATTTCGGCTATGCTGGCGGCAATGGTTTGGGCGGGGGTATATATATCTCCGGTGGAGATGATTCTGTTTCCGGCTTTTAATATCGGTATGATCTGCTGCATGGCCGTCTTGTTGAAAAATGTTCGCAGAGAGGAAGATAGCCCATGAAAGCCATTATTCTCTATACTTCACGGCATGGCTGTGCCGAACAAGCGGCTCTGGCTTTGCAATCGCGGATGGGAGAAGGGGCGGAAACCGTCAATTTAATGCATACTCCTCTGCCTTCCTTAGCCGGATTTGATACTGTGATTTTAGGCGGGTCCATTTATTACGGGAAAATCCAGAAGCGAATGTCCGAGTTCGTAGACCGGGAGATAACAGCTCTGGCAGACAAGCGAATCGGCTTGTTTATTTGTGCGGGTGAATCGGAGGATAAAGCCGGGCTGGAGCTGCTGCGTTCCTTTCCGGAGAGCCTGTATTTGCAAGCCAAGGCTGCGGAGGTGCTGGGCAGCGAAGTGAAATTTAGCAAGCTGTCGCTTGCGGAGAGGCTGGTCTACCGGGCGGTGACAGGCAAAAGCGGCGACAGAGGCGAAATATATACGAACCGGATCGATCATTTCGTTTCCAAGCTGCTGTGATGAAATGCAGACACAATTACGAAAAAATCCGAATGTCAGATTCGCTGTTACCCTGCTGACTGGGGCTATCGGAGGAGTCTTGTTCAAGCTGCTGTGCCAGCCTATTCCTTGGCTGCTTTCCAATGTGACAAAAGGTATTTGGTCTGGTCGTGATCTAAACAAATCAAAATAATGCAGGGGTTTATTTCGAAAAATAGGAAGGAGGGCCACAAGGTGGTTGATGTCGAGGGACAAGAAACGGTACTAATATAGCGGTTTTTTTGTTTGGGTCTTCGGATTTTATGGTGTAGACAAAATCAAAACATTTCACTTAAAAATCGGAGAATATGGTGGTATTTTTCTAAAGACTTGATATGTAGCAATATCTTAGTACAATGGTTTTATGACTACTCAAAAAATAATAAATGATGAGCTCAGAGTCAAAATATTTAAGGCGTTAGCTGATGAAACAAGATTGGACATCATACGAGCTCTATACGCCAGCAAGAAGGAGATGAATTGCGGAGAAGTAGGACACATACGCGATACTACGAAATCGAATACTTCGTATCACTTGCGTACTTTAAAGGAGGCGAAATTGATCAAGGTACGAAAAGAAGAAAAAAATGGAACAATACGGTCAGCATATATCTGTAGAGGAGTCTGTACATGGAGAAATGGTCTTATTGGACGCGGGACATTATTTATATCGTTCCCATCCAAAAGAAATCTCTGAAAAAATAAGGGATTTTACGAGCGGAATAAAATAATTATATAACATTTTCTTAGTTGATGATGTCATGCATAACATAATAAATATTATGTAAACCAATTGAAGCGATCCAAGATCCATTAAAAGTTCTGCTACAGAATATGTAAGTATAGGATGCATCGCTTAATCTGTTCAAAATTCATCATATGAAAAATTCAGAATAGAGTTCATGCGGATATTAAAAAACCCCCGCCTTTTCAAATGCTAAAAGCGGGGGGCAGCTAAGAAATCAGAAATCAAAGTTATCCGGGTCGGGGCCAACGCGGCGGTTTTGGTTCAGGGCATCGATTTGGTTCATCTCATCCTGGTTCAGCTCAATGTCGAAGACCGAAGCATTTTCAATAATGCGATGTTCTTTGGTTGACTTTGGGATGGTAATGACTCCGTGCTGCAAATCCCAGCGCAAAATGATTTGAGGGACCGATTTACCGTATTTTGCAGCTATTGCTTGCAGAAGCGGTTGAGAGAGCAGCCCTCCCTGCATTAAAGGTGCCCACGCCTCCAGCTGAATACTATTTTCGCGGGAGAATTGAAGCAGCTCTTTTTGTGAAAGATAAGGATGGAACTCCACCTGATTCACCATAGGCTTAATTTCGGCGTCCGCAAATAAGTCCTCCAGATGATGAATTTGGAAATTGCTCACTCCGATCGCTTTAACACGGCCTTCTTTGTACAAAGTCTCCAGCGCTCTCCAAGCTTCTTTATATTTGCCCGCTACCGGCCAGTGAATGAGATAAAGATCGAGATAATCAAGACCCAGCTTGCTCAGGCTCGTCTCATAAGCGGCCAGCGTTTCGGCATATCCTAGATCGGAATTCCAGACCTTGGAGGTTATGAACAGATCTTCTCTGGAAAGATTGTTCTCGGAAAGAGCTTCGCGAATGCCTTGGCCGACGCCGCTCTCATTGCCGTAAATCGCGGCTGTATCAATGCTGCGATACCCGTGCTTTATTGCCGATTTTACCGCTTCAACCAGCTCTGAGCCTTCCTCCACTTGAAATACGCCTAGTCCGAACCAGGGCATTTGAACCCCGCCTTGAAGTGTTGCTTTGCTTTGCAGGTTATCTATCATTCTTGAAATCCCCCTATAGTTATTTACATTCTCTCCATTCCAGTGTGGTAATTACCGGCCGATAGTGTTATTATGTATCCAACGATTATTATTGAACAGTACGTACTTTTAAGTACTATAGGTACTTTTTAGTTCCTAATCAAGACAATTTCTTTATGGAGGCAGATGAACAATGACTCAAAAGAAATATAATATTCCGGTGGAAGCAACCCTTGAAATCATCGGCGGGAAGTGGAAATGCGTTATTCTGTGCCATCTTACGCACGGTAAGAAACGGACGAGTGACCTGAAGCGTCTTATGCCGGGAATCACGCAAAAAATGCTGACCCAACAGCTCAGAGAATTGGAAGAACACGGCATCGTCAACCGAATCTGCTATAACCAGGTTCCGCCCAAGGTGGAATATGAGCTGAGCGAGTACGGCTGGAGCCTGAAATCGATTCTCGATTCACTCTGCGCATGGGGGGAGAGACATATCATCAAAGAATACGGCGACAAATTCGCGGTGCTGGAAGAAAATATTTTGAATAAGCGTGAGGAGAAAGTATACAGCGAGCCCGTCCTTTAAAATCTATAGTCGCTACAATTATAAAGATTAGTCAGCCGTCCATTTGGGCGGCTTTTTTAATGGGGTGAGACATAAGCCTTTGATCGATCCTAAAGTATACATAATAATTATTATGTTAACTAAAGGTATAGTGTATTTTTTTATATTGATATTTTTGGATTATCGTGGAATAATTCGATATGTAATTTATTACATTTTCTGGGAGATGATTTGATGTACAAGAAGGTCATCATGGTTGGTGCATTATTTTTTTCCACAATACTTAGCGGGGTTTCATCAGCACAGGGTGTATCGGTCCCGTCAATTCCTCAGGTAAATCTCAGTACTAATGCAGCAGAGAAAATTTCCGCAGAGAATGTCCGGAACATCAGCAAGCTGAATATCGCGGAGGCCGCTAAGCCTAAAGAGTCAGCTAAAGGTGCATTACAAGAACGACAGCTGCATACATCCGCTGTTCAGGCTACATACAATGATAATCCGAATAACGCGTTAACTATAGGTACCGGACAAGTATATTATGATTACATCACTGTTGAAGGCGGAGAAAAGTGGTATACCTTCCAGACGACTACGGCGGGCAAACTGACTGCTATTCTCCAAACTGTGCAATCTGCATCGGTCGACTATGATCTGCATTTGTACAGACTTGACTTGGATACCTATCAACTTGTAGAAGAATACGCATCTACTTATGGTCCACAAATGAATGAACAATTAAGCCGGATTGCTCCAGCCGGCATTTATTATCTGGCTGTAAACTCCTACGCAGGATCCGATGATACCAACCCCTTCTATTTTGAAGTCTTGGAGTCCCCTACTTACGATAATGCAGAGCCGGATGATAATTACGCCTATGCTAATGTGAAGACCGGTGCATTTCAGGTAAGCCAGACCATTGACAACGATTTTGATCAAGATTGGATTAAATACACGGTTAGCGCCGACAAACAATTTACTATATCATTTACCAACCCGGCCGCAGGCACAACATATCAGGTTGACATTTATAATCAGAACCTGAGCTTGCTGGGTACTATTACACAGAATACAAGCACAGACTTTAACATTAGCGCCGGCACCTATTATTTCAGAGTCATCAGCCTGTCCTCCTCCAATGCATCACAGCCGTATACGCTTAGTATTGGCAGTAAGGCAACTCAGGTTACTGTAAACAATGTCGCTTCAGATCCCGGTGTATCCGGAAAAGTAAACTACGGCTACGGTTCTAAATACCGGATCAAGAACTACATCACTGTATCCGGAGTGGCCAAGGATTCCACCGGAGCGGCAGCAGCCTATGTTCCGATCACTGTCGTCATTCAAACCACTATAAATAACAAAGTATATTCTGCGGCAACTACAACAGATGCCAACGGCGCTTTCACCGCTTCCATAAATAATATTCAACCGGCTTCCGGATTCTATAGTTATGATAACTGGGTATCCATTCACTATTTCGACATCATTCCTTTACAAATCAATTCAAATTCCACTTTAAGTTCCAACGAAACCTCACTGTATCATTTTGCTTACTCCATCTACAGCCCTCATTAATAATTAAATTCCTTCCCACACAAAAAATAGCCTGTTGCACGTCAACAAGGCTATTTTTTGTACGTTCACAACCCCTGTCTTCTGCGATCAATTCCGTAATAATCGGTTATCATCTACTTATCTCATTTCACCATATGAAAAATTCATAATAATAAAACCAATCACATCCCTTGCCACTCCGTCAAATCCCAAACATTCATCGCACCAACAAAACATCCAGAATAGAAAAAAGGCGCCGCAAGGGCGCCCCGTCCGAAATACCTCTTTCAAAATGTTGATCTATCGTCACCCTATCCGCTCATTGTATTCCACCGTATGTATTTTAGAGGAACGTTCTTGCTCCGCCAGACGGCGGTGCGCAGTCAAGAGAAAGGGCAGACCAAGCGCAGTCATGAGAGCCAGCGGGATGAATATTGCGGGTCCGTGATTCGCACCCAACTGATCAAGCAGCAGGCCGCCGAGAATCGGAGCCATGACGCTGCCTATACCGTTGAAACCGATGGTCCCGAAGTAGGTCCCTTTCCATTCCGGCTTCGCGACCCGGTCGATCAGCATGTCCATCATCGTGAACAAGAGCACTTCGCCAATCGTGAACAGCACGACGCTGAACATAAGCAGAGGCAGGCCGCCGGCCAGACCGAACAGAATCAAAGCTGCCGAGACGCATACATTGCCGAGGATCAGCGGGACGACCGGCGGAAAATGGCGGGTAGTCCGCACAACGGGATATTGGACGACGAGTACCGTAATCGCATTTAACGACAGCATGTAGGAGAAAGCTTTTCCCCCATCCGCAAAATGGGTGTTGAGCGCCAAATACTGCGCCAGCGTCGAGCCGAAGTGGCCGTACCCCAGCACGCAAAAGATTGTACCTAGCAGGATCGGCAGAAACACGCGGTCGCGGCTAGTTACGGCGAGCGCTTCGCGCAGCCGAGGGGCCTTGGATACAGAACGAGCCGG